>DASYRR010000294.1:0-26233 GCA_036004125.1 Pyrinomonadaceae bacterium | reverse complement strand
CTCCTCAACTTTGACCAGTCGTCCTAACGGGTCGTTATAAAGTTTGCGGCGGCGTCCGCGTTCGTCTCTGACGGTGACGACATCACCGCCCGCGCAAGCGCAACCTGTATAGATCAACTCCCGCGTGGAGCCGTCCTGGTTAGTGGTGATCCTTGGCCGGCCCAGCCAGTCGTAAGTGTGTTGAGTGTTTATCCAGCCTGCGGCATCGTCGCCCGTCGGTTGCCACGCCTGAGTGACTTCCGTAGGATTTGTTTGTTCCTTAAGCCGCCCCATGATGTCGTAAGCCCACATCTGGGCGCGCCACTGTCCCACGCTGTTTGGCAGGTGGCTGATCGTGCCGCGCGCGCGGCCAGCGCCATCAACATAGTCCACCATCACGGTTTCGCCCTGGCTGGGATCGACTCTCGTAAGAGTAACGACCTCGCCTACGGTTGTATATTCCCAGCGGGTATAGCCGCCTGTGAATTGATTAGTGACGCTTTCCAACCGACCCACGTCGTCGTATTCAATTACCTGGACTGCGTTTTTCGGATCTTCGCTGCGTGTGGTCGCCCCGATTTCATAGTAGTACTTGGCGGTAGAGACGAAATTATCCTGGTCAGTAACACTTGTGGGATAGGCCAGCGTGCCGCGGTTTACATTATCTGAAAATGAATCGGTGTAACTGATCGTAACTGGGATATTCGCGGCATCCTTCATCTTAAATGGTGAGCCTGCCGCGTTGTACCCAAATCGCTGGATCCACACGGCCTGGTTGTCATCGTTTGGCGCCGCGAGGTTGTAACGGCGAATGCCGGTCACATTGGCCCGGCCCCAGGTGAAGCCGGATCCATAGTTTGCGGTATCGTGTCCGGTCGAAGGCGTCTGTCCGTTCCAGGAGTCTGAGTCAGTCCAATCATGATGATAATTGAGCTTTGACATGAGGGTGTTTTCACCCTGATAGATCAACTCCATCCAAACCACACCCAGAATGCGGCGATCTACAAAGCCTGCGTCGAACCGGTATTGCGTCTCCCGCCGCCTCACTACCGTTCCCCCAGAGTACTCACGCACATTGGAAGGTAAGCCATACGACGTGTATTCAATCGTCGTGCGCCGTTGATTTCCGGCTTCATCAAACACGCGGAGGTCATTGACCCGCGCGTTCACCTGGTACGACAACGATTCGTTGTCCTGCGTCCAGTACATCTCGGTCCATTTGCGTTTCAGGCCGCTCCACCACGTCTCCGTCTTTTCCACCAACCCCGAGCGCCACCCCGTCGTGTGATAGAAGGTTTTGTGAATGACCTGGTCCGGCGTGGTGACCTGACTCAGTCCAGTGCTTACGTTGCCGCTGTAACTGATTAACGCTTCCTGATTGTTGTTCCAGTTCTCGGCCCACACTAGCTGTTCGCTAAAGCGCGGGCAGTCGCTCTGCGCTCCCGTCTCGAGGTTATAGCGAACATAAGAGAGCAGCCGATTGTCAGCCTCATGCCGGCGAATTTTGTTGACCTGGCCAAAGGTCGTGTATTCGAAGTTATACCGCGTGCCGTCCGCGAAGCCGACCTGCGTCAGCACCGGAATCGTCGAAGTGGTTGGCGCAAAAACATTGAAACCCGGAAATGAAGGACTGAACGACGCATTGTCGTAGCCGAAGGTA
This sequence comes from Pyrinomonadaceae bacterium, assembly GCA_036004125.1. GTDB lineage: Bacteria > Acidobacteriota > Blastocatellia > Pyrinomonadales > Pyrinomonadaceae > PSRF01. The sequence continues at coordinate 24,594 of DASYRR010000294.1, read as the reverse complement.
ACCAGCGTATCTACTAATCCGGTTCGGACTTGGGAGATCGAAATCAGGCGGTAATAGGCGTCGTAGTTAAAAACTACCTGCCGTCCGAGTGTGTCGGTAACGGTATCGATGAAGCCTGCTGCGGTGTAAGTTACGCTGATGAAATTGCCGTTGCGGTCCTTGATCTTGTTACAGCGGAACTCCCCGTTCCATGCGTCGAAGCTCATCTGTGTGCCGTCTCTCAGCCAGACCGTAGCAGTACCGTTCCCATGATCAACCATTTTCGTGTAGGAACTGTCAGCCGCTTCGTAGGTGTTAGTGCTTCCCACCTGTCGCATCTCACTGCGGCCACCACTCGAGTTAACCAGCATGTAGGACCACACGTTCACGTTCGAGTTATAAAAGGCACTTTGAATGATCGGAAAACGCAGCCGGAAGCCGGGACTCGGAAAACCATGGTCCGGATCGAACATCATCGCTCCCCCGTCGGAGGACTTGATCCATGCCAGCGAGTTGTAGGTCAGTGCCAGGTTTAGATCTAATCCCCGACCGGGCAAACCCACCAAAGGCACACTCCAATTGATGTTCTGCGAGCCAGGATTGACTCCCGGATCGCCGGTTTCGTTCGGTGGGTCAAGCCGGGGCGTCTCAAAGTCGTAAGACGGATAACAGCCGGAGACGGAGGTGTTACCTGCTTCCTGCCAGAGCCAGTCATAGGTGTAATACCAGGCGGAAATCTCGTGCCACATGCCATCCATCACATAATCCGCTATGTTGAAGCTGAAGTAATTACCTCCCTCGACGTAGGCGGTTCCCACTTGAAAGCCGTCGACATAGATCGAAACGCTCCCCTGCGCGCCGTCGGCATAGCCCTGAACGGTGCTGCAATCGGCCCAGATATAACTCGCACTACTACTCTCCACGCTTTTCAGCGGCGATATAAACGCCGACGTATGCTTCCCGGGATGATTGGGAGCGGTAGTAAAAGGTTCGTGGGTTCGCGGTAAACCGTCGTCTTTCCACAAGTGTGCAAGGTACGGCATCGCACTGCTTAAGAGTCTTTCGACATACCCGCTGTTATTTGCCACCATCAACTCAGGTTGCACGGAACTTTGCGCCTGCGGTCGCGGTGGAGGCGTTGGCGTTGGCGCAGGTGTTCGCGGTTTCGCAGCTGCTGGCGGTTTTCTACACGACGGGTCGCCCGGCCAGCAGTATTTTTCAGTCGAGGGAATTGGATCAGGAATTCTCGGTCGTGCGCGCGCTTCGTTCAGTACCTGCGAGAGGTCACGAACTCCCGGCGGTGGTCCCTGTCGCCTTTCGGGAGGATCGACGTTGAAGCTGCCGCCAGGCCCCTCACCACCACTGCCGTGGCCCGGCGTTGGTGGCGTGGGCCTTACCGGATCTTGGTGTGCGCGCTTTCCTTTAATCGATGATTTGTTTGCCGGTACTACCGACAACGAAATCACCAGTGAGTATTGGAGCAGGAGTGAAATGACGGTACTGAGCACGATAATCGCCTCCCTTACCGCTTAGAGACGGACCTGGGTCGTCAGCCAATCAGCAGGTTCGACCGTGTGTGGACCAATAGAGACAGATAGGGTACTCCGGACCCTGCGATCAGTTGGTTGGATTTCTAGTTGACGCGAATTGAACGAGGAAAAATCAACGCATCAACTTTTGAGAGCATTGGGGGATGCGATGACGGGCCGCAATCTACTCCCCTAATAGCCCAAGTGTCAAGGGGGGATAATCTTCTTGAACAGGATATCTTGTGAACATGACAAGGTTCTAACAAAGTGATCCTGAAATGTTCAAAGCCATGAAAATGCTTAGCATTCTGAAGCGCGAGCCGCAACGCGTTTCAGTCGGAAAGCAATTTAGACGAGCGCTGAGGCTTTCGGTCGCGAGAGTACTTTCATTGTTAATGGGCAATACACGTGATAACTTCGCCGCGGTGGGAGCCCTTCAGTTCAGTTAATCCCAACAGCCATGGACCAATTCGAAGCCTTCATCCTCGCGGGCGGAGCGTCGAGCAGAATGGGCGTGGACAAGTCTCAGCTACTCATTGGAGCTGAATCGCTCACGCAACATATCGCAAACACACTTTTCAATGTCACGCCCTTGGTCACGTTGGTTGGACACACGGCAGAGGACACGAGACTGAAAACTGCAACTGATGTCTATCCTCAATGGGGTGCGCTCGGCGGTCTCCATGGAGCCTTGCACGCATGCAAAACTGAATGGGCATTCATCGTCGCCTGTGACCTGCCTTTCATTAGCGCAGAACTAATTACACACCTCGCGAGTGAACGGAAAGACTACGAGGCCGTTGTTCCCATTCAGCCCGATGACCGCCCTCAACCTTTGTGTGCACTCTACCGAGTTGAACCTTGCCTGCAGCGCGCCACTGAATTGATCCAGAAAGGTCGCCGCCGGCCTCTTGATCTACTTGAAACCGTAAAGACCCGTTGGGTTTCATTCTCTAAGCTCGACGAACTGCCTGAATCGCAGAACTTTTTTGTTAACATCAACACCCCAGAAGACTATTATGAGGCGATTCAGAAGTCCGCGGTCCACAAAAACCTGAGCGGACGCTGACCCGAGCTATCATGATCGATTCTCATGCCACCCAGACGACGACTCGGTAAACGACTTGTTAAATCGCTGCTGCCAATAGCGCTGGTAATTGTGCTGGCGCTATTAGGCGCACTTGGTTTTATTGTTTACTGCGTCTCACGGCCCACCAAAAGAGCGTACCTAGTAACACCACAATCGTTCTCACAAATAAGCGGACCAGCCTTGAAGGTCACAGATGAGACCTGGGCCAATCACGACGGCACGCGCGCGCGCGGCTGGTTATTAAAAGGCGCTGAAGGTGCGCCAGCGGTCGTCCTGCTCCATCGTTATGGAGCCGATCGCTCTTATGTATTCAACCTCGGCGTAAAGATAAACGAGACAACAAACTTCACTATCCTGTGGCCCGACTTGCGTGGCCATGGAATGAATCCGTTAGTGAAGTGGAGCTCACTTGGCGGACGGGACGATGAAGACCTTCTGGCAGCACTCGATTTCCTGCGCAACGTAAAGTCTGAAAACAAAACGAAGTTGGTTGGCGATCGATTTGGTTTGTATGGGGTTGAGTTAGGTGCTTACAGCGCACTAAAGGCAGCTAAGCCCGACAATCAAATCAAAGTGATGGTACTTGATTCCATTCCCCGTTCGTCAACCGAATTATTGAACACGGCTATAACAAACTGTACCGGCCTCGATAACAGACTGCTTAATTATCTTTCAAGAACGGCTACGCAGATCTACATGTTAGGTGCTTACTCACCTACCAATGCCTGTGAGATCGCTGCCTCTCTACGGAACCAACGCGTGCTCCTTTTGTCAGGAACCGACGCAGGCTACTTAATATCTTCGACCGCTTCACTTCACAGCTGTTTTCAGAATCCGGCGTACGTTGAAATCAGAACTGACCTTCCCTTAAGCGGGTTGAATCTGCCATCAGCCACAGGTGAGCAAGGCGAGGGTTACGATCGGATTGTCATCGACTACTTCGATAGGTACCTGCGCTAATACAAACACAGCAACGCGAGCTTCCCGTTATCACCCACAACTTCGATACCCGGCTGTCCTCGAAACAGGTCGATATCTTCCGCCGGAATGAAAGCCAGTATTCTTTCTTTTCGTTTACGCACCGCATCGACGATCGCGGGAGCTTCGTCAAGCGCCGTAACTTCCCCGTCAGTTCCGTAAATTACGCGTCCACTCGCGTAGAACTCAGCCGAACGATCGTCCCAGTGCATCGCCAGCACTGGAAGGGTTGAATAACCGCGTGCGTCTGCGAGCTCTAACAAGTCCCGAGTTGACTCTCGGCGAGACACTTTCAATACTACGCAATTCAAAATCAGAACCATTGAAATTAATACAGCGCCGGCGACGGATAACACTGACACCGGCGGCGAAAGATTCCTGAGCAGAGCGACTATGCCTGCCAGTAAAAACGGTAACGACGACAACACGGCGCACGTAACAGAAAGGTGCTCCACTCGTAGACCATAAATGAGGCCAGTTAATCCCAGTAGAAGACACAGAACTCCGGTAGCTCTAATTGGCCAACTCCAGCCTATCCTTGACTGGAACCGGGTGACGCTGCTGCTCGTCAACATCAAGGCCGCCGGCAATACCGGGAGGATATAGGCGGGCAGTTTCGAGACTGAGAAGGAGAAGAAGACGACAGGAAACAAGACCCAGGCCAAGGAAAAAACCAGCAACCGGCTCGACATCGCATCGCTGCGCCAGTTCCAACGCTTAGAGCTAATGAACGCGTCAATCAGAAAAGGAGTCCACGGCACAGTCAACATCAAAAGAATGGCCGGGTAAAAGTACAGCGGTTGCGGGTGGTGATACTTGTTTGAGACGTACCGCGCGAAATGGTGTTGGACAAAAAACTGATTGATGAACTGCCATCCATGCTTGTAGATCACTGGTCCGTACCAAACCGAGGAAACAAGAAGCGCAAGCGGAACACCCCAAAACAAACTGAACCAAATTGCTCTGCCTGGCTTCGCACGTCTCAGAAGAAAGTAGAAGCCCACCACGCCAAACGGAATCACAACACCCACCAAACCCTTGGCAATCAAAGACAGCCCAACGAAAAAGTAGAATCCGATAAGAAGCTTGATCCGCTTACGGGAATCATCAACCAATTCAGACCGCAAGAAGAACGTTAGCGCCCAGGTAATGGTCATCGTGACTACGATGTCGAAGCTCACGCCTCTGGAAAACACAACCATTCCGAGACACGAGGCGGCAATAAGCGCGCTCCAATTTCCGTAGCCTTTCCACTCCGCGTTACTGGTTCGCTCGAGTAAATTCGCCAACCACCAGACGGCCAGAACGGTAAGCAGACCGCAAATCGCCGGACCCAGACGTGCCGACCATTCGTGGACGCCAAACATCTTGAAGGCGCCAATGATCATCCAGTAGAGCAACGCCGGCTTTTCAAACCATGTATGTCCGCCCAGGGTCGGGGTGATCAGATCGCCACGCAAAAACATTTCGCGAGCTACCTGCGCATAACGTGGTTCATCCGGACCAACCAGGGGAAGGTGGCCCAGACCGTAAAAATAGAAAGCGATGAAAGCGAGAAAAAGGAAAAAGTGGACTCGCTTGGCAAGCGTTGAAGGATGCAAGTATATTCCTGTGGTCAGTTGTCCGTAGTGATGTCCGATATGCTTTAGCTTGTCGTAGTGAATGACTGACAAGCGCTCGAATGATACTAAGACGACAAGCTAAAGCATATCGGACATTTCGGACGGAGAGTCTACGTCAGACAAAGCTCAAAGCACAAAGCACTAAGTTAAGCGATTAACTCTGTTACCAATGTCCTTACGAACAGCAGTTATCGGCGTCGGTAGTTTGGGGCGCCAACACGCACGCCTTCATGCCGCGCTCGCTTCAGAGGGCCTATCTCATTTCGTTTCAGTCGTTGATCTAAACGAACAGACGGCGCGCTCCATCGCCGAAGAGCGCGGCGTCGAATGGTTGGTTGACTGGCGCGATCTGATCGGGAAGGTCGACGCCGTGAGTCTCGTTGTTCCCACAGAAGTTCACTGCGAAATCGCCTGTGGTCTTTTGGAAGCAGGAATCCATGTGCTGGTCGAGAAACCGATCTCCAGAACCCTCCACGAAGCCGATCGCATGATAAAAGCAGCTGAGTCTGGAAATGCACTTCTGCAAGTGGGACACCTCGAGCGCTTCAATCCCGCGATGGTTGCCCTACGTCCACACGTGCGGAAGCCGGTGTATTTCGAGATCCATCGCGTCGGCGAATTTACCGCTCGTTCACTCGACATCGACGTCGTGCTCGATTTGATGATTCATGATCTCGATATCGTGCAGTGGCTTGTCGGTGAGGACGTTGAAGTCACCGGAATCCATGCGGTAGGCATCGCTATTCTCACAAACAAGGTCGACGCGGCAAACGCACGCCTGGAGTTTGCGTCCGGCGCTGTCGCAAACATCACTGCCTCGCGCGTTGGGACTGAGAAAATTCGGAAGATGCGCTTCTTTCAACCGCACGATTACATAGCTATCGATTACACAACCAAGCGTGCGTCGATCAGTAGCCTGGCGCCGCCCGCCGCAAATGGAGTCTGGCCGGGAGTACATATCAAGCATCTGGATGTGATTGATGTAGAGCCGTTGCGTGCGGAAATCGTTTCGTTTTTAGAAGCATCAAGAGATGGAAAGCCGGCCCCCGTCTCAGGCCTTGACGGGAAAAACGCATTAAGCCTCGCACTCCGAACGTTGGCAAGAATTCGCGAACATGCCGAACATCCGGGTGTGTCCGATATGCTTTAGCTTGTCATGTCCGATATGCTTTAGCTTGTCGACCTCTTTCTTAGTGGGCTCTTATATGAATCACGACGACAAGCTAAAGCATATCGGACATGTCTAGACCAAACGCTCAACTTTCGGGTCTCCTTTCCGATCACATCGCGGTTGGCGACTTCCCCTCAGCTGTCTACGTCGTTGCCGAACGAGGTGAAGCAGTGTTTAGCGACGCACTGGGCCATTCAGTAGTTGAGCCATATCAAATCGCAAATAAGCTCGACACAATTTATGACCTTGCCTCTCTGACGAAACCATTAGTCACCGGCTTCCTTTGTGCGCACAGAATCGAACTCGGCGAGTTAACGCTTGATAGCTCTGTCTCTCACTACCTGCCGGAATTTGATCGTACCGACAAGCAGATGATCACCGTCCGTGAACTACTTACTCATACGGCTGGCCTACCCGCTTGGCGACCACTCTATTTATTAGCTGACAATGAACCTGAGCGTGCGGCAGGAGCGATAGCGAGTCTTGATTTGGATTACAAACCCGGCACGAGAGTTATCTATAGCGATCTCGGCTTTATAACCCTTGGCATTCTTCTCGAACGTATGACCGGTCATTCCTTAGCACTGCTTGCTCAGAAAGAAATAATTGAACCACTCAAACTCGAAAACACATTCTTCAATCCAGAGCTCGCCTTACAAACAGGTATCGCCGCTTGTGAAAGCGGCAACAACTACGAACGCGACATGTGCGAACAAACTGGAGCGGGAACCTACGCGAAATCGCGTCAAGGTGTGATCTGGGGCGAAGTGCACGATGGAAACGCATACTTTCTCCGTGGCGCTGCCGGCCATGCAGGTCTGTTTTCTACGGCCTTGGACATCCTCGTGCTTGCAAAACAATTCCTTGGTAACCAAACCACGTTGTTAAAGCCGGAAACGTGCACTGTGTTTCGGAAGAATATGACGGAGGGGTTGGAAGAGGCTCGATCTTTGGGTTGGCAATTGGCTGTAACGAAGGATTCAACAGCCGGGCCTGATTTACCAGTCGACAGTTTTGGTCATAACGGGTTTACGGGCACGAGTTGTTGGATCGACGCGCGGCACGATCGTGTGTTTGTGCTCCTAACCAATCGCACACACGCGCGTAAGCTTCCATTTGCGAATATCAACGCAGTGCGACGCCGATTTCACAGTGTTGCTGTCTCTGAACTTATGGCCGATATGCTTTATTAGCTTGTCGTTGACCCTCCCCACCAGCTTTTTACGATCGACACGACAAGCTAGAGCATATCGGACATCACAGCTTAAACCTCCACGCTGTCCCGATGACGTGCAAATCGCCTGGCAAACTGTGCCCGTCATTCTGTCGCAGGTAATAGAGATCCAGTGTGAGGTGTTTATTCCATACTTTGCTCATGCCTATCGCAGCTCGATTTCTCACCCAGGCATTGAAAGACCATTCGTAGAAGACCTCATCTGAAACAAATAGCGAAATCTTTTTCTTTGCCGGACCAATTGGGTGATCGATTTGTAGACGGTTGCGATAGCGCGTCGCGTCAACGCCCGGATGTCGCAACCGGCGCTCGAAGGTGTTTCGATCGGCAAAAATAAAACCGCCAACTGGAAAGCGAATCGTAGAAGCGACCGACAGCCGATTCTCAAAAATGCGGCGCCCTGCGAATGGCTGCATCCCGATGCGCAAATAATTAGGAATGACCGTCAGGTACTTCCCTACCTTGATTGAAAATCCGAAGCCAAGGCGTTCATCGACTGGTCGCGTTATGCTGCGCCCGTTTCGAATTGTTCCTTGAATGATGAAGTCAACAGGACCTGCAACCGGTACGCTCAAAAAGACGTCGTTCCAATTCTGCGTGTCCGTTTGTGGTGGAGTTGATTGACCGTTAGACACCACCGCAACGCCCAGTAAAACGAAGATACAAACGGTTAGTTTGTTAAGGCGCTTGTTCATATAGTTGGGTACTGTTTCGAGAGTGTAAGCTTGAACATTTTTTCTCTCGAACCCTCGCCTTATCCTTGTTGTTTGTTTTCGCTACGGGGCAGTACGGTGAAGTAGGTAATTGCGATTACGACGCGTTCGCCAATAGAGAGCTTGGTGGCGCTCGCCTCAGGTTTGGGACGTGTCGCAATAATCGATTTTTTGGCAGATTGGCTCTCGGGCGTGTCGGTCGTTAGATAGAAAGAGGCATCGTCAACTGCGCATTCGTCGCGGCCACCCTTTTCGAGTTGTAGGCGAACGCGCTCATACGCACCAACAAAGCTTATCTCTTCAACCAACGCAGTGCAGAGCTTATGATGTTCGGGCCGCACAAATTCGGTCTTACTCAATGCAACATCTTCTGGACGAAAAACGATCTTCACGCAGTCGCCTTCTCTAAATCGCTCCTTATCCAGTTGTACCGGCAGTTGGGCTGAGGCAATTTCCAGAAATGAGTTGTGCACGACAGCTTCCAGAATGTTGGCGGCGCCCAAAAATGTCGCGACATACTCGGTCGCGGGGCGGTTGTAAATTTCAAACGGCGTTCCGATCTGTTCGATGTGACCTTTGTTAATAACAGCAACACGGTCGCCGAGCTCGAGCGCTTCTTCCTGATCGTGGGTGATAAAGATCGCCGGTACGTTGACCTTACGAAGCAGCGCCCGTATCTCACGCCGAAGATGCTTTCGGGTTTGTGTGTCGAGAGCACCAAATGGCTCATCAAACAATAGAACTTCAGGCTTGTATGCGAGTGTACGAGCAATCGCCACACGCTGTTGCTGACCACCTGACAATTGTGATGGATATTTCTTGCGGTGTTCTTCCAGTTGTACGAGCGATAGTAATTCGTTAACAGTTTGGCGAATCTCTTTTCGCTTACGTTTGCGAATACGTAGACCGTAACCGACATTTTTCTCAACGGTCATCTTCGGGAACAGGGCGTAAGACTGAAAGATGACACCGACACCTCGTTCACGCGCCGGCAGTTCCGTGACGTCCCGACCGTGAAGAATTACGTGCCCCGTGTATGGCTGCTCCAGGCCGGCGATAATACGAAGTATCGTTGTCTTTCCACTACCTGATGCTCCCAGCAACACGAGCGCTTCGCCTTCAGCAACGTCAAACGAGATGTTTTCCAGTACGCTTGTCTTCCCGAACCGCTTACTGACGCCAACCACACTCGTAGCCTTTTGCGTAGTAGGAGGTTCCATCGCTGGACGATCAGGTTCCGGAATCAGTTTTTGTTTCGCTTTCAAAACGTTTGCCTCAATCAACATCTAACCAGTCGCGGGCGAAGAAGAGCACACTAAAAATCAAAAACGAAAAGAGTGCCAAAACAATGGCAATTGCGTTGGCAGCTTCTATTTGCCCTTCGTTAAATTTGGCGAAAATGTAAAGCGGAGCAGTCTGCGTTCGCCCTGCGAGATTTCCCGATACCAGGATTGTCGAGCCAAACTCACCCACCGCTCGAGCGAACGTCAAGAGCGCTCCGGAGACAATTGCGCCTCGCAGCGACGGCAGAGTTACATACCAGAAAGTTTGCCAGCGGGTGGCTCCGATCGTAGCCGAAGCTTCTTCAAGGGATCGGCTCATCGTATCGAAGACAGGCTTGATAACGCCGAAGGCAAGCGGAAAAGTAACAAAGATATTTGCCAGGATGATCGCTCCAGCAGTGAACATCAGCTGAATGCCATGCGGTGCAAGAAAACGACCTAGAGTTCCATATGGGCCCCAGAGCAAGAGGAGCGCAAAGCCAGCCACGGCTGTGGGAATCGCCGTTGGTAGAGAGATGGTAACGATCAGCGCATTGCGTCCCCAAAAGTTGTAACGAGACAAGACGTATGAGGCGAACAGCCCGAACACCACGTTGAAAATGGTGGCCCAAAAACTGGTGGCCATTGAAAGCTTCAAGGCAAAAATAGCCTCGGGAGCAGTCAGTGCACCCCAGAACTTAGCCAAACCACTACTCGTCCCGAAAATAAAGATCGACAGCAGCGGTAGAAAAACCAACGGCAGCATCATAAAGACGAGCATGCCAATACTAAGCGGCCGAACCACATCGAAGCCGCGAACGTGACGCATGGAAGGGATGACGGTGCTCATGAGCTCACGCATTTCAGATTGCAGATTTCAGATTGCAGATTGATAAAACGACAATCGACAATAATTTCAATCTTCAATCTTCAATCTTCAACCCTCTCACTTTCTCCTCTGCACGCGGTCCCTAAAAATCTTCTCAATCACATCCGGGTACGCCTTGTCCCAGCCACCGAAATAGTCGATCGTGAACGGTAATTCGATATGACTTAGTTCCTTGTTCTGTTCGTTAAGACTCTCGCTAACTACTGAGCGAAAGTGATACTGCACAAATGCCTGTTGGGCTTCATCCGTCCAAAGATACTGAAGGAAAGCGTCAACGACCGGTCGCTTAGCCACAGTCACGTTCTTATCTACCACTACTGCCGGATGTTCGCTGAAAATAGACGCCCTGGGGACAACAACCTCCACATCAGCCGTTCCCGCAGTCTTCATCAAGAGTCCTTCAAGCTCGTAGGTAATCAACGCGTCGCCGAAACCGGTCTCAAACTGAGTTCTCGCCTCACGAGCCGATCCTGGTGTCGAGATTACGTTCCGCCAAATTGCTTCCAACGACTGCAGAGCTCGGGCCTGATCTTGTATGTTCTCCTTCTCAGACTTGACCAACTCTGAGCCATAGATTGCGAGAATCGACCATTGTGCGCCGCCGGAGCTCACGGGATCAGGATGGATTAAGCGGACACCAGGCTTGGCCAGATCAGGAAAATCGTGGATACCCTTTGGATTACCTTTGCGAACCAAAATAACGAACGGGGTTTTATTTACGATTCCTTTGTAGGGCAACGCATGCCAGTTGTTGGTGACAAAACCACCCTGTTTCAACCTCTGAGCGTCCCGATCGATCGAAAGGATGACGATATCTGCTTGTACACCCTGCAATATTTGATTGGTTACGGTTTCAGAACCGGCAAACGAAGATGTGAACCGAACATCCTGCCCGTGTTCACGTTTCCACTTCGCCGCAAAGTTAGGGAAAATTGCTTTCTCCAACGACTCCTTCATGATTGAGAAGCCGTACAGAGTAATGGAAATATCGCCCGTCTCCGACGGTGGTTTGGGTAAACAGCCGGCCGCAATCACAGCTAGCGCTAAGGCGGCGCAGCCGAGAAATCCAAAACGGTAGGAAGTAATACTCCTCAAGCTGTCCTCCTCATCAAGGGCAACCCTAGGGGCTAAACTCGCATTCCGTTGCCGGGGGTGTGATCCGTCTATACCATAGACCCCGGCCCTTGCCAATACGATCATTGCCGATTGCCAATTGCCGATTGCCGATTTGAAACCCGGTTCGGAGTTCAAAAGTCTAAGCTCGAAGGTTCCCCCAGTATCCGAAATTGGCAATCGGCAATGTTCTCAATCTTAAATCTGCAATAATGTAGTACTATTCCTGCCGCGGCCAATGCCCTCCCTGATAACTGAAGCCGTCAAGGACCTTGAAGTATGCTCAGTTCCCGCGCCCGGAGAGTCATTTCCGTCCTATTGGCCTATTCGCTTCCCTGTTTCGCAGTCTCTGCGCAGCAGCCAGCCAATCAAGACAGCAGGCCAAGACGGGTGCAAACTGAGTGGCCTCAACCCTCGACTTCAATTTCAGCCATTCCAACCCCCGTTTTGAGTTCGATTGTCGGGCCCGAACCTACAATTCGTGTGGCTCTCAGTACGAATGCGCGTTCGGCGGTAATCTCAAGCAATAGTCATCTGAACGCGAGTGGCGGCAGCACTCTGTTAGCCCTGGATACCTCTCGCGTAAGAGTCGACCCCCACTTGTTGTCACCTGTACCGCCAACAATTCAAGAGGACTCCTACCGTGTGATGGTCGCCGGTGCTCTTTCACGAGAGGAAGCTGAAGAGAACGCAAAAGAGATCAAGAAGAGCGCAAACGAAGACTCGCAAGTACTTTTCGATACTGAAACAAAGACGTGGGGACTCGTGGTTGGACCAAAACAACCGCGTGAGGAGGCCGAGGAACTGCGCGCTCGTCTTGAGGCGTCCGGCCTGGATGCGACGGTAGCCGGTCCTTCCGCGTCGAGTGAAACTCCTCCAAACACGACAGCAGCCGCGCAACCGCAAAACAACAACGGCATTCGCCTGGCTACACGCATCACTATGCCGTCCCGTGAAGTCGTGGCGTCATCCACAACGAATGATCATCTATTTAGTTCTAGCGCACCTGTCGCCTTTGCCTCTGACGACGAGAAGAATGCCCCAGTCCGTTTTAATGATCGTCCGTATCGCGGTCGCATTGAAGTCTTTGCCAATCTACGCGGATCGTTGACGGTAGTGAATGAGCTGGGCTTGGAAGACTACGTCCGCGGCGTTGTAGCGAATGAGCTCTCACCTGGCGGTTATCCGGCAATCGAAGCATTAAAAGCTCAAGCGGTAGCCGCGCGAACTTACGCATTAAAGAATCGCGGCCAGTTTATGGCTCAGGGGTTTGACGTCCTGCCGACAACCAGATCGCAAGTGTATCGTGGCCTGACTTCCGAGAATCCACTCTCCACTCGCGCCGTTGACGAAACACGTGGGCTCATCGCCACCTATGCAGGCGAGCCAATTAATGCGCTTTACACTTCGACCTGCGGGGGTCGTACCGAGGACTCCGAAAACATTTTCAACCAGGCCGTGCCGTATTTGCGTGGACGTGAATGCGCCGCAGAAGGTCCAGCCGCATTTGCCTCATTCACAATTAAGACGAATCGAGAACCGGCTGAACTGAATTCAGAGAGCAACGTGCCGCTTGCGCGCGATGTAAGTCTCTTCGCAATTCAAAACGTCAGTACATTACCAGCCCGAATATCGGATGTATGGCTAGCCGGTGCCGCTAGCGTTTCGGAGGTCCGAAACTGGCTGGCTAATGCTGCACGAGTAGCTCATCAGCCGCCGCAGGTATTGAATGACGACGTCAACCGCCCAGCAGCTTTTGCCACTGCGTTATTGAGTGCGGTATTGGGCGAGAGTCGCGACAGTACACTACTTAATCAAGCAGATGCAGACTACCTGCTTGCCGTTCGCGATGCCCAGGACGTTCCGAGTCAATACCGAGCTGACCTTGCCTTGCTTGTTCGAGATGGATACCTGTCAGTCTATCCCGACGCGACACTGCGTCCACGTGAATCTTTGTCTCGAGCTCGTGTGTTACACGCCATCGTCAAACTTCTTGAGAATCGTAACTTGCTTCAATTGCAAAGAGGCAGTGCGAAACCAACTAATGACGGCCAGCTAATACTGAGGTCTAATCGCGGCAAGGACGTACCCCTAAAAATGAGCCGGGAAGCCTTCCTTTTCCGCCAAATTGGCGACAGTGCTTACGCGGTTCGTTCACTGGCCCTGGTTGGTGGTGAACCAGTTATTTTTCACGTCGGCCCGGATGGACTGGTTGACTATCTTGAAGTTAAGCCTGCCCTAAATGGTGCTGCCGCCGATCGGTTCTCACCCTTCAGCAATTGGACAAAAGGGCTATCCCCAAGTCAGGTACAAGGACGACTGGCCCGTTCTGCGCGGGGCATCGGCCAACTCATAGATTTGCGCGTTATCTCTCGCGGCTCCTCGCATCGAGTTACAGATTTGGAAGTAGTCGGGTCAAATGGTACCGCCCATGTTCGGGGCGGACGCATCCGGTCCGCGCTTGGCTTGAAGGAACAACTGTTCGTGATCGATCGCGAGTACGACGAGAATGGCCGTATCACCGAATTTGTATTCCACGGTCGCGGCTGGGGTCACGGCGTTGGTATGTGCCAGGTGGGTGCGTATGGTCTGGCGAAACAAGGTTGGAGTTACGAACAGATTCTGAAGGCTTATTACACAGGCATCGAACTCACTAAGATGTACTGATGAACACAAATTGAACAGTTAACCAAGATGGTCTAACATCCATGTCTTCAATCGAACGCCTCATGACTGTAGCGGATCTGGATAAATACTCAGACGATGAGTGGAATCGCTACGAACTGATTGAAGGAGAACTATTCGTCTCAACAGCACCAGGAATTCCTCACCAGCTGGTGCTTCAGAATCTTCAAGTAGCAATCGTCAACCATCTAAGCCGGAATCCAATCGGCAAGATTGTCCCTGGAGCGGGTGCCGTCTTTAGTAACTTTGATGCGGTGATACCCGATCTGGTAATTGTTCGTAAGGAACGATGGGACAAGATTGTCGCAAACAACCGCTTCATCGCCGCGCCTGATCTAGTTATTGAGATTCTTTCTCCAGGCAGCGAAAACCGCAAGCGCGATGTTGATGCCAAGCAGCGGCTCTATGGCAAATACGGTGTCGAAGAATATTGGATAGTTGATCCTCAGAATCGATCCCTTACGATCTACCGGTTACGAGGGAATAAGCTCGACGAATTTGCTCGTCTTGAGGAGAAGGATGAAATCGTGTCTGAACTGCTGCCCGAGCTTAACATCAAGGTTGGTTCATTATTCATCTACTGAACGACGACTTAATCGACTCTATTGCTCCGATTCACGCTTCAGCGATGCGCTTCACCCGTAATCAAATCATCGCCAGTCTGATTATCCTCGCATTCATCTGGGCGTTCTTACTTTTTCGCGTGATATTCTCTCGCGCGTGAACTCACCTCAGAATCCAGTAGTAGCGATCGTCGGTCCAACGGCATCAGGCAAGAGCACACTAGGGATTGAAGTTGCTCTCCAGTTAAACGGCGAAATCATCAACTGCGACTCTGTCCAGGTTTATCAGGAGATTCAGATCGCCACCGCCAAAGTTCCTCTCGAAGAGCGAAAAGGCATTCCCCACCACCTCATTGATTTCGTTTCACCCCTCATTAACTACACCGCAGCTGAGTGGGCGCGCGAAGCGGTCACCAAAATCGAGGAGATCGAGACTCGAGGCCGTGTCCCTTTGCTGGTTGGCGGAACTGGTTTCTATTTACGGGCGCTCCGTCAACCCTTCTTTGCGAGTCCTGATACAGATGCGGCACTGCGGCAACGGATCACCACGATTCGAGAAAGACGAGGTCCAGAATACGTCCATCGACTCTTGCAACGACTCGACCCAACTGGCGCTAAGCGTTTCTTTCCACGGGATTGGCCACGCGTCCAGCGAGCACTTGAGGTCAGGATTCAAACCGGCCGATCAATTGTTGCTCAGATGGATGACCGGCCCGCACCTCACGAAAGTACACGGCGCCTGCGAATTCTCGCGTTGAATCCGCCACGAGATGAACTGTACCAACACATCAATCGGCGCACTGAAGTTCACTTCGAATCCGGCCTGGTTGACGAGGTTTGCAACCTATTGGCTCAGGGTGTTCCCGCTGAGTCGAGTGCGTTGGGGGCCCACGGCTATCGGCGAGTGGTTGAGTTCCTTAGAGGGGAACGGTCTCTTGAGAGCGCGATTGACCAGACCAAGCTCGACATTCGCCACTACGCCAAGCGTCAATTGACATGGTTTCGCCATGAAAACGGCGTCGAATGGTTTGCTGGGTTTGGTGAGGAAATGGGGGTTTTGGGATCGGTTATGGAAAGTCTTATGGCCCCTGCCCAACCCAAATAATCATCTTTCTATCACATCTTGGCCTATCTCTTGTCAGCCCCTAACCCGTGTTGTAATCTCCTTGCAACCGCAATTTCCGATGCTTTCCGGGTTTTCAAGATGTCCGACGGTAAACAGGCACCACAGAATATTCAGGACGCCTTTCTAAATACAGTCAGGCGTGAGAAGACTACTGTAGTCATTTACCTTCTGAATGGTGCGAAGCTGACCGGACGTATCCGAAGCTTCGACAAGTTCTCGGTTCTACTGGAATCGGGTTCGCAGGAACAGCTGATTTTCAAACACGCCATTTCCACCATCTCGCAGTCGCGCAGGGCGACGGGCGAGCTGCACCCTTCTCCGGCGACCGAGACTCATGCTCGTCAGGACGAAGTAAACTCGCCTCACGCTTAACGATTCGTTACACTCTCGCGCGAAGACATACTCATTCAAACAAGAGGATCTGTGGCTGGAACTTTTATTACCTTCGAAGGTATCGACGGTAGCGGCAAGTCTACTCAATTACGCTTAGCCGGCAATTTTCTCAAAGACCATGGCTGTCAGCCCCTGATGACACGGGAACCTGGCGGCACAACAATTGGCTTGCGCCTTCGAGCGGCACTACTCGACGCTCAAGAGGAAGTCGATCCGCTCACTGAACTCCTGGTCTTTGCTGCAGACCGCGCCCAACACGTGCGACGTGTCCTTCGCCCTGCGTTGGCAGAGGGCGGCGTTGTGATCTCAGATCGCTATGCCGACGCAACTGTCGCTTACCAGGGTGCGGGACGAGGTTTTGAACCTGGTCTCGTCTCCGAAATCGTTCGTTTGGCGACCGAAGGACTTGTACCTGACTTGACGTTGTTGTTCGACGTTTCAGTCGGCGAATCTACTAACCGGACAAGACGAAGATCAAACCCTCGAAATCAACGGGATCGTCTAGACATTGAGCACGCTGACTTCCATGAACGAGTTCGCGAAGCATATCTCCAGATTGCTGCTGCGGAGCCGCATCGTGTCAGAGTGATCGACACAAGTGGCGCTGTGGAAGCAACGCACGAACGGGTTAAAGCGATTCTTGTTCCTTTCTTACAAAGTCGAGGACACCTGAGGACTAGGTAACATATGTTTGATTCGCTAACGGGCAACAATAGAGTCAAGGAAGTCTTAAGACGCATGCTGGTTTCGGGGCGGCTGCCCGGCGCTCTTCTTTTCGTTGGCGAAGAAGGTGTGGGCAAGAAGTTATTTGCTCTGGAAGTTGCCCGTGCGCTCAACTGTCGTTCGCCAAAGGAGCTCCAAGGCTGCGGGACGTGTAGCGCCTGCAAGCGCATCCTGAAAATCAACTATCCGACGAGCAGCGATCGCGATGATTGGATCCCGATGATTTGGACTGATCATCGTGACGTCGGAATGGTCATAGCACCAAAGCGTGTTTTGCGGGTCGACCAAATGCGACAGATAGAGCGCGAGGCAAACTTCCGCCCATTTGAAGGCAACGCTCGAGTCTTCATTATTGAAGAGGCCGAGAAGCTTAACGATGCGTCAGCTAACGCGCTGTTGAAGGTTCTCGAGGAACCCCCAACAACTTCCCATTTGATTCTGATCACTTCAAGACCAGCAATGTTACTGCCAACGATCTTGTCGAGATGTCAAATGATTCGATTCTCACCACTTGCTCCAGCTGACATCGAGACGTTTCTGCTCACCAACAATCTAGTGGATCCCGAATCAGCTCGATTACGTGCGCGCGCGGCCGCTGGCAGCATTTCGCGGGCCTTGTCCGGCGATATTCAAACTTTCACCTCGCAACGAAAAGCGATGTTGACTGTGCTGGAGGCACTGGTTATTTCCGACAATCGCGCGCAGTTGCTTAGATCGGCGGAACAACTCAATGAAGCACAGTACAAAGATGAGTTTGAAGAACGCCTGGATGTGCTGGAAACACTAATTCGCGATGCGTGGATGTTGTCGTCGGGCGCCAGGCGAGAACAACTGGTGAATGAAGATTTGGCAAGCGACTTGGAACGGATTAGCAAGCAAATGGATCCGCGGCGCGCTGCTGCATGGGTATTGGAAATCGAGGACATGCGCGAGCAATTGATTGTAAACATCAATCGCAAGGTAGCGACAGATTCTTTGTTTCTGACAATGGCTTCCGGCGAGATTCCTGTGAAGCGCTTTAGCGTGAAATGAGAGAAGACTTTAGGCCGCAGATTTACGCCGATAAACACAGATTAGAAAAAGGAACAAGGCAAATGCTCTTTCCTGACTGGTCTGAGTCTGCGTTTATCGGCGTAAATCTGCGGCGGAAAACTCTATCGCGTAATAGTCACCAACTCGGGTTCGGCTCCCTTTTCAGCAGTCGCGCCTTCTGCCAGCAACTTTTCAGTTTCCATCACGAACGCTTCAACAATATTCTCCCCCGCAACCTTGCGCATCGGTACGCCATCTTTGAAAATCATTCCGACGCCACGTCCAAACGTAATACCAAGTTGCGAGTCGTGCGCTTCGCCCGGTCCGTTTACTGCACAACCCATGATTGAAAGATGCAGCGGCTCTTCGATGTGAGCGAGGCGACGTTCTATTTCAGTCACGATGCCGACAAAGTTATCGACGTCGAGACGGCCGCAGGTCGGACACGCAACGACGGTTACACCGCGAGTTCGCAAACCTAACGATTTTACGATTTCCCATGCAACGCGAACTTCTTCTTGAGGTTCAGCAGCGAGCGATACGCGGATCGTGTCGCCAATGCCTTCGTGAAGCAAAATACCCAGCCCAATCGACGACTTTATTGTTCCGCTGAATGATGTTCCGGCCTCTGTGACGCCGAGGTGAAACGGATAATCGACTCTCTGCGCCAGTAAACGATACGCAGCCACGGTCCGGTGAACGTCGGAAGCCTTAAGCGAGATTATGATGTCAGTAAAATCTAAATCCTCGAGGATACGGATGTGACGCAGCGCCGACTCGACCATTGCTTCGGGCGTCGCTGTTCCATATTTCTTCAACAAATCCTTTTCGAGCGAGCCGCCATTAACGCCTATCCGAATAGGAACTCGTTGCGCCTGCGCGGCGCGAACAACTTCCCGAATGCGTTCATGAGCTCCAATGTTGCCAGGATTGAGTCGCAGCTTATCAATCCCAGCCTCAAGCGCCATCAAAGCAAGTTTGTAGTGAAAGTGGATGTCGGCGACGATTGGGACATCCGGAACACGCTTGCGAATTTCTTTGAGTGCGACGGCAGCATCATTGTCCGGCACTGCCAGGCGCACGATTTCGCACCCGGCACGCACCATCTCTTCTATTTGGGCAACAGTTGCATCGACGTCAGCAGTGTCAGTTTTAGTCATTGACTGAATCACAACTGGCGCGCCGCCGCCAATCTGTAGATGCTTAACTTGAACGGGTTTTGTTTGCCGCATAGTCAATACAGTCAAAAGTCCGACTTCAAAACTCCTTCGCCAACCCCGGCTCAAAAGTTTGTACGTCGGACCTTAACTCTTCGATCATTTTATTTCGCAGGCGCCGTCGCGGCCGGCTTTTCCGGCTCCGGACCGCCGCCAAATTTCTTCAACAAGTCGTTCGTGATTACAAACACCATCAGTAAAAGGACCATAACGAACCCGACTTGTTGAATGCGATCGCGAACCACAGCAGAGATTGACAATCCAATGAGCGCAAGCAAACCTTCAATCAGGCACAGGAAGATAGTGCCGCCGTCAAGCACAGGTATCGGCAACAAATTAAAGATACCGAGATTAAGACTGAGGAACCCAAGCATCCCAAACACGCCGTCCCACCCTAAGGTTTCGACGGATTTCTGCGCGACTTGATAAATGCCTATCGGACCTGACAACGTGTTTCTGACTGATCGCTTTCCTGATGCTACTTGCCCAAGAGCCTTGCCAGTCAAGCGCAGGATTTGCACGTTCTGCTGGTAAGCAAATGCTAACGACGTGCCGATTCCTGCTTTCTGCAAAGGAAGCTTATCGCCGATGCTGATTCCGATTTTCCCGCCGGGCAATCTTTGCGTCCCTGTCGTTAGTTCTGAACGCTGATTGCCGCGTTGAATAGTCAACTGAATGGGCTGCCCCTCATGCCCGCGAATGTACTCCGTCACCTGAGCTGCGCTACGGACTCCTTCTCCAGCAACCAAAACAATTTGATCTTGAGCACGCAGACCAGCTTGTTCGGCGGGCGAACCAGCAGTCACGTCGCTGATAACCGCCGGCACGCCACCATAGTCTGGAATGAAATCCAGTTCACCAGCGCTTTCGCCGTTCTCGACGCGCACTGTAGGTTTGATGGTTACAGCGACTTGCTGCCCATTGCGCTCTAGTACCACCGGAAGCGGCAAGTCCGGCGACAATAAGGCGTCACCCTGGATTGTGTCCCAGGTAGGATTCTCTGAACCGTTGAATGAAACAATTCGATCCCCAACCTTGAACCCAGCCTGGTCAGCTGCCCCCCCCGGCTTGATGTGGATAACAACCGGCGTGGGAGCTACGGTCACGCCAAACATCATCGCGCCCGCAAACGGAATCGCCAACGCCGTGAGCACATTCATGACAGGGCCAGCAACCGCAACCATGATTCTCTGGTAGCGAGGGCGCAGATTGAACATTTCCTCGGGAGGAATGTCGGTAGCACCCTGTCCCTCCAGCGGGGCGTTCGATTCATCGCCGCCCAACTTGACGTAGCCGCCAAGTGGTATTGCTGAAACGCGATAGTCGGTATGTCCGAATTTCTTACCAAACAATCGAGGACCAAATCCCACTGAGAATGTTTCAACACGAATTCGCAGGAGCTTAGCAACCAGGAAGTGGCCAAACTCGTGAAGGACAACTGCCGAGCCTAGGATGAAAATAAACGCGGCCGCGCCGATTACATAAGTCATTAGATCAAAGCTCTTTCTAAACGTTTCCTAAAAAGGCTCAAATTAGACACCAACCCACGTTTTTGGGTTGCACGAAGGAGTTTACGCGGCGACTTAGCAGGCGTCAAACGATAGATCTTGCCAACTATTGGCTCCGGCGGCCTTCTTCGCGATCTTGCCGATCTCCTCCCCAGCGGCTAACCGCGCCCACCGATCAACCTCCAACACGGTCTCGATCGTATCGACGGGTTTTGGGGAATGACTATCCATCACCGCCTCAATAACCGCCGGTATCTCCGTCAAGCAAATGCGCTCATCCAGAAACGCATTCACGGCCTCTTCGTTTGCCGCATTCATCGCTGCTGGGAGCGTTCCGCCTGCCGCGAGCGCACGATAAGCAAGCGCGATGCATGGAAAACGTTCCAAGTCAGGTGCTTCAAAATGCAGCGACGAGATCGCCGTTAGATCCAGCGCTGGTAACGTACACGAGTCGCGTTGCGGATAAGTTAACGCATACTGGATAGCATGCCGCATGTCAGTGATTCCCATTTGCGCTATCACCGACCCGTCAACTAATTCGATCATCGAGTGCACCACTGATTCGGGGTGCACAAGTATGTCAATCTCATCAGGTCCAAAACCGAATAGCCAATGAGCTTCTATCACCTCCAGCCCCTTATTCATCAAGGTCGCGGAGTCAATCGTAATCTTGGCGCCCATGCTCCAGGTGGGATGACGCATAGCTTCAGATACACTCGCGCCCTTCATCTCCGACTTATTTTTCGTACGGAACGGACCGCCTGAAGCAGTCAGCACAATCCGCTTTACCTCGTCCCGTATCTCCCCTCGCAAGCACTGATGTAACGCATTGTGTTCCGAGTCAACCGGCAGAAGTTCAGCGCCAGAAGTCTTCGCAGCGCGTGTCATCAGCTCGCCGGCCATCACCAGCGTCTCTTTGTTGGCCAAAGCCACGCGTTTACCCGCCTCGAGCGCACGCAGCGTGGGAACGAAACCAACAGCACCCACAGTTGCACTGACTACGCAATCTGCCTCAGGGTGCGTGGCGACTTCGACCAGCCCGTCCTCTCCGACGACAATGCGAGGTAGATCTACATTCCGTTCGAACAGGAGTGTCCGCAATTCCTGAGCGGCGTTCTCATTTTCTACGGAAGCCAGTTCAGGTAAGTGGGCTGCAACTTGATCAGCCAGGCGCTCAACATTGTGGCCGGCCGCCAGTGCGACAACGCGCATTTGCCGTGCCGCCAACGATTCAATCACTCGCAGAGTATTGCAGCCGATTGAACCGGTCGAGCCAAGTATCGCGACGCCTTTGCTGAACATACTATGCTGCTGCTAAACGTGGAGGCGGGGAAGCGAGCTTTTTAGATTCGTAGGGGTCTTGAAGACTTATCGTTTGGCCTGAAGCATTCACGTAGGAAGCAGAACTTACTCTCCAGGCCTGTCCATGAATGAAAAGGAGATTGACTGAAGCGTTGACCGTCTGGCGCGCGCCAACAACTTTCAGATTCACAGTTGCCTGGCCGTTGTCGGTATTGATATTGACGCTGCCCGTGACGATACTACCAAAGTCTTTCACTTCGCCAATATCTGTCTTGAGTTTCTCATTACTACGGAGAAAATTTCTGGCGGTCTCAGCTGCTTCACTATTTCCGATCGAATACAACGCAAAGCCAACGATAACACCAACAAAGATAAGAATCACAAGAGTTATCGCGGCCAGGACGCCAATAATGATCAGGACAATTTTGCGGTTGGTCATTAGCCCGCTTCTTCTGGTGGATCAGCTGCTGAAGTAAAAGCGAGCAAAATAGTAGATGAGCGGTGCATTGAAGAGCAAGCTATCCAGTCGATCAAGTATCCCACCGTGACCAGGAAGAATATTCGCAGCGTCTTTTGCTCCAGCCCCACGCTTCAGAGCGCTTTCGGTCAAGTCGCCCAAGAGTCCAACAACCATCATCACCACAGAAAGTGGTAGTGCCAATCTCAGAGGAAGCTCACGAAAAAACCAGAAATGAGCGAGAGCAGCCATTCCCAGGGCTGCCACTATACCGCCTATAACACCTTCCCAGGTTTTCCCGGGACTGATCTTGGGAGCAAGTTTGTGTTTACCAAAAGCACGCCCAATGTAAAAGGCACCGGCGTCAGCTCCCATCAATACTAAGAAGAAGAACGAAAGCAGATGAGCCGATAGCGCGGGTCCAAAACCCAATCGAATCGAGAGGAGGTGACTCCCAAGAAAGGAGACGTACAGAACCCCAAGAATCGTGGCGCCCGCGGAGGCAATCATCTTATCAAACGCTGCACCGCGCAGTGCAGCTGCAATAAGTGTCCCGGCGGTGAGCACAATGAGAATCAGCTGAATTAACAACAGATTGAAAGCCAGATCCGTGAAGAATAGCGATACGACGAAAATTGCAACGGCGCCCAAATATCCGGCGCCCGTGTCTGGTCTTATCTGGAGACGTTTGCAAAGAATATAAAACTCAGCCAGACCAATACCCATTGCGGCACCGGCCAGAGCTACAAACAACCATTTGAGCCCGGGGAAGATGATTGACGCTATTAAGAATGGAAGAACGATTACCGCCGTTAGTAATCGAGCTGACCCCGAGGCCTTAGCTGGAGGGTTTTGAGTTTTGGTTTTGTCCAAAGTGGGTGTCCGATATGCTTCAGCTTGTCGTTGTTTCGTGAAAACGCGGGCCAAGAAGTTCTAGTCTAGGTTTAATCCGTGTCATCCGTCTTATCCGTGGCTGAATTGTTTCGCATCACACCGACAAGCTAATAAAGCATATCGGACATTTATTTCCGCCCAACCACTAATTTCAATCCGCCAAAACGGCGATCACGCCCCTGGTAGTCAATCACCGCTTCGAGTAAATGCTGTCGCCGAAAGTCAGGCCATAGGGTCTCGGTCACATGGATTTCGCTGTAGGCACTTTGCCACAACAAGAAATTCGAGATTCGCAATTCGCCACTCGTACGCACCAACAGATCGAGCTCGGGTAGATTTCGCGTGTAGAGCTCATTCGCGATGCGCTCTTCTGTTAGCTCATCTGGTCGACTACCCTCATCTAATAAGCGCCTCACTGCAGCGCGACACGCATCGACAATCTCCGCTCGTCCGCCATAGTTCAAAGCAACAGTGAGAATCATTCCCTTGTTTTTTGCTGTTTGTTCAGTAGCACGTGCAACCTCGGCACGAACGTTGTCGGCAAGTGCACCAGTTCGACCGATTGTTTGAAACTTGATGTTCTGCCGATCGATTTCGTCGAGTTCGATTCGCAGGTAACGGCGTAACATCCGCATCAGCGCATCAACTTCATAGCGCGGTCTTTTCCAGTTCTCAGTTGAGAACGCGTACAGAGTCAGCGCCTGCAGTCCAAGTCGGGCGCCTGTGTCAACTGAAGCACGCACAGCTTCGACGCCTGCCCTGTGACCGGCAATCCGCGGCTGGCCACGCTGTGCAGCCCAGCGACCGTTGCCATCCATGATGATTGCCACGTGCCGGGGCAGGCGATCCCACACTACCGCGTTGAGAAGCGCATCCTCACGCGTGCCCTTTTTTACAACACCAGCAAAGTCAGAAAGCATATTTGTAGACGGAGTGAATCAATACGGGCTGAAACAGGTGCCATTCTTGTCGTTAGTCGAAGCACTGTCAATTGCGAAGCGACGGAACCAACCTCGAGAAGGGTGCGCCTCCTTGGAGTGCGGGGACCTGTCACCGCTTTGGTACAGGGCGTCGTGGATTCTAAGATTCGCTGTACCAAAGCGGTGACAGGTCC
>DASYRR010000293.1:0-16923 GCA_036004125.1 Pyrinomonadaceae bacterium | reverse complement strand
AAACCGGGCTATGGAAACCGTGGAAAAACAAACTACGTTTTCCCACCGTTCCCACAGCCCCTACTGCTGCTGACAAATTATGATAAAAAGCAGCGACCCAAAAACAACAACGATCGTTTACACAAAATCCCTTGCGGATCCCCTTAAATTTTTGTTGACACGCAAGTTTAGAACATCGAATGCTCTCGCTGCTCCTGCTCCTGCTCCTGCTCCTGCTCCTGCTCCTGCTCCTGCCACCTTGCCGCTGCACCTTTCCCGCCCTGCCTACTGCCCCTGTCTCACTGCCATCTCAACCGCTTTCCGAGGTGCAACAACTCCCCATCCCTGGCGTTCCACTTCAACACCGGCAACTCGCTCCGCCGTTTCAATGAGAATTTGTTTGACCTGTTGCGGAGTGAGACTGGGATTCGCCTCCAGCATGCAAGCTACTATCGAAGCCACAATAGGAGACGCGAAGGAAGTACCATCGACGAATTTGTAGTGTTCATTAATTACGTTGCCTTCGCGCAGTTTGATGGTGATCAGTTGGCGTAGCAGAGGTATCGGAAGGTCCCTGGCCTCATCCAGATCTTTATCGACGCCCTCCTGTGACGAAATAATGCTGCGTAACTCCTCATCGGCAGCCGTATCAAGTGTGGCGTAGAGCTGGGCCTCGTCCGCGGTTGGCGTGTGCGGAAGAATCGGTGCCGCGACCCAGATACCGGGTGCGATTATCTCCGGCTTCTGTAACCCATCGATTGTTGGTCCATACGATGAGCGATACATGCCGCGACGTGCTCGATTCAGCGAATTCTGATCATCCAGACCGCCAACTGAAATAACCGCCGGCGAACATGCCGGGGGCAAGACAGGGTGTCTCGGAGCCATGCCCGCGTTGCCAACCGCGCAAACTACGACAATTCCTTCGCTCACTGCTTCTTCCACCAGCTTGCACAATGAATTGTGCAAATAGCTTTGTTCGAAGTCGCCACCTGCTGAAATGTTAACGATCCGAATGCCAAACTTCTGCTTGTTCTCAAGAACCCAGCGCATGCCGCTTTCGATGTTGCTCTCCGGAATCCGTCCAGTCTTGCCAATTTTCACCAGGACGACGTTTGCCTGCGGGGCAATACCTCGATAAAGACCTTCAGACAGAAAACCATTTCCGGCCGCAACCACGGAAGTCATCATCCCGTGCCAACTCGCAACGTCAGGCGTTTGCAGCAATGTCGGATCATCTTCGACAACGAAGATGCTGTGATAAGCGACGATCCGGTTAACGGGTTCAGTGAGATCTTTGTGCGCAAAGAATCCGGAATCGAGAAAAGCAATCGTCACATTATGACCGGTAAATCGTTCATCAGCGTCCATTCGCAACGGAGTAGGCAATGCGCGATCGGTGTCGGCGAAGATGTTTGGGTGTGCTTTCAGCTGCTGCTGTGCGCGAGTGAAGAGACCGACACAGTTGACGCAAACTCTGGCCTGGTGTTCAGGTGACGTGAGATTTGCTTGGACGAGTTTCTGCAGATCTTCGGGTAACTCAGCAAAGGTCATCTGAGATTCATCCGTATGGCCACACAAATGACACGTTCTTAGTCTCATCTCAGATCTCAGATTTCAGATCTCAGATTTACTGCAACACAGATTATAGAGTCGCGCACCAACCCCGACTGTCTTCAATCTGAGATCTGAGATCCGTATTGACCTCGCTTGCAACCCCTCCTTTCGGCTGATAATCTTCGTACTCCACTTCTTGGCCGCGTGAAAGGAGATCAGTAGTAATGAACAAGCGAAATGTGTCTGTCCTGTTGGTTGCGTTACTTGTGCTCACCGCCGCCGCGATTGCCGGTAGCGGACGAACCAACAGCGAGATTCCTGCTCCACCTGCGATTGGCGCCACGATCGAAGAGTTCAATCTTCCAGATGTGAACGGCCAGGATCGAACGCTCAAGTCTATAAAGGGCAAGAATGGAACCGTATTAATCTTTATCGCCGTGCAATGTCCAGTTTCCAACGCTTACAACGAGCGCATGGAGAAGCTAGCAACGGATTATAAATCTAAAGGCATAGCAGTCGTTGGTATCAACGCAAACAGTACTGAAGACGCCGCTGTAGTTAAAGCCCACGCTGCTGAAAAAGGTCTTAGCTTTACAATTCTGAAAGATCCGAGCAACAAGATTGCCGATAAGCTCGGTGCGACCAGAACTCCTGAAGTTTACTTCTTGGACGCAAATAACAAACTGCTTTATCACGGTCGCATCGATAACAGTCAAAACCCGTCAGCCATTGAGTCGAACGATCTAAAAGATGCCCTCGACTCTGCCTTGGCTGGAAAGCCAATCGAGAAAACTGAAGCGAAAGCTTTCGGTTGCAGTATCAAGCGCGCTTAGCCAATGCGTTTGTCCCACATAATACTTCCGGTTGGTCTGAGTATTTTGCTCGTGAGTTTCGCGGCGCCGGCTCAAAAGAGAAAGAGCCGCGTCGCGAGCTCATCAAAACCAGCGCCTGTAAAGCCAGTCGTAAAACCAATCAACACTGACGACCTCAAGGCCTTAATCTCAAAACAAAAAGACAAACCCTTGCTCGTGAACTTCTGGGCCACGTGGTGTGACCCGTGCCGCGACGAGTTTCCGGACCTTGTCAAAATCGATGGCGAATTCAGGCCTCAATCGTTGGACTTTGTCACAGTGTCGCTCGACGAGATGACTGAGCTCACGACTGGGGTGCCGCAATTTCTTGTGCAGATGAAGGCTACGATGCCAACGTTCTTGCTGAACGTTAGCGATCCTGAGCCAGCCATCAATGCAGTTGATCCGAAATGGCAAGGTGATTTACCAGCGACCTTCTTGTACAACGAAAAAGGTGAAGTGGTTTTCAAACACTTCGGACGAGTGGACACGGCTGAACTGCGGATCGCTATTGAGAAAGCAGTAAAGAAGTCTTAGGTCTTTGGCCTTTGGATGTCCGATATGCTTTAGCTTGTCGTCGAGTTTTACCAAAGAGACCTAAGCAGGGTTCAACGACAAGCTAATAAAGCATATCGGACATCCCAAGACCAAAGTCCCAAGACCAAAGTCCCAAGACCTCTTTCAATGATCACCCCAGACGTCATTTCAGCACACAACCTCACTCAGGAAGAATTTCAGCGCATTCAACAACTTCTAGGCCGTGAACCGACAATCGACGAGTTAGGTATCTTTTCGGTTATGTGGTCGGAGCACTGCTCATATAAATCGTCGCGAATTCACTTGAAGCGTTTGCCGACCACGGGCGAACGAGTGATCGTTCCCCCCGGCGAAAACGCCGGCGTCGTCGATCTCGGCGATGGCTGGTGCGCGGCGTTCAAGATTGAATCACATAATCATCCATCCTTTATTGAGCCATTCCAGGGAGCGGCGACCGGCGTCGGGGGCATCCTCCGCGACATCTTTACGATGGGTGCACGACCGGTGGCGTCGATGAATAGTCTGCGCTTTGGCTCGCTCGACCATCCAAGGCACGGTCGCCGAAATCGATCACTATTGGCTGGCGTTGTCGATGGAATCGCCCATTACGGAAACGCTTTTGGCGTAGCAACAGTAGGTGGTGAAGTCGCATTCGACGACGCCTACGCTCTTAATCCACTTGTCAATGCGTTCGCGCTTGGTCTGGTTCGCCATGATCAGATCTTTTTTGGCAAGGCAACCGGTATCGGAAATCCTGTCTTGTATGTGGGCGCGAAGACGGGTCGTGACGGCATTCATGGTGCGACGATGGCCTCGGCGGAATTTGACGAAGAGGCCCTGGAAAAACGCCCCACAGTTCAAGTCGGTGATCCATTCCTGGAAAAACTATTGTTGGAGGCGTGTCTTGAAGCAATGCGCAGTGGTGCGATCGCCGGTATTCAAGATATGGGCGCGGCGGGTTTGACCTCGTCGTCATGTGAAATGGCCGCACGCGCTGGAACAGGGATCGAGTTAGATCTGTCGTTAGTACCACAACGTGAAGTTGGCATGACTGCGTATGAGATGTTGCTTTCTGAATCGCAGGAGCGAATGCTGATTGTTGCGCACGCTGGTCGCGAACGAGAAGTGATGGATATTTTTCGTAAATGGGATCTCGATGCTGTGGTGATTGGTAGAGTGCGCGATACAAAGCGCATGAAGGTGATTCACAACGGTGAAATGGTTGCCGATATTCCGGTGGAAGCGTTAACCGACGAAGCACCAAAGTATGAGCGGCCCATGGTTGCTCCGAACACTGAGAGGCGAAACAACAAAGCACAAAGCACAAAGCTCGAACCTCAGGATCATAACGCCGCGCTACTTACACTCCTGTCCTCTGGCAACATCGCCTCCAAAAAATGGGTTTATCGCCAGTATGACCACATGGTTCGGACCAACACCGCGATTTTGCCCGGGGCCGACGCTGCCGTTGTGCGCATCAAAGAGACCCGGCGTGCGCTGGCGATGACCCTTGATGGCAACGGACGTTACTGTGCTGCGAATCCTCGAGAAGGCGCAAAACTCATCGTCGCTGAAGCTGCTCGCAATGTTGTTTGCGTAGGTGCACAGCCTATTGCGATTACAAACTGCCTGAATTTCGCGTCGCCTGAACGACCCGAGGTCATGTGGTCGTTCTCGGAAGTGATCGACGGGATGGCCGAGGCTTGCCGAGCGTTTAATACACCTGTTGTATCGGGAAATGTCTCGTTCTACAACGAGACCGAAGGTCGTGGCATTTTGCCAACCCCGGTGATTGGGATGGTGGGACTGGTCGAAGACGTTCGACGTGTCGTTCAGCCCGGATTCAAGAACGAAGGTGATCTGATCGCTGTCTTGGGTGTCACTGGTGATGACCTCTTGATGAGCGAATACGCAGTGACTGTGCTGGGTATGACACCTGCTGAGCTGATCGAGCGCGGTGAGGTACCGCAACTCGATCTTAATCTGGAGAGGTTCGTCCAGAGTGCCTGCCTGCAAGCAGTTGAGGCGGGCTTACTGAAATCTGCTCATGATTGTTCTGATGGGGGATTCGCGGTAGCACTAGCTGAGTCGTGCTTCTCGATGCACGGACACGATGCCATTGGTGCCATGGTTGAGCTGGGCAACGATTTAGCACCCACCGTTGCGCTGTTTAGTGAAACGCCTGCCCGAATCGTGATCAGTTTTGATCCCGCTGACGCGGAGGCTGTGCATCAAATAGCAAATAATAACCAGGCACCCTTCGCGATCATTGGCCGCGTCGGCGGAGATCAGCTCAGGATTCGTGCTGGCAATGAAGCGGTTGTGGCTGCGACGGTAACGGAGCTAGAGTCAGCCTGGCGAAACGGATTGGCTGACAAACTCCATCCGGAGGTGTTGGTGGCGAGCTAAATCGATTGGCTGCGCCGTCAGAGCTTTTCTGATCTGTCTTCATCCGCGTTCATTTGCGGCTGAATTCTTCTGCAGCAGGAACTTTCAACGGGTAAACTGAGAACTACAGTGCATCCCGTAATCTACCTCAACAAGGCGATGCTCGAGGCGTCCAAAGCCAGGGTGGCGCCTGTATCTTCAGCGATGCTCTATGGTCGCGGTGTCTTCACAACGCTCGCTATTTACAACTCAAACCCATTCCTGTGGCCACAACACTGGCAACGAATATCCGCTCACGCTAACAAGTTAGATATCGATCTCACTGGTTGCACACCAAAAAATGTGGGTGAGGCAATGCAAAAATTGATCGCCGTGAATCAGGTCAAGCACGGTCTTGCTCGCGTAATTTTTTTGGGTCGTAGTGGTCAAGAGAGTTGGAGGACAAAGACGACTGGTACCAGGAAGACGGATCTGTTGATCATGACCGGCGAAGTGAAAAAGGTACCCAATAGCGGACTGTCACTCGCCGTCTCGCCTTATAGAACAAATACCTCCTCGCCACTGGCTGGCATAAAGAGTCTCAATTACCTGGATCGGATTCTGTCGCGCGAGGAAGCGCGGAAGCGGGACTTTGATGAGGCAGTGGTGCTGAATGAGCGCGGTGAGATCGTCTCAGCTACAACCGCCAACATTTTCTGGGCGAGAAATGGCAAAGTTCATACCCCGTCACTCAACACTGGAGCAATCGCCGGCGTTACGCGTGATTGCGTAATTGACGTCGCGGAAAAGCATTTCATTCCGTTGGTGGAAGGTGTTTATGAGATGACTGACCTGGTCGAGGCTGACGAGATTTTTCTGACGTCATCCGTTCTGGGCGTGGCGCCGGTCACGACATTTGATTTTCGCCGTTATGCTGTCGAGGCTGGGAGTGTGTTGGCGATAATCAGGGATGCATTTGCGAAGGTGGCAGGCGGATAGGTCATATCGGTAAAATAGATCCCATATTTTTTTGATCTTCCCAACCCTCGCCACTTCCCTAAACCACCCAAATGCGCTAATTTGCAAGCGTTGAAGTCGAATCACCCGCGTTATGATTCTGACTGACCGGGTGACAGGCGCCGTTCTTATCAAACTGACAATTCGAGAAGAGGTTTTACTGAATGAGCACTGTGATTGAAGAAGCCTCCGAGGCAACGGAACAACAAACTACCAAGTGGGTTTACCTTTTTGAAGAAGGTCCTGGTGACGACAAGGCGCTGCTTGGTGGAAAAGGTGCAGGACTGTGTGAGATGACGCGTGCCGGCTTACCGGTCCCTCCCGGTTTAGTTGTCACCACTGAAGCCTGCAATGCGTTTTTCGAAAACGACAAGTCCTTTCCCGAAGGTATGTGGGAACAGGTCAAGGAGGGTCTGCAGAAGATTGAGGAGAAAGTTGGTAAGAAGTTTGGTGATCCAAACAACCCGCTACTGGTTTCCGTTCGCTCGGGCGCCGCTTTTTCAATGCCCGGCATGATGGACACGGTGTTGAACCTTGGGCTCAACGAGGAGACGGTGCAAGGGTTGGCTGCACAAACTGGTGACTTGCGTTTTGCTTTGGATGCTTACCGGCGATTCGCCGGGCTGTTTGGTGAAATTGTCATGGGCGTGGCCCACGAAAAGTTTGAGCGGGTACTTGATCGTTTCAAAGCCCAAACTCAGGGCGGCAAAGATACGGACTTGAAAGCAGATCATCTACGCGAAATCATCGCGGCTGAGAAGCAAATTATTCTTACCGAGCAACAGGCGATTCCGGAAGATCCTTACGAACAACTCCGCGTGGCTATCGCCGCAGTCTTTAATTCGTGGATGGGACGTCGCGCAATCGATTATCGCCGCGTCAACCGTATTCCTGATTCATTGGGGACTGCTGTAAATGTTCAAGCGATGGTCTTCGGCAACATGGGAGCGGGAAGTGGGACAGGCGTTGCCTTCACTCGCAATCCCTCGACTGGAAAAAAGGAGTTGTATGGCGAGTATCTGCTAAACGCGCAAGGTGAAGACGTGGTTGCGGGCATTCGTACGCCAAACCCTATCAGCCAACTAAAAAAGGAACTACCTGAAGTCTACGAACAATTTGCGTCTATTGCCGGCTTGCTCGAGCAACACTATCACGACATGCAGGACTGCGAGTTCACGATCGAGCGGGGCAAGCTGTGGATGTTGCAGACGCGCACAGGTAAACGTAGTGGTGCTGCTGCTGTGCGTATTGCAGTGGAAATGGTTTACGAGAAACTAATCGACAAAAAGACAGCGGTCCAACGTGTCACACCGGAGCAGCTCGATCAGCTCTTGCATCCTACGGTCGATCCAAAAACCAACGCGACAGTTCTGGCGACGGGATTACCGGCGAGCCCTGGAGCTGCTCAAGGCCAAGTAGTTTTTAGTCCTGACGAGGCGGAGGAAATGGCCCGCGAAGGCGCGAAGGTGGTACTCGTTCGTCTAGAAACCAGTCCCGATGATTTTCATGGAATGGTCGCCGCTCAGGCTATCGTGACCGCGCGAGGCGGCATGACGAGTCACGCCGCCGTGGTTGCGCGCGGCATGGGAAAGACCTGCGTCAGCGGGGCTAACGCGTTGAATGTTGACTATGGTCAGCAGCAATTTACGGTTGATAGCACAGTCGTGACCAAGGGGGAGTGGATCACTGTCGACGGTTCGACAGGACGTGTCTTTCTGGGTCAAGTACCAACAATTCAACCTACGCTCGAGAGTGATTTCTACAAGCTGATGACGTGGGCCGATCAATTTCGCCGTTTGCGCGTGAGGGCCAACGCCGATACTCCATTAGACGCAAAGACGGCACGGCAATTTGGAGCGGAAGGCATTGGATTGTGCCGCACCGAACATATGTTCTTTGGTGATCAGCGGTTGGCGCCGATGCGCGAGATGATCCTGGCAGAGGGTGTGGGTGCGCGTGAAAAGGCGCTCGAGAAGTTGTTGCCGCTCCAACGCGGCGACTTCATCGGAATCTTTCGAGAGATGTCAGGGTTGCCAGTGACCATTCGTTTACTCGATCCGCCACTTCACGAGTTTCTCCCGAACGCGGAAGAGCTAACCACAGAACTTGCCGATCTAAAGATGGCTCTCAAAAAGGCCGGCTCCTTGAGCGATATGGATTTGATTCTTGATGAGATAGATCAAAAGCGGGCGTTGCTGCGGCAAGTAAATCGTATTCGCGAAGCTAACCCGATGCTTGGGTTCCGAGGCTGTCGCCTGGGTCTGTTATTTCCGGAAGTGACCCGGATGCAGTGTCGAGCAATTTTTGAAGCTGCATGCCAGGTGCAGGGTGAACGAAGCAAGGTTGAATTGGAAATCATGGTTCCCCTGGTATCGCTTAGTGAAGAACTGCGGCAACAATCGGAACTGATTCACGAAGTCGCGCGACAGGTAATAGGTGAACATGGGATGACGATTGAATATCACGTAGGGACGATGATCGAACTGCCCCGCGCGGCCTTGATGGCTGATCGTATCGCGCAACACGCCGATTTCTTCTCCTTCGGTACTAACGATCTTACCCAGACCACTTTTGGCTTGAGTCGTGACGATTCCAGCCGTTTTCTTCCGAACTACATCGAGCGAAAGATCGTACGCGACGATCCGTTTCAAGTTCTGGATCGAGATGGCGTGGGCCAGCTGGTCCGCATCGGGACGGAGCGCGGTCGAAGTGCAAAGCCTAAACTCAAAGTCGGGATCTGTGGGGAGCACGGCGGCGATCCGCAGTCAATAGCATTTTGCGATCAGATAGGACTCGACTACGTAAGTTGCTCTCCGTTCCGCGTTCCGGTGGCCCGCCTGGCAGCTGCACAAGCGGCCCTGAATCCAGCCGAAGACGCGATTAATACCCAAGTTTAGCTGGCAATTTCTCAACGGCTCAGCGTCGCCAAGTTGTCCTCGTCACAGGCCCCTAATAGAGACGCGAGCATTTTTTTGGAAAAAGATACGTTTTATTCTTTTGCAACTACCAGACATAGGGTCTAAGATCTAGGACCATCTGGGATTCGCCCCCCGATCGCAGGCCGCGCTGTTTGCTTCAGCTCACCCTGCCCGGTTCAGATCAACCGACAATACCAAGCTGTTTGAACGATGCTGTCCGATCCAGGCGCATCGTTTGCGGTGGCTTTCGAACCTTGGTTGGGGTCCGGCAAAAATCGATTGTCGGACTCTGGTGATTAACTGATGCAGTCATTTGCCCCACAAACTCTCAATGGCTTTAACGGCGCATTCACTCACGCCGCCGTCGGGATAGCCGTCACCGATCTGAACTTCCGATTCATCGAGGTCAATGAGTCTTTTTGTCGAATCACTGGATACAGTGCTGCCGAGTTGAAAGAGACTGACAGTCTTTCCATCACAGATTCCGCCTACCGAAAGTGGAACCGAGAATTACTTCGGAAGCTGGTTACCAATGAGATGCCGGCTCTCGTTTTGCAAAAGCCTTACGTCACAAAAATCGGTAACTCAGTCTGGGTGCAAAATAGTGTTTATGTTGTTCGCAGTGCTGAAGGATTGCCGATCAACCTGATCATCCTTGCCGAGGATATTTCGGATCGCAAGGCCGCTCAAAGCGCTCTCAAAGAAAGTGAAGAGCGATTTCGCGTTCAGTTCAAAGCCACTCCGGTCCCAATTTTTTCGTGGCGACGAGTCCAAAATGATTTTGTTCTCGTCGACTACAACAATGCCGCTGATCGAATGACGGGGCACGGTATTATCGATCTAATTGGTCTTCGCGCTTCTCATTTGTATGTGAACACCCCAGAAGTTCTGAAATACATGGAGAGTTGTTTTAAGCAGAAGAAAACGATCCAAAAGTCGGGAGAGTTTCGTCTCCTCAGCACGGGAGAATTGAAACACCTTGATGTTCGGTTTGTCTTTGTACCGCCGGACCTGGTGATGATTCATACGGAAGACATCACGGAAAGGGTAGAAGCGGAGCGGGCTCGCCTGGAGGCGGAACGCCAATACCGAGACATGTTTGAGAACGCGAATCAGGGAATGGTCCAAACAACTCCTGATGGACGTTTTCAGGCTGCCAATCCGGCACTCGCGCACATGCTTGGTTTCATTTCGCCTGAAGAGTTGATTAAAGAACGCACAAACATTGGCGAGCAACATTACGTTGATTCAGCCCGACGCGAAGAATTCAAGCGACAGATGGAATTACATGGCATGGTTCGTGGTTTTGAGTACGAGGCCTATAAGAAAAATGGTAGTCGCATTTGGTTATCGGCGAGTGTGCGGGCCGCGAGAGATGCAAGCGAGGCTACCCTCTTTTACGAAGGAATAGTTGAAGACATTACTGAACGCAAACGATCCCAGGACGAACTGAGAAAACAGAAAGAACTGTTGCAGACAATCTTTGATCATATTCCCGTGATGATTAGTTTCATCGACCAAAAGGGTGGGGTACAACTCTTTAACCGGGAGAGCGAATGTATTCTCGGCTGGTCCAGTGAAGAACTGCTTCGAGGCGACGTAGATATCTTCGAGGAATGTTATCCAGACGCCGCGGAGCGCGCTGAAGTAATGAAGTTCATCTCCGAAGGAACCGGCCAATGGAAAAACTTTCGTACCAGGGTAAGAAGTGGCGCGACACTTGATACCGTTTGGGCTAACGTCAAAATTGCCGATGGAATTTCCATTAGTATCGGCAAAGACATTACCCAGGATAAAAGAGCCGAGCGTTTTAGAGATGCCGAGGCTTCATTATCCCATGGCCTCACTGGGTCTACGTCGCCGCTTGAAGTGGCAACGCTTATCACGGAAGTTGCTGACAGCTTGATAGGTTGGGATTCGTGTTATTTGCAGCTGTACGACAGTGAGAAAGATTCGATTCAAACGATTTTTGCGATTGATGAAATCAATGGCATACGCACGAATGTAACGCCGTCAGACCGCATCGCTCCCAGTGGAAAGGTCCGATCGGTGATTGAAAGCGGCGCGACTTTGATTATTCGAACGCCGCCACTGGCATTTGAAGCGACTGCAATCCCGTTTGGCGATCTTTCGCGGCCTTCAGGAACTATCATGACCGTGCCAATCCACTATGGCACCGGAACACTGGCAGTGCTTTCTATTCAGAGTTACGAGTGCAATGCTTACGACCAACAGTCCTTAAAAGATTTGCAATCGTTAGCAGACCTCTGCGGTGAAGCGTTGAATCGCATTCGTGCGGAACAGTCTTTATTTGAATCCGAGGAACGCTTCCGCCAGATAGCGGAAAACATCGAAGACATCATCTGGGTTGTAGATACAGGTGAGAACAAGCTGCTCTATGTGAATCCTTCGTATGAAACTATCTGGAAGCGACCTACAGAGTCCGTCTACCAACATAACAAGTCGTATCTGGACAACGTTCACCCGGAGGATCGGGACAGAGTAGAGCGCTTGATGAAGGAACGGCTCGGGGACGGGGCCTGTACGAGTTTTGAATATCGCATTCTTAGACCTGATGGCTCAGTACGTTGGATACGCAGTCGTTCGTTTCCGATTCGAGATGCCGAGGGTAGGCCGTACAGAATTGCGGGCGTGGCCGAAGACATCACTGAACGCAAAGCTGCGGAAACAGCCTTGCGCGAATATTCACGTCGGTTGCTGGATGCGCAGGAGTCGGAACGAATGCATATAGCACGAGAACTCCATGATGAAATTGGCCAGGTGTTAACAGCTGTGCGCATGAATCTGCAAAGCCTTCAACAAGATCGAACATCGCAGCATGACCTGGCCGAAGGAATTCGGGTTATCGACGAAGCGTTGAAGCGAGTACGAGACCTGTCGCTGGAGTTGCGACCTTCGTTGTTGGACGATCTAGGACTTGCTGCAGCCAGCCGCTGGTACGTTGACCGCTTCGCTCGACGCGCCGGTGTAAAGGCCGAACTTCAGATTGATTTCGAGAGTTTGCAGACACGGCTCCCGCGTGAAGTGGAGACAGCGTGCTTCCGCATCCTGCAGGAAGCTCTGACAAACATAGGCCGACACGCACGCGCAAAACAAATAGCAGTGCTTTTGACGATAGTAGACTCACAGCTTTTCCTTTCGGTGAAGGACGACGGTATCGGCATCGAAGGAAGTTCATCAGAAACAGCCGGAAACTCCCAACCTCCTCTCGGCCTGCGAGGCATGGAGGAGCGTGCCCTCGCCGTCTCAGGCCATTTCGAAATCATTTCGGCGCTCGCACTTGGAACAGAGGTGCGCGTTAGATTCCCGATTTCTCTACCCGAAACCCTAAGTGCTGTAGCACATGGTTGACTAACCTGAATCCTCCAAACCCCGGGAAGCGGCATCTTTATTGGTAAACGAATCTCCAAAGCACTCAAGCCTTTCGAGTCGTAGACTTCGCGTTCTTCTTGTTGACGACCATGCACTAGTGCGTGCCGGTATTCGCGCCCTGTTAGAGCGGATAAGAGATGTTGAAGTAATCGCGGAAGCGGGTGATGGCCTCGAGGCTATCGAACTGATACGCACGCTCCGACCTGATATTGTTCTGCTAGACATTGCGATGCCCGAGTTGAGCGGATTGGAAGTGCTAAGACAGGTTGCTGCACGCTATTCTGATATGCGTGTAATCGTTTTGACTGTTCATGAAAATGAAGAATACGCCGAACATGCTATGCGTGCTGGGGCTCGTGGTTTTCTGCCGAAGTCTGCGGCAAGTGCGGAACTTGAGCTGGCGATAAGGACAGTGGCACGTGGAGAACTGTATCTTTCGCCCGAGATCTCTCACGACGCAGCCCAGGAGCAAGCGAAACCTGCCGCTAAGCTAACACCCCGGCAACTTGAAGTGCTCGCACTGATCGCAAACGGAAAGTCCACCAAGGATATTGCACGCGCCCTTTCCATCAGCGCAAAGACTGTCGAAACACACCGCGCGCAGCTGATGGAACGTCTCCAGATCTATGACGTGGCGGGTTTGGTGCGCTACGCGATTAAAACGGGACTCGTGAAGATTGACGACTGACGACTGACGATTGATGTCCGATATGCTTTAGCTTGTCGCTGTGGTTGCTACGGACGTCTTTAGAACGTGATCGACAAGCTAAAGCATATCGGACATCGATCGGCAATTACTTCATGCGCTGAAAAGAAAACGACATCGCCTTACTTCCTTCACCACCATCAATGCTCGCCGTAATTGCAGCGTCGCCAGTTTTTCGATAAATGATCCGTTTCGGGAAGTCGTGTTGAGGGTTTCAAAAACAGCTTCGGATGCAGGTGCGACAGACTCTACTGAGTAGGAAGATATGTCCGTCTCGCACAAGCAATCATTGTTCATGATGTGCCCGGAAGGCCGGTGGGATATGTTCTCTTTAAGAAGAAGTTCGACGACGATGGGAAGCTCTCCAGTATTGCCTTGTATCAATGCGAAGTTGCGCCGAACCGGGATGACCATGAAAACATTCTGACGACAATGTTGCGTCGTGTCTTTTTCACTGAGTCCGGCAAGTATCGCCGTACAACGTATAACTTCAGGAAGTCGAATCAGCTGGTGATTAATGTCTTGATAAAGTCGGGGTTTACGACCTTCATCGAACAAGTGCTGATGTCGAGAACTATAATCTGATTACTACTCAACCACCAGGCGCGGCTTTTCGTTTGGGATCAAGGCTCCGGTAGGCACATCGCCGATACTTTTAGCAGTTAACAACTCTCTCAGCGTATGCTCCACCATGTTGGCGTCCAACGGGTGAGAGAAGAGAAAGCCCTGACCATATTCACAATCGAGACCTTTCAGATAGGCCAACTGCTCTGCTGTTTCGACACCTTCAGCAACTACATCCAATCCAAGATTGCGTGCCAGCATAATGATTGTGCGCACGATCTCGTTATCTCCCACCTCGCCTTTGTTGCTGATGAAGGAGCGGTCGATCTTCAGTGTGTGGATGGGGAAATTATGCAAGTAGCTAAGTGAAGAGTAGCCCGTGCCGAAGTCATCCATGCTTAAACGAATCCCGAGGGCGCGCAACTGCAGAATCATTTCTGTCACAGTCTTGGTGTTTTCAATCACAGCGCTTTCAGTGATCTCTAGTTGCAAGAGGCAGGGATCGAATCCTGTTTCCTCAAGGATCTCTTTGATCTGTTCGATAACATCCGATTGCATGAACTGTTTCCCGGAGTAATTCACGTTAAGCGTTAGCGACTCATGCGCAGGAAACTCCTCCTGCCACTCGCGGGTTTGACGACAAGCCTCGCGTAGAATCCAGCGACCCAAAGGTAAGATGAGCCCGGTCTCTTCAGCGACGGGAATGAATTCCGAAGGCAAGAGCAGACCTCGTTCCGGGTGATGCCAACGAACGAGAGCCTCAAAACCATGGATCTGGTTCGTTCCCAGTTTCATGATTGGCTGGTATTGAATGGAGAACTCCTGTCGCTCCACTGCGAGACGCAGATCAGTTTCAAGCTTCAACAGGGCTACTGCTCGAGAGTGCATTTCGAAATCGAAGATCTCATACCGTGCCTTGCCGAGGGCTTTTGCCCGATACATCGCAGTGTCTGCATCGCGTACCACGTCGTCGGGTCCGAGATACCCAGTGGTGCTCATCGCGATTCCTATGCTGGCGGAGGTGAACACGTTGTGTCCCAGGACGTTGAATGGCTGTTGCAGTTGCGTTTGTAGGCGTTCGGCTACACGTGTAGCATCGCTAGCATCCTCGATCCCGTCGAGCAGAATGGCGAATTCATCGCCGCCAAAGCGTGCCACGCGGTCTACAGGTCGAATGTGGGCTTCCAGGCGGCGCGCTATCTGAATCAGCAGCTCATCCCCAATGGCATGTCCCAAACCGTCGTTAACGTTCTTGAAACGATCGAGATCCAAAAAGAGCACAGCAAATAGAAAAGGCTCCTTCCGCTTGGCACGCTCCACCGCCAGCTTCAGATGCTCTTTGAATAGTGCGCGGTTTGGCAGTCCTGTTAACGCGTCGTGAAATGCGTCATGAATCAGCTTTTCCTCAATGAGTTTGCGCACGCTTATGTCTCTGGCGACCATTTGAACCGCCGGCTCGTTTTCGTAGATGAATGGAACTGCTCCTACTTCCACCTGAATTTCGCCCCCGTCCACGCGCACAAACTTCTCTTCAGCAAAAGGAACTTCAATATTGTCGTGCAAACTCAGATCGATTCTCTTGCGGGCACTTTCACGGCAATCAGCGTGGACAAAGCTGGTAACTGGTCTGCCGATTAGTTCCGCACTCGACTGCGCGCCCAGCAACCTTACGCCGGCTCCATTGACGAAGACTATGCTTCGCTCGGTGTGCACAATGATGGCATCAGGTGAGAGCTCCACCAGTCGTTGATAACGTTCCTCACTTTGGCGCAGTGAGTGCGAAGCTTTCGAGCGTTCCATTGAGTAACGGATCGAGCGCGCGAGTAGATCGGAAGTGAGCTGGCTCTTGATCAGGTAATCGGCAGCGCCCTCCTTCATTGCCTCAATGTCAACCAATTCGTCTCCCTGGCCCGTCAATAAGATCATCGGTGACTGGGGACTCTTGCTGCCACCGTGTCGCAGAATGTCCAACCCACTTTGCTCGCCGAGGCGATAGTCCAGTAAATAGACGTCGTGCTCACGCCTGTCGATTGCGGCGATTGCCTCGTCGTAGCTAAAAACCCAGTCGAGCTGAAACACACTACTGCCTGACTCAGAAAGCAGTTCACGAGTCATCACGTAGTCGTCTTCATCGTCATCGACGAGAAGGACTCTGATGGGTAGTTCGCGCATCAAAGTGTCTTTCACGCCGGCAGTTCGACAATCTCGAACCAGTACTTACTCAATGCTTTCATTACGGCAACAAGTGATTCGAAATTCACCGGCTTCGTGATAAACGAATTCACGCCGAGATCGTAGGTGCGGTAGATATCTTCTTCGGCTTTAGAAGTCGTTAAGACTACAACGGGAATGCTTCGCAGATCTGGTTCAGCCTTGATCTCGCGCAACGCTTCGCGTCCATCTTTTTTGGGCATATTCAGATCAAGGAGAATCAATCCTGGTCGCGGTGCCGTTTCGGGGTCGGCATACTTGCCTCGCCGCCGCAAATAGTCCATTAGTTCTTCCCCGTCCTCCACGAATTTTAGATCGTTGGCTAACCTGCTCTCCGCGAGGGCATCTGCGGCCATCATCCGGTCGTCAGCGTCGTCATCAGCCAGCAAAATCGTGATTGATCGTTTACTCATTGGCTTGCTCCTTTACGTTGCGTAGCGGGAAGTTTGACTATGAAGGTTGCTCCTCGACCAGGTTGGCTTCTTGCAGTAATGCTGCCGTTGTGTCGTTCAGCGATGCGTCTGCAAACGGCCAGACCCACACCAGTCCCTTCATAAGCAGTTCGTCCGTGAAGACGTTGAAATACTGTAAAAATCCGGTCCAGGTATTTCTCATCAAATCCAATTCCGTTATCGGATACCGAAATTTGCCAGCTGTCGGAATTTGACAATGACCACGTGGCTCCTTCAGCCGCAGTTGAACTTGACTGTGCAGAAATTTTGACTTCTGGTGCCACATCAGATTTGCGAAACTTTAATGCATTCGCAATAAGGTTCTGAAAGAGCTGACGCATTTGCAGAGGGTCAGCGTCGATCACTGGCAG
>DASYRR010000292.1:0-85546 GCA_036004125.1 Pyrinomonadaceae bacterium | reverse complement strand
CCATCAAAAGGCAGGTAGCCTCCCTTTGTGCAAATGACGAGCTCATCACGCGAAAACCCTGAATCGCGCACAAGCGTCGTCAGGGCATTCCCGATTGCCCGTTCGCTTCTTTGAAATCGATAGTTTGCCGCGGAGTCGATCACGTTCGATCCAAGCTGGACGGCACAAACGACTGAGTCGCTGTAGCTCTGGTCAGTTGAATCGTCGGGGTGACCAAGATAGGTACCGATGCCGATCGAGGAGAGAGAGAGACCAGCTCGACTTCTAAAGTGATTCTGGGCAGCTTTGGCAAATCGATCACGGTAACGCGAGGTGCCTTCGAAGGTCGCGTGGCCAACTAGTGACATACAACGCGGATGTTAGCACCCCAGAAGGCCATTAAACAGTTGGGCGGAGCCGCCCTTACCACACGAGATACTTCCTGTGTTAGTTTCATCACCACCCGAAATAGGTAAAAAATATGTCTAACTTTCTAAACTGGCGAGACTTCGAAGGCGCGAACGCCGAGAAGTTCTTCAAGACCACACTCTGGCAAGGCGAGCATGTGATGGTTGGACTAAACTGTCTCGAGCCAACTCAAACTCAACCCAACCACGCGCATGCTGGAGCCGATAAGTTCTATTTTGTGCTGAGCGGAGTTGGTAGGTTCACTGTTGGCGAAGAAGAAAAGATTGTCGAGTCGGGCGCCATAGTCATCGCGCCTGCAGGTATTTCACATGGCGTAACCAACACTGGTGCCGATCGACTCACCTTGTTAATCGCGATCGCTCCTGGAGTGAAATGAGTAAACAGTCTCCCGAACAGTTACGGAGCAATTCGGCTCTTGACGTCTCTTCGGAGGCGCTGAATGAGATTTCTGAGCAGGCGACTCAATTAGTTCTCGAGTACTTCACTTCTGTCTCGCAGCGCAACGTCGTGGCGCAAAACCATTCAGGCAAAACGCGGAGCGATCTAAATGTCGAACTTGCATCGGAAGGGGTGCCGCTTAATAAGTTGATTGACGAGTGTCGCACCATCATCGGTCTGAGCCGCCACAACGGCCATCCGCGCTTCTTTGGTTATGTGGCGTCGCCCTCCACGCCGATCGGTGCGTATGCAGATCTCATCGCGTCAACGCTCAATGCCAATATCACCTGCTGGCGTTCCGGCCCAGCCGGGACCGAAATTGAACAGATGGTCGTTTCGTGGCTGGGCTCTTTGATCGGTTACGACGAGGATGCGCGCGGCTTACTCACCAGCGGTGGCTCAATGGCCAACCTGATCGCCTTGCTTGTTGCCTCACGCCGGAAGTCTGGTAATAAAACGGCACGAAGTGGTTTGTGGAACGCGGGCCCACCCACGACTATCTATGCTTCTACGGAAGTACACATGTCGATTGCCAAGGCGGCGGACATTCTGGGTCTCGGCCGTGACCAGGTTCGATCCGTTGCTTGCGATGATTGTTTGCGCATGGATGTCGGAGCACTGCGCAAACGGATCGAAACAGACCTTGCAGAAGGGTTGCGACCGTTTTGCGTGGTGGCCAGTGCAGGAACCGTAAACACCGGCGCGGTTGATCCGTTAAAAGAGATTGCCGCCGTTGCGCGTGAATATGAACTTTGGTTTCACGTCGATGGTGCATACGGTGCACCGGCTGTTTTGGATTCACAAAAGAAACACTTGTTCTGCGGGCTGGACCAGGCGGATTCAGTTTCACTCGATCCACACAAATGGCTTTACGTCCCTGTCGATGCCGGCTGTCTTCTGTTCCGCGATGAGGCGATAGTTAAAGCGGCATTCAATACGGAGGATGCCGACTACATCAAAGTGCATGGGCTGATCGACGATGAGACGTTTGCTTTCTGGGATTATGGCGTTGAATTGTCGCGACGCTTTCGAGCCTTGAAAGTGTGGCTGACACTGCGTTACTACGGTGTGCGTCGGATCGCTGAGGCAATAAGTGGTGACATCGCACTAGCTGGTTATCTTAGCGAGCTCATTGAAAGGGCTGGCGACTTTGAGCGCACAGCCCCGGTGGAATTGAGCATCTGTTGTTTTCGTTACCTGCCTGCGCGTATTAAGGAACGAATGGCGGAAGCTTCTGCGTCAGAGTTGCTTCAGATCAATGCGGAACTTGATCAGTTGAATGAACGGATCCTTAGCATCGTTCAAAAAGGTGGGCGTGCTTACGTTTCGAATGCAACTGTCAGTGGTCGATTTGTGTTGCGGGCGTGCATCACCAACTTCCGCACAACGAAGGCGGATATTGATGAGACGGTTGAGGTAGTGCGAGAGGCCGCAAAGCAAGCTATGTCCAACGAACTTAGGAAACTCTGATTAAGTACCCTTTAGCTTCGGGCGCCTCCTTGGAGTGCGGGGACTTGTCACCGCTTTGGTACAGGGCGTCAAAGATGGTTTGGATTCGCTGTACCAAAGCGGTGACAAGTCCCCGCACTCCAAGGAGGCGCCCGAAGGACAAGCTACAATGACGTTTAACGACAAACTGAAGTTTATCGGACATTACGAAAACGAACTTCGCGTTGCCATCGAGCTTGCGCGGGAGGCGGGTGCAGCAATTCTCGAACACTATGAAGGTCCTATCACAATCGAGCAAAAGCACTCCGCGGACGATGTTGAACCCGTAACTCAAGCAGACCGAATTGCAAATGAGCTGATTGTTGGACGTCTCGCGCGGGAGTTTCCGGGGGACGGAATCCTTGCCGAGGAGTCAGTCGATACTAAACATCGCCTGGACAAGTTGCGCGTCTGGATGGTTGATCCGCTCGATGGCACTAACGGGTTCATCGATGGTAATGGAGACTTTGCCGTCCAGATTGGCTTGGCCGAAGAGGGCGAGTGTGTAGTCGGAGTGGTTTATCAACCATTGGCTGGAGTTCTATATCGTGCAGTGATTGGTCGTGGAGCTTGGGTTGAGCGCCCTGATCGCGAACCCGAAGAGGCAACCGTTTCAAGCAAAGACGAACTGGCGAAGATGCGACTTGCGGCAAGCCGTTCCCACCGCAGCCCGCGAATGGGTAAGGTGGTCGCGCGGCTGGGATTTCAGGAGGAAGTTCAGCGTGGCTCGGTCGGAATAAAGATTGGACTACTCGTCGAACAACAATGCGACGTTTACATTCACCTGTCGCCTCGCACAAAGCAGTGGGACACGTGCGCGCCGCAATTGATACTCACGGAAGCAGGCGGCAAACTAAGCGATCTTTTTGGACGGCCACTGAATTACAACGTCGATGAGGTTCAGAATCGAAATGGGCTGGTAGCGAGTAACGGAATTGCCCACGAGCAGATCATCAAAACAT
Source organism: Pyrinomonadaceae bacterium (assembly GCA_036004125.1). GTDB lineage: Bacteria > Acidobacteriota > Blastocatellia > Pyrinomonadales > Pyrinomonadaceae > PSRF01. The sequence continues at coordinate 82,250 of DASYRR010000292.1, read as the reverse complement.
TAGGGCCGCTGCTCGACGAGTTTGGCCGAAGACCTGTGTGAATGTCCGATAAACTTCAGTTTGTCGTTGACTCGTCACCGGGCGGGGAAGGAACTACAGGCTTTTAACAACGACCACGACAAGACAGACGCATATCGAACATTGCAAACGATTCAATGAGCCTTCATGCCAAATCCTCGCTCGCGTATTTACCTCATTGCCTGTTACCGCTCTTGCTGCTGGCAGCGCTGAACTATTGGAATGGATTGAAGACCGTAGATGCCACTCTAGGATCGCAGGCACAAAATCATCTCAACTCATTTGCGAGAGACGTGGATCTACGTTTGCAGGGTGAAAAGATTGAATTGTCACGCCTGATAGTCAATGGACAACTAGGAGATCTTCTGCTCGTTAAGAAGAATGGTCCTCCAGTTGGAATATCGCTAGAGACTAACGCCGATACTCGTTTGCCAAGCGATTTATTTCTTAGTTTGACATCGGTGCTAAAGGGGCGAGCTCATTGTTTTAGGTTAGCTGTCTTTGACGAAAATCGGGTTCCGCTATTTCAAATCGAGCGTAAATCCAACCCTCAAGGCACCGACATCTTTGTGGTGAATGCGAATAGGAGTCAGCTATTAGCCCCTGCGGCCGGAGGCGTTCTCGACAATGAAACAAAGTTGAATGGTTCAACTCTGCAATACTCAGTTCCGATCTCTGCTGCTGGGCCAACCAGGCAAACCGGTACGTTGGTAGGCGAACTCAATCTTGAAGAGGTCCTTGCCGATGCAGCTAGTCTTCTCGGGGATCGTAATGTTCAAACGACATTCGTGACGGTAATCGATCCTTCTGCCAGGATTATCTATCACTCAAATCGCGCTCTTAAGGAGCAGTTGGTTAGTAGTGCATTACCGGAGTTTTTGCCAATTGGTGAAGCACTGACACGAAACAACTCCGGTTTAGAACGTTTTAGCGTCGCTGGCGGTCAGAATTTCATAACAGCGTTTTCACCATTACCCCAATGGAATCTAGGCCTGGCCGTTGGTTACGACCGCTCCAGCCTGGCTGCAAGCGCACAGCGCTGGGGGATTTTGGGCTTCGTAGTGGCACTGATTGGCGGGTTAGTGGGCGCCTTGGCAATTTCGTCTCAAGTGCAAAGGAAAACGCGCGGCCTCGAGCGTGTTGAGGAGGAACTCACCGCGATTGCGAAGGGCGAACTCGATCGCCGGATAGACTTGAAGTCCAGCGATGACGCGCGCGCGATCGCAGACAACATCAACGTAATGACCGAACGATTGCGAGCCCAGATTGCTCGCGAAGAGGAAACGCGTCAGTTTCAATCCTTCGTGAGGTTATCTGCAATGTTGACCCACGATCTCAAGAACGCTATTGAAGCCTTGTCTTTGATCGTTGGAAACATGGAGCGCCATTTCGATAACGAAGAATTCCGACTCGACGCCTTGAGATCGCTCACGAGCGCAACCGACAAGCTCAAAGGAATTGTTACTCGTCTGTCACGACCCTTAACCAGTTTGAGTGGTGAACACCCCAGACCGAAAAGCATCGACCTGGTGCCAATACTAAAACGCGTGGAAGCCATGACGGCTGGACCACTGCACGAGAAACATACTGTTGAGATGAAACTGCCTCCCAACCTTTTTGTCTTTGCTGATCCCGAGCGAATCGAGCAAGTAATTGAAAACCTAATTCTGAACGCCCTCGAAGCCATGGCCGAAAAAAGCGGTACGCTAATGATTCAGGCTGGTCTAACGTCGAGAGGGGCAGCAACCTTTTCGGTAAGCGATACGGGGCCGGGGATGAGTCGAAGCTTTATCGATAATCAACTGTTTCGTCCCTTTTCAACCACGAAGAAAAACGGAGTTGGATTGGGGCTCTACACGTGTCGCGAAGTACTCGAAGCCAGCGCCGGTTCGATAGAAGTGGAATCGGCAGAAGGTGCTGGTACGACTTTTCGCGTCGTGCTACCATCGGCTTCACACGACTCGCGTAACTGAGAAGGGGTGCGGCAAAAACCTTCCTTCTAGATTTGCAACATCGTTGGTTCCTCTTGCGGTTCCTGCCCAGCACTGATCTTCTGTGAGCGGATAAGTTTGTTCAGTTTTGATGTTGAATTTGGCGATATGACCACTCAGGCACAAGTCAAGGGTACTGTTTTGGTTGTCGATGACGACGATGCGGTGCGCAGTGGTTTGTATTGGGCACTCAACTCCGATTACCACGTCCTGCAGGCTTCCTCCCGAGAGCAAGCTTGCGCACTGATCAATGATGAACAGATCGAGGTGGTGGTGAGTGATCTTCATCTTCCCCCGCACGTTGACGATATTGGCGAGGGCCTCGCGCTGATCGATGTAGCTCGAACGCAGGATCCGCCGCTTCAAGTAGTCGTCATTACCGGAAGCGATTCGAAGCGAGCGGCGCTCGAAGCCGTTAGACGAGGCGCTTATGGATTTTTCGAAAAGCCACTCGATCCAGCGGAGCTTCTGCACATAGTCAATCAAGCGGCCCGGATGCGTCTGCTTGAAATTGAGAATCGCCGACTCAGAGAGGAGTTAGCACGTCCGCCCGGGTTTGTGCATCTACTGGGAGCGAGCGCGACTCTGGAAAAGGTCTTGAAACAAGCTCGCTCAGTGGCTGCGACAAGTGCAACGGTTCTCTTGACCGGTGAAAATGGCACTGGGAAGGAGATGCTTGCCCGCGCTATTCACGATGAAAGTCCACGCGCTGCAGGTCCGTTTGTCGCCGTTAGTTGTGCGGCGCTGCCGGAGTCACTAATCGAGTCGGAATTGTTTGGACACGAGAAGGGAGCGTTTACCTCAGCTACTCAAACACGCAAAGGTCGATTCGAGTTAGCGAACGGGGGCACTCTCTTGCTGGATGAGATTGGCGACCTGAGTCCTACGGTGCAAGTGAAACTATTGCGAGTCTTACAGGAGCGTTCATTTGAAAGGGTCGGAGGCAGCAAGACACTTACGGTCGATATCCGTTTGATAGCAGCGAGCAATCGTGACCTGGAAACTGAAGTTGCAGAAGGACGTTTTCGTCAGGATTTGTTCTTTCGTCTGAATGTCGTGCCGCTTGCTTTGCCGGCGTTGCGCGAGCGGGGCGAGGATATACCGATACTGGCTGCGCATTTTACGGCAAAGTCGGCACAAAGATACGGGCGGTCGACGCCCGAGCTTACGCCAAAACTGATTGACGTATTGCAGGAGTACGATTGGCCGGGAAATGTCCGCGAACTTGAAAACCTGATGGAACGGCTTGTGGTGTTGAGCAATGGCGAAGCACTTGGACTCGAATTCGTGCCGGAAAAAATGTTGCGGATTTTGCCTGGAGCAAATCTGCAAGATGAGTCGACCCTGGAAGGCGCTGTGGAGGCGGTGAAGCGTCGAATGATACTGGCCGCGCTCCAGTCCGAAGGGGGCAACAAGGTTGCGGCGGCAAAGAAACTGGGGATTAGTAGATCGTATTTGCACCGATTGATAAATGAATTTGGGATTTAGCGGTGGTGTTTGAAATCGATTCACGATGCAAAAAATGCCCACTGCGGTGGTCCTGCCGAATTTCCATAACTAGACCGTTAGGGCTTTCCCAAAGAAGGATAAAAAGCTTGCCCAGGCTCCAGTGCCATGATAGGCTGCCGACCGATCTTCCACACTTTTAGACGCCACAAACTCTAATTAACTCTTTGCTCAGCAGGCGTAGCGAAGCACCCTCTTGCTTTGGCCGCTTGCCCTCGACACCTTATAATCAGGGCTATTAACGTTCTTAATCTATGAACTCCGAAAGCCGAACCTTACCCGACTTCGCAAAGCCGCCAGTAGTTGAGACTGTGTTGGACGTTGGGTTTTCACCGCTTGCGCAGTGGGGCATACCGCACTTCGGTTTGTTTTGGCAGTCTATCAGAGACGATTACCCGACCTTCAAAGATCAGCCCCCGGTTTTGTTGCAGCGAGAGAGCTTTGGTGAGGCACCGGCTCAACGACTAAACTTAGCTTTCGATATTCTGAACCAACCTGAGGCTCGGTGTTGGTTTGAAGAAAGGTCGGGAGCTCGATTAATTCAGATTCAACATGATCGTTTTATCCACAATTGGCGAAAAACGGAAGAGCAGCAAGAATACCCACATTATGAACAAGTAATTAGACCAGCTTTCAGCAAGGAATGGGATCGTTTTTGCTCGTTTCTTCATCAGCAAGGGATTAGCCAGCCAGAGGTTCAACAATGCGAGGTTCAGTATGTAAACCATATTGACTTCAATGGCTGGGAAAGCTTTACCAGCTTGGTTGACGCGTTGGGAGAATGGCCGGGAGGTCGCGGTTATCTACCGCGACCTGAATCGATTGTATTCAATACGAGCTATCTCATGCCGGAGAACGCCGGCAGATTAAGAATCGTAGTTCAACCGGCGGTTCGTAATAATGACGGCAAGAGAGTCATCCAGCTAAGTTTGATAGCCAGAGGGCGTCCTTCATCTTCGACCCGAGAGGACATTCTTGCATGGTTCGATTTGGGCCGAAACTGGATAGTAAACGGCTTCACCGAATTCAGCTCAACGAAAATGCATCAAACCTGGGAAAGCATCAGATAGCACATGCCGGCTGAATCTATAGCGCTTAGGACAGCACAATTTACAAGCAACCAATGGAGCAGCGTTACTCCTCTTGGTTGTGTGGCGGATTGGTATTTAGAGAGCCTTGAAATAGTTCGACGGTTGGGAAATATGGATGAGGGTTGGGATGGATACGGCAGTCCTAGCATTCCAGTTCGGGCCACCATTAAAGCAAACTACATACTGTCGCTGGTTTCGCTATACAGAATGAATGAGCCTCATATTGCCCCAGTTCCAGGCGGGGGACTTCAGCTTGAGTGGGATTGTGATAATCGATCGTTGGAAATAGAGGTTCATCCGACAGGTCAGTACGATTTCCTAATAGCAGAGGGTGAAGATATTGTCGTCGCGCCGCTCACCGATAAACTCTTACCTCCGTTACTCAATTGGATTCGGACTGGCAATCTCGCATGATCCCAGAAGATCGTCTAGAAATTGACGACAACGACATTCTTTGGCGTCGTCTCACCGCACCAGAGTGGATCAAAGAACAGGATGGCGCAAGGCGAGTCTCTTCTGCGGCGTTTAAGGGGAGTCCTCATGACATAGAACTGTCGACTCACGCAGCAAAACTCACCACTCTTGATTGGGTATTCAATTCGAGACCTTACGCGTTAGGCGTGGGCGAGATTGTAGCTCGTGAACCTCGCGAGTTAGGTCTAAGGATCGAGCATGATCCTGAAGGGGATGATTATTCTCATACTGTTGTCCATCTCAACCCAACAAAGGGTATTCGAGAAAAACATGCTAAGAAGTTAGCGAGAAAAGCTTCGCTCAAGGAACGTCCCGTGCTCGTTGAGAATGAACTGCTGACCAGGCCGAGCAATGAATGATTGGTACGGAGCTAGAGTCTTCATTATCTGAAACTGATTGAGGTGTGTCCAGATGCCTAACTACAGCTAAGACTCGGACGCAAGTACCAAGCTTCTGCCTCACTTGAACCTTTCCACCCAATACTCCATCATGCAACCTCAGCATTTTTGTCATGGCCAATCTCCAACAACGCTTACCCGAGAACGTGCCCGGGGATTTCTTCGTGGACTCTACCTGCATTGATTGCGACACCTGTAGCCAGCTTGCGCCTTCGATCTTCCGAGACCACGGCGATCAGTGCAGCGTATACCGCCAGCCAGAAACCGTTGCGGAAACGCGACGCGCCATGATGGCTTTGGTTGCGTGTCCCACCGGATCTATAGGTGCAACCAGGAAACACGACGCGCACATCGGCATCGATGCTTTCCCGATGCACATTGGTGAAGACGTCTATTTCTGTGGCTTCACTGCGGAAGCAAGTTTTGGTGGTTGGAGTTATCTAATCACTCGCCGCGACAGTGCTGGAGGTAATGTGATGATCGATTCCCCTCGTTTTGCGATCCCAACCCCGGGTCACACGCGTGGCCATGTAGTCTTTCTCTACAAGCAAAAGTTTCTGTTCATAGGAGATCACCCCGCGTGGTCTCCAACTAGAAATACGCTAACCGCTTTCCGCAGCGTGGCGTGGTATTCATGGCCTGCCCAGATACGTTCTATGGAAAAACTCCTGGCTTATGATTTTGGGTGGGTTTTACCTGGACACGGAGATATGCATCACGACACTCCGGAAAAGATGCACGAACATCTCGAGCGGTGTGTCGTCTGGATGAAAACTCGCAATTGAAAGCCAATCTGATTTGAGAAGAGGTAGCCGATGACCAAGAATCAAAAGATCGCTTTGGGGTGTGGTGGAGCTGGATGTTTGGGTCTGATCTTCATAGTGGTTGTGGGTGTCGTAATCTATTTTGTCCAACGCAGATCTACCGGGTCCGTCTTCGACAATAGCAACGTCAGCACAAACCGAAACGACAATGCCAATACCGATTCAAACGCAAACGCAAACACCAGCGCTGACTCAAATAGCAACAGCTCTTCCACAACTTCGGTGAGCTCGATGTCAGATGATGATAGGCACAAGATCTACCAGGCGGCAGCGATGACCGGAGATCCGGAAATGATCCGACGTGTCTCCGTAAAACTTGGTTTGATGAACGAAGACTACACGCCCGGCGACCAGTACTTATCGTTTGTTAAGGACCACGTCGTTTGGGGATATCGAAACGCGGAGTTTATTCAGTCGCTGGATACGAAGGAAAAAGCAGTCGCTTACGTTAACGAACACTTTCCGGACTGAACAGATTGCAGATTGGAGATTGAAGATTTTAGGCCTGCGAAGAATCTGCAATCTGAAATCTTCAATCTGCAATATACGAACACCTACTATGGATCCATCTCGCATCAGAAATTTTTCAATCATCGCCCACATCGATCACGGCAAATCTACGCTTGCCGATCGTCTGCTGGAGCTCACTGGGGCGGTGGCTGAGCGTGACATGGAAAATCAGGTCCTGGATAACATGGACCTGGAACGCGAACGTGGAATCACAATCAAAGCGCATGCGGTGCGGCTTGATTATAAAGGCCTGGATGGCAACGCCTATGTACTGAACTTAATCGACACTCCTGGCCACGTCGACTTCTCATACGAGGTCTCACGTTCCTTGTCGGCCTGTGAGGGTGCGTTGCTGATTGTTGACGCTTCGCAGGGGGTCGAAGCCCAGACGCTGGCTAACACTTACCTCGCGATTGAAAACAATCTCGAACTGATTCCCGTCGTCAACAAGATCGACTTACCTGGAGCCGAGCCTGAAAAGGCAATTGAGCAAATCGAGCACTTTATTGGCTTGGAAACTCATAACGCGATCTTTACTAGCGCAAAGACTGGTGAAGGCGTCGCAGAAGTACTCGAGGCGATTGTTCGAGATGTTCCGGCTCCGAGAGGGAACAGCGATGCGCCGCTGAAAGCTTTGATTTTTGATTCCTGGTACGACTCATATCGAGGCGTGATTGTTCTATTCCGAGTGATCGATGGCACCATTCGATCCGGGATGAAGATCAGATTCTTTAACACTGGCCGTGACTATCAGGTCGAAATGCTGGGGGTGAACCGTCCACGTCCGACACCGATCGGGCAATTAGGAGTCGGCGAAGTTGGATTTTTAACAGCGTCGATCAAAACGGTGGCCGATGTCCAAATTGGAGATACCATCACCGAAGCCAGTCGACCCACGAAAGAACCGTTTCCAGGTTTTCAGGAAATCAAGCCAATGGTGTTTGCCGGACTCTATCCGGTGGATACAAATCAATACGAAGAACTGCGAGACGCACTGGATAAACTCCGCCTAAACGACGCGTCGTTTTTCTACGAACCCGAATCGTCTACGGCGCTGGGTTTTGGTTTTCGTTGTGGGTTCCTCGGACTGCTGCACATGGAGATCGTGCAGGAGCGTTTGGAGCGGGAGTTCAACTTGGACCTTATTAGCACAGCTCCAAGTGTGCGCTACGTAGTTACAACTACTGATGGTGTTATCGAGGAGATCGACTCACCGGCAAAGATGCCTGACCCTGGTCGTATCACGAAGATAGAAGAGCCGGTGATCCGGGCGGTGATTCTTACTCCGGATGAACATCTTGGCGGCATTCTGCCTTTACTTGAAGAGAAGCGAGGAGTACAGAAGGGTTTCGAATACATTAGTGCGAATCGCGTGATGTTGACTTACGAATTACCGCTCAATGAGATTGTGCTCGACTTCTATGATCGATTGAAATCGGTTTCTCGCGGCTACGCATCGCTGGACTATAACCTTGCAGGATATTGGGAAAGTGATCTGGTTAAGCTCGACGTCCTTGTAGCTGGTGAGCCTGTGGATGCGTTATCACTAATCCTTCATCGAGGCACTGCACAGCCGAAGGGGCGCGCGCTGGCTGAAAAGATGAAGCAGTTAATACCGCGCCAGCTATTCGAAGTTCCGATTCAAGCTGCCATTGGTAACAAAGTGATTGCCCGAGAAACTGTTAAAGCGCTCGGCAAGAACGTTATTGCCAAATGCTATGGCGGCGACATCACGCGCAAACGAAAGTTGCTCGAGAAGCAGAAAGAAGGCAAGAAAAGAATGAAAAAAGTCGGGCGCGTGGAAATACCGCAAGAAGCGTTTCTAGCTGTGTTGAAAGTAAACGAATAGATCACGGCGCTACAAATCCTCGTCCTGAGAAGTTCGTCTCGCAAATCAAGTGTTGTCAGCCGTTTCAACTCTGAAAGCCGCAGAACGTAAAGAGCACGAGTTGTTACTCTTGTGCGTGCAGCCGAATGTCAGCTCAGAAGACGGCGATCGGATTCGCACCCTCGTCTCTGGAGAGGTTGATTGGGACTATTTGTTTCTCTTCGGGCGGCGTCACGCGGTCGTCGCGCTGATGTATTTTCGTCTTCAGAAAATCGCGGCCGACTGCGTACCTGCAAGCCAGCTACAACGTCTACAAAAGTACTTTCAGGATAACGCAGCCCGCAATGTGTTACTGACGGCGGAACTATGTCGTCTCATCAAAATATTAGCCGAGTCGGGCGTTCAGGCGATTCCCTACAAAGGACCCGCGCTCGCGCTGTTTGCCTACGACAACTTGGCTCTGAGACGTTTTGTGGACCTTGATGTGATGGTGCGGAAGGAAGATGTGTCAAGAGCGATCAATCTCTTGCTAGCCGAGGGTTACGAGTCATCCAAGTCACTGAGTGCCAATCAGCAGCAGGTGTTACTGCGGACACAACATAACATTCAATTCCGGCGCGACAATCGGCGGATGATCGTGGAATTGCATTGGGAGGTTGCGGCTCATCTCTTTGCCTCCTCGGTTAGCGCCGACGAGCTTTGGCGAGATCTGGTTCAGGTAGATCTAAATGGAATGCCGGCGAAGAGCCTCTCAGCCGACGATCTGATTTTTTCGCTGTGCGTGCATGGCTCGCGACATGTATGGGAGGGACTACTTTGGATTTGCGACATTGCCTGGATATTGATGCGCCATGAACTGAATTGGCCCGTACTTCTCGAACGAGCAAAATCTACTGGCAATGAGCGAATGTTTCTCCTGGGCTTACACCTCGCCGCCAAACTTTTGAACGTAACTTTGCCCCGTTTCGTGGCAACGCAAATTGAAAATGATCCTCCGCTTGATCAACTTGCTGACGTGGTGATCGAAGGACTGTTTAGCGGATCAGAACCGAAGCGACTTAGTTCGACACAACGGCTGAGGTTTAATTTAGTGCTGCGCGAAACGTGGTTGGGGCGCGCCCGTTATGTACGGCATCTTCTTGATCCGACTGATCGCGATTTGGCGTCCATTACATTACCGCGACCGCTGTCATTTGGCTATTACCTCATGCGACCTTTTCGTTTGATATTCCAGAATGACGAAGACGTCCGCAACACTCAAGCTGGATCAAAGAGTCGCAGCCGCTAAATTTGTGCCTGCACTCTCATGGCTAAAGCCAGGAATTGGGACGGCGGCACGCTCGGCTGAATTCCGTCCATCCACGGCAGTTTGCGCAATTGTGGATCTTTTGTGTTGGCGCTTTCACCACGCAAAAACGAATTGACGCTTAACCGGACTGAATGTTAGGCTGCCGACAATCACAATGATTCCTTCTTAACTGGTGCTGTGATTCGGCTTCGATAGTCCGACGTGAAATTTGACGTATTTTCCCCCCACGTGCTGGTTTCACGACAACCAAAGTCAAATCTATCGGTCAGTCGGAAGAGAAGGACGCCCCTTCTTCGGATGATCATCGCAAACTTAGGAATGGACTTGGAAAAATATCCATACAATCGCTCTCTGCAGAATACTGGATTGATTGTAGTCCTAACGATTCTGTCAGCCATTGTTGTCTTTGGACAAGACGCGGCTAAACCCGAGGCGGCGAAGCGCCCCGTTGTCAAAACCGAGGAATCAAAACCACAAGGTGAGAAGACACCGGAGCAGGCGTTTCGACTGTCAGTGAGTCAGAGGCCCATCCTCAATCTGAGTCTGAAGGCTGAAAAAGCAAAACTTGTCGACATCGCAGCCGATCTATCAAAGCGATTGAAGACTCAGGTATTTGTTGGTGCCAGCCTGCAGAAGGAAGTGGTTTCTATCGAATTCAGCGAGCTTACCCTCGAGCAGGCGATGCAGTTGATGGCCCCCGCCGTCTACATTGATTATGAGATTGATACCGGCTCTGGAAATCCGCCCAAAGCTTTGGGGATCTTCTTCTACGACGCGAATTCAGGGGAACCACCAATAACCGCAGTAATTTCAAACTCGACTCAATCTCTGCTCATCGAGGGTGATACTGAAGATGGTGTCGAACCAGAAACGGAAGAGGCAAAGAAGAAGCTCGAGGAACAACCGCTTCGGATCCAGTTTCGTGACAATATCCTGAGCGTAAAGGCTAAAAAACAGCCGCTGGCTTTGGTTCTTCTCAAGATTGGCGAAGAATTGGGAATCCCCGTAGATATTCAGGGTGACGCAAAGGATATTGTGGACACAGAGATTACGAAACAGTCGGTTGAAGACGTTGTTCGAAAGTTGTCACCGAATATCAGACTCTTTCTGCGCGCGGATTTGTTGCACGCCGAGAGGCGAGCGCTGCGTCTGGTTTTGACTGATCCAGCTAAAACCGGGCAACAGGGCTTGTGAGATTGGAAATTACCTGCACCGCCTTCATGGTCTACATTTTAGTTGCCATGCAATCGGTGAAGACATAATATGATTACCCATCCATTCTAGGAGGCGGCTAACCTTGGCTAAACAAAACAGTTTTTCGTTGCAAGAGAACGTACCCACTGAGTTGGACGTGACTGGGAAGACAGAACCGAGCCAAACGGCGAAGAAGCAGTTTATTGAGCCCGCGATCTCAATGCCAGTCGACGTCCTCGAGGCCACCACTTTCTTTCAGGTAGCAACTAGCGGCGGCACGAACTAGTTTAGCAGCGGGGTAACGCTGCTGCTGGAGTTCTGACTTGCGTTTGCGACCGGCAGCTAAGATGTATTACTCAGTTGCCGGTCGCACTGTTCTTATCGAGGTATATGACGACTGGTCAGCCCATGCCGTATCTCACGTCTTCGCCGGTTGGTTTCTGACCTTACTCTCCTCGCAGCCCGACTCAAAAGCCGATACCACGCTAAAAATTCGTTGCGGTATTTCTGCGCCTCCTATTCCATCCGGATTGACAAGCTTTCCAATAACCCACGGTGGAATTTGCTATACAGACGATCATATTTATTACCTGAAGTTTGACGCCTCCTTGGTAATGTTTGGTCCAGACAAGGCTCGTGAGGTTGATCTCTGGGTGGACAAGCCTCACGAGTTGCCCTCTGGTACCGTAGTGCAGCTTCTTTCGCACGCACTTTCACCGGCTTTGCGACGATCCAGCGTTTTCGAAATTCACAGCGCTGGCGTCATTCCACCGGACGGGGACAAAGCGATCATGATTGCGGGCCCATCTGGTTGCGGGAAATCCACAATCACGTCACAGCTTGCCCGGTGTGGCTGGGGCTACCTTTCCGATGATATTCTGCTTCTAGGAGAAGCTGAGAACGCTATCGAGGTCCGAGCGTTTAGGCGGTTTTTTGCGCTCACTGCCGAGACACTTGCCGCCGTTAAGTTGCCTGGCGTTGCTCTCAGCGAGATAAATGGGGAGAAGGAGCGCGTCACTCCTCAGGATCACTTTGGAAACGATCCCGTGGAACAGGCGTCGCCGGCAGCGATCGTCTTTCCAATTGTCACGCGAGAAGCTGATAGTCGCCTCAGTCGTTTGACTCCGTCTGAAACAATGACAAGACTGTTGCGACTTTGCCCATGGGCCTCATACGATAAGCCCACTTCCAAGGAGCATCTGCGAATGCTTGGGTCTCTGGCTCACAGTACCTCAGCATTTGAACTTCATGCTGGCACCGACATCATGAATGATCCAAAACTTGCTACTGCGTTGATTTTCAGTCTGAATAGTCAGCCTACTCTGGTGCGTTGAAGTTATGTCAGAGAACAGCTTTGGACCAAAAAGACTAACCGTTGAACTCACCAACATCTGCAACCTGCATTGCAGTTACTGCCTGCGTGATGAGGATGCTCTTTATCACACGCCCGCAAACTTCCTCTCACCGGAGTTTCTATCCAGGGTTTTGAGTCAAGCCCGCGACGTGATGGGAATTACAGCTGTTGTTTTTACTGGTGGAGAGCCCACACTTCATCCAGCTTTCGAGAAGATCCTTGAAGTTTCCGAAGCCAATGGCTTAACGGTGAGCTTCGTCACCAATGGCTGGCACTTTGAAAAGCTTTGGCCCACCGTGGTCGCACATAGAAGCGCCATCACGCACATCGCGTTTAGTTTGGATGGTGTTACTGCCGAGACTCACGACGCCTGGCGAGGAGACGGTTCATTTGTACGGTTGGTGCGTGCCTTTTCACGCTGCTTTGCCGCTAAAGTCCCATTTGTCGTGAAGGTTGGCGTTCGGCGCGACACGATTCAAAACCTCGAACAGATCGCACTCTTTTGCGCACGTCTAGGCGCGTCAGCCTTGAATTTCGCCCACATCATGCCCACCTCGGATGAAGTCGAAGACGCTTCTGCACTGTCATATGTGGAACGCGAGCGAGCCGACCAGGAGATTGCAAACCTTTCTCGCATCTTCAAGATGAAGATTGGGATCGACGTTGGCTATCACAATCTGGACATATCCACGCCCTGTGCAGCGCTGGCTGGAACTAACTGCAATGTCGACTATCGTGGACGGTTGTCGCTCTGTTGTAATCTCTCCGGTTTCCGTGGGTCCTCGAGTGAGTCGGACGTGGTTGCTGATCTGGCCCAGGAGGATTTTGCTTCTGCGTATGCTCGCTTAACTGAACTTGCCTCTAATCAATTGCAGGCTCGCCGTATGAGGCTGGAAGGTATTTCCGATCATGATGCGGTTGTCGACCAGTACGTTAGCTCGCCGTGTCTCTTCTGTCTCGATACTTTTGGTAAGCTGCCATGGCGGGCCGTCCGACCTGGGTCACGTTCGTTGCCGGTGCTATCGAATTCGTGATTATCGGGTGGTCTCATTTTGGTATCAAACAGAAATCATGTCTCGCTCCGTTCACTCCGGCATCCAACCAGAACAACTAAAGTCGTGGCTCCCAGTCGACGCGCTAGTCAGCGATGGCCGACCGGTGATCGAGTGGATGGATCTGAGAGATGTGGATTTTGCCGAGCCGTTTTTCAATGAGACGCTGGCCAGAGTCAATGCAAATGGATTGCGACAGCGAGTGTTAACTGAGTTTGATTTTCTCGTGCAACTGGAAACGAGTCTTGACAGTCTCGAGCCTTCTGGATTCATCTTTCACGCTTCGAGGTGCGGATCGACCCTACTGGCAAACGCATGCAGGGCATTAAAAGGTTCTGTTGTAATTGCAGAGGCGCCGATCCTCGACAAAATCATCAGCCGTTTGTTTACGGATGCTGAGCGAAACTCAGCCAAAGAGTTGCTGTACCTGGTTTTTTTAAGAGCAGCCGTTAAGGCGCTTGGTCAACGGAGGCGAGGCGACGAGAGACATTACTTTATTAAGTTTGCTTGTACGAGCACTTTGCAAATGAGTCGTATTAGACGCATCTGGCCCATGGTTCCGTTTGTTTTTCTCTATCGCGACCCAGTCGAGATTGTTGCTTCAAACCTGAGGTCAATCCCTGAGTGGATGCAACCCGAGTCCAATCCAAAAACAGCGGCGGCGATAGTTGGTGTCGATGTAAGTGAGCTTACAACGCTTGCTCCAGAAGAGTATTGTGCCAGAGCGTTAGGGCGGTTCTTTCTTGAAGCTGACGGGAATCGAGAGCTGAATACGAAATTGCTTAATTACGATCAACTAACGTCGGAGATGCTAATTAACACTCTGGCGTTCTTTGGCGTTGGCCCTTCGTCGGATGAGGTGGATGAAATTCGCGAAGTATCCCGCCACTACTCTAAAGACTTATCGCGAAGCCAGATCTTCCATGCAGATGGCGAAGCCAAGAGAGCGTCAGTTTCATTAAGCGTAATTGAGATGGTGGAGCAGTGGGCTCTGCCTCCGTATAAACGCCTGAATTGTTAAATGCTAATAAGGGAAAGGAAACACATTCGATGCCTTCATTGCGTTTGGTTCCACTCAAAGACGTTGTTTATACCGACTTTCAGGGAACTGGTGGAATACTGGTCGATCTAAATACCAAACAATATTACCAACTGAATGAGACTGGTTCTTTGATATGGCGTGAACTCGAGAAAGGGAAACCGGTCGAAGACATTGCAGCTGAGATGACAAATATCTATGAGGTATCTCTCGAGCACGCGGAGGCGAGTGTCGAGAAGCTGCTGATGAATCTCGAAACCAGGAAGCTGGTACGTCGCACCTAGCGCTCAATTTGCAGCAGTATTGATTGCCTAACCGCGACGTTTACCGTGACAAGAAAAAGCCTGGATGATTTTCGCGGAACAAACGAGACGAAATGGCGTTGACGCTGCCTGAATCCTCATGATAGTTTTCCGGTCAATCGCCCACGCCCTAAACACCAGCGCCCAGGAACCAACGCCCAAAAGAATCAAGGAGAGACGATGCTCAGGTCTGCTCGATCAGCCTCCACCGTTGCTGGTCTCGTAATTTGGTTTTTTACCTGGCTCCCAAATCTTGGTATTTACTGCGCCGGTTCATTGGGAAATCGATAACCGCCCGCTCCAAGTCTGTCATACGGTGAACCCACCGCTGCGGGAGGTGCAACCTTCGCAAGTGTGTTCGGTGGAACGATCGGCGAACTCTCCGGAGGCACCTGGAGCCTTTACACTGATGTCAGCGTCATAACCTGTTACGAAACCTTGTCGTTAAATATCGTTGACTACGTTGAACCAAGCGTGTTAGGTTTTTTTCTCTACAAACGCTTTCATGTGGGCCAACCTTAAGGAGAATACATGAGGCACGCCACTGGCAAACGGAGCAAGTATCAACCTACGGTTTCTGTTGGGCATTCAACAGACTGGCAATTTCCGTATTTGGGTAAATGTCGAGGCTCTTCCATAAGGAAGAGAGACTCTCGGTGGAGGAGGAGAGGCGCGAACCGCCTCTCCTCCTCCAAAATCAGAGAGGCAATTGCGTCTCTGTTGTTTTGATATAGCGCGATTAATTGGTCCAAATTGTTGATTTAACCACCATTTCTACCTCGCCCCGTTTTTTTATTGAGTCACCTCGCGATTTGAACCAATTCTTAATTGATAACCAAGTTGACCTCTGAAGAGTAATCGGTTTCTAGATAGTTCACCGCTTGTTGGCGGGCGTTATTGTTTCAGGCTCCATGCGCCAAAGTTCAACGTGGGGCCAGATCAAAGGAGAAAGATCATGTTGAAGTTCGTTCGGCTTTCAGTTGTTTTTGGCGCTCTGGTCGTAATCTTTCTAATACCGGTCGCTACATACGGTGCTGGTAGTCTAATAATTAGCGAATTTCGCGTTCGCGGACCGAGTGGCGCCAACGACGAGTTCATTGAAATCTACAACGACAGCGGCGCCGATCATACCGTAGCTGCAATAAGCGGGTCTGGTTACGCCGTCGCGGCTTCGGACGGTACAACACGCTGCAGCATTCCTAATGGAACGGTTATTCCCGCTCGGGGACACTATCTTTGCGTAAACAGTTCGGCTATGGGCTATAGCCTTGGGTCTTATCCTGCGGGCAATGGTACGACAGCGACCGGAGATGCGACCTACACCACAGATATACCTGATAACGCAGGTATCGCGCTTTTCAACAACAACAGCGGAGGGGGAGCTTATGTACTCGCAAACCGGTTTGATGCGGTTGGCTCCACTTCAGAGGCGAATACGCTTTACAAAGAAGGAACTGGTTACCCGGCGTTGACTCCTTTCTCCATTGATTACGCTTTCTATCGTGATACATGTGGCAAAAGCGGAAGTATTACTACCTTTGGCGCATGTTCCATTAGTACGCCGAAGGACACAGATAACAATGCCGCGGACTTTATTTTCGTGGATACGAATGGAACGAGTGCCGGAGCAGGCCAGCGTCTTGGTGCTCCGGGTCCAGAGAACCTGTCAAGTCCAATTCAACGCAACTCGGTGTTTACTGCGAACTTGCTCGACGCAACTGTCGCAGCTTCGAGTCCTCCGAATCGTGTTCGCGACTTCACTTCCGATCCGGGGAACAATTCGACTTTCGGCACCCTGTCGATCCGACGGCGGTGGGTAAACAACACAGGAGGGAATGTCACTCGTTTGCGTTTTCGTGTCATTGATCAGACGACGTTCCCGGCACCGTCAGGTTTCGCGGATTTACGCACACGCACTTCTGTTGCTGTCGTAGTGGCGGGCATAAACGATGCTGCTACCTGTGCGGCAACCGGAGCACCTGCTACTCCGCCGTGTAGCGCCACAGTGCAGGGCTCCACTTTGGAGCAGCCGCCATCGCAACCGAATGGAGGTGCGTTTAACGGCTCATACTCTGCAGGTACGGTTACGCTGGGGACGCCGCTTGCAAATGGTGCATCGATCAACGTCCAATTCCTGTTGGGTATTCAGCAAACCGGAAGTTTCAAAATCTATGTAAACGTCGAAGCACTCCCTTAACTACGGCCAGGAGTTTTCTTCTCCTAAGGAGAAGCGCGTCGCGCTTCTCCTTTTTTTTGCGCCTTCTTGTTGTTAGGTAGACGAGAACGAAACGTAGTGGAAAAGCATAAAGCTCCTATCACTGGAGTGGAGCGCCTCGTTTCTATTCTGAAGAAAGGACAGCCAGTTGGGGTTCGTAGCGCTCGTCGGAAGGGAAGGTATAAGTAACTACATATTCCGGTGTGGATTTTTCAAGAATTGGTTTTCCGTCTGCTTCCAGCCAGGCATGTCCGCTCACCTTGCCTTGTTCTTCGTTTCGAACGCCAAAAAGGATTCGAGTGGCGACTCCGTTTCGCGATAGATATCTACGCAGCACAGCGGCGCGCTTCCAGCAAATGGGTCTGAAGACCAGTACGTCAGCGGACAGTAGTAAATCAATTGAGTGTGCCAAACGGTCGGTAGTCTCTGTGTCAGGAACCACAAAGGAGCGTGATTCCCGGCCTGATACCAGTTGCAAGGCATCGGGTAGGGAATACCACCTCGCCGCAGCCGACAGAACGCTGACCCACCAGGCCATTCTGCAAAGAAGAAAAGCTTCACGAGGCTGCATAATGCACTTGCGGCCAGCGGCCAAAAGTAATCTGGCTAACTTGGTGAGATTTGTAAGTGTCTTTCGACTCATGCGCGACAACGATTCTAGCCTATCCTGCATGTTGCTGCGATTGCTGGTAAAGATTAAACCCGCCGGTTCCCTATAGCTTTCATTGCTGCTACGCTACGTCGTGAAGTTTCGATCAGTAGTTCCAATGACAGAACCGAGTAAACAAACGAGACCTCTTAAACTCGTGCAGATCTATTGCGATGGCTCAAGTTTGGGGAATGGTCAGGTTAGCAGTCGAGCCGCTGGTGTTGCCTTACTTGGATACAAAGGAATCTGGCGCGCAGTAGGAGAATACTTGGGTGTAGCGACGAATCAGCGTGCTGAGATTGTCGCCGCCGCAATTGGACTCGAGTCCCTTCGGGAACCCTGCCAGGTGGATCTCTTCACAGATTCTCGTTATGTCGTGGAAACGATGAACGGTAGATATCGACGAAAAACGAATAAAGATTTGTGGCTACGTTTGGACGAAGCTGCCAGCAGGCATAGAGTCAACTGGCAATGGACGCGTGGTCACGCAGGGCATTTGCTACAGGAGACCGCAGATGTAGCGGCGCGACGAATTGCAGCGGCGCAACGAGTCGATGAGCAGATATTACGCGACGCGGTAGATCGCGTCGGAACCGCAACGGCTGACAGCTACCAGTAATCGGTGAAATCCGGCGCTAAATGACCTATAATTTTGTCTCCCCAATTCACGACTGGATTAATTAGTGCCTCTCAGATTGCTCAGAACAAGCACCACTTCTGCCGTGTTCATACTGACAAAGTCAATGTGCCTTGTTCTCTTAGCCTTATCCATTCCGCAGATCGCATTTGCTCAAGATCCCTTCAAGGGATGGCAATGGCAGAATCCCCTGCCTCAAGGAAACTCGATCAACTCGATCAAATTTGCGGCTGACAAGCGACACGGGTGGGCTGTCGGCGGAGATGGAGTTGTCTTAACCACAAACAATGGTGGCTTTGAATGGGAAGAGCAGGTGTCCTCTGCTAACACAACACTCTATTCCATCTCAGTGAAAGATAGAATGAAGCTGGTGATCGCCGGTGCCCGCGGCACCATTCTCACGAGCAAGAACGGCGGTTCAACCTGGGTGGCTCGTAAAACGGGTACGCGCGATCATCTTTTCGCCGTTACCTTTGCTCCAGACAATCCGATGCACGGTTGGGCAGTTGGCACATTCGGGGCGATCATCGCAACTATCGATGGCGGCAAAACCTGGAAAGCACAAACAAGCAACACAACTGCGCATTTGTTCTCAGTCGCCTTTGCCAATGCGAAGAACGGGATTGCGGTCGGCGCGCGTGGCACGATACTGGTAACTAACAGCAGCGGCTCAGAGTGGAAAGAGCGTAAAGGCCTTGCAACCTCGGTGCTGACAGGGGTCACTTTCACATCTCCGAATCGTGCTGTTGTGGTTGGCTATCGCGGCACTATTTTGCAAACAGACGATGCTGGCGCGAATTGGGAAACGATCGGCTCACTGGTAACTACGGATCTCTATTCTGTGGCCTTCATAGATGATCTTCACGGTTGGGCTGCCGGTGAGAGCGGTGTCGTGTTAACTACTGGTGATGGCGGACACATCTGGCTCCCAGTGAATGTGCGAACCAATCCTCGTCTTGGAACGGTCTACTTCGCTGACGAGTCGTTGGGTTGGGCCGCTGGCGCTGATGGGCTAGTTTTGCGCACGGACGATGGCGGATTTTCATGGCGCCGGCTCACTCATGGCGGACGCGACGATCTGGCAAACATCTTCTTCATTGATAACTCGCACGGCTGGGCTGTCGGTGAACATGGTCGAATTTTGTTTACCAATTCTGGGGGCAAAACTTGGACTGTTCGACCTTCAAATTCAAGCCGCACACTAAATGCAATAACCTTTGTGAATGAACGAAGTGGTTGGGTGGTTGGTGATAACGGGACGATACTTCATTCGGTGACTCGTGGTGTCACGTGGGGTGCGGTTAAGAGTCCGGCAACCGAGAGTTTGTTTGGCGTCTCGTTCGTGAGCGAAGCAAAGGGTTGGGTTGTGGGTGCTCGCGGAGCTGTCTGGTTCACGGAAGATGAAGGTGAGACTTGGCAGTTTCAGCAAACGAACACAATGAGCTGGTTGGAGGATGTTAAGTTTATTGATGAGCTTCATGGTGTGGCGATTGGTTCGGGAGGTACAATCTTAAGAACAGAAGATGGCGGACAAAACTGGAAACGCGTCGATCGCAATCTCAAAGAATGGTTGTATGCACTCGCCTTTGTTGACATGCAGCGTGGGTACATTGTTGGGGCGCACGGGATCATCTTACGGACTGATGATGGCGGCGCGAGTTGGAAAGATTTGGAGAGTGGCATCAGCGGGAATTTGTTTGGCGTAGCAGCTGCCAATCGCAACGACGTCCTGGTCGTCGGAGATCAAGGCAAGATCCTTTATACCAAAGATGCTGGTCAAACGTGGGAACTACAAGAGAGCATCACAAGTTCATCGCTGTTCTCGATTGTAAATCGAGGAGGGAATAACGTTTGGGTGGCCGGTCGTGGCGGGGCAATTCTGAGACGGCTAAATCCAGTAGCGACGGTCAGTTTGCCGGTAACGCATATCGCGCCGATGTTGAAGGGTGGAGCTCCAAGAATACCTGACGCCTCAGCCGAAGGTTTCGACGATGGCGACATCCCGAAAGCCATTCGACCGAAGAAGCCGTAGCGTTCAGGGGCAGGAGCGGTAAGCAGGAGCAGTAGCAGTAGGCAGGAGCAGTCAAAAGATAAAGGCAGCGAGTCGATTCTCGCTGCCTTAAATTATTGTTGGCAAGCAAATCAGGAATCGTACGCTTTGGTTGCTCCTGCTCCTGCTCCTGCTCCTGCTCCTGCTCCTGCTCCTGCTCCTGCTCCTGCTCCTGCTCCTGCTCCTGCTCCTGCTCCTGCTCCTGCTACCTGATCGGATGTTCCTTGGCGTAGGAATAAGCGCAATACGCTGAAATAAGATGACAGATCCAACCGAGCGTGCCGCCAGTTCCAAGCCAAAAGCCGGGCGTGAAAATTAACCAGAGAATGCCTGCCAGAATTCGTCCGTTGTAAAGCTGACCGACGCCCGGGACAATTAAGCTCAGCACACCTGCCAAGACTGGATCGCGCATTTTTCTTCCTTACCTCCGCAACTCCAGCTCATACGAATCCGATTTCACTTTAGTTCGAATTCTTCCATCCTCTCAAAGGTCAAGGACATTTGGATGGACATGTTTCGCGCTATCGGAATAGAAGGGTTCGATGAACGATCGAAGCGATTGATCACTGAAAACTAGAGCACCTACGTGTGATTAGTGCGGCGAAAGTGAGGTAAGTGAACTCTACTTCTCAACCCGCCTTACGTCGACAATCTCACCACGAAACTTGCGCAGCATTTCCTGAACAATCGGGTTACTTTCCGCTGAGGCGCGCAGGTTTTGTTTTTCGAGGCGCTCTTCCTCTTCTCGGGTGAGCGGCTGGTTGTGGGCTTCAGGATCTTTGACGGCGATTCGTACCCCGGTTTCCTGGCCGGTAACTTCCTTACACGCGTCGCGGATGATTTTGATATTCTCGGGTCTGGTCAGAGTGTCGCGGAGATGACGTGATTCGGGTGCAAACTCGATACATAGTTCGCCATTGTCGAGGGCGGTTGATTGGGCGGATTCGAATACCGTTACGAGCAGCATCTTGCGTTGCCTTTCGAGGACGGCTTTGATTCGATCGATTGGAGGGGCATCTGCAGTGAGCAGCGACGAGGCGTCGGTTGCAACTGAGAGTGCGGCTTGGTCACGCGGCAGCAGGCGAGATGCCTGCGCTCCCAGCATCGAAGCGCTTGATTCCACCCGGGACTCGAGTGTTTTTTCGAGCGCTGGTGATGTTGCTGCGGCGGTGAAGGAAGAACTGGCTGAACGGGAAGAAGGTTTACTGGTTCTGCCGCCGCCCGCACCTGTAGATCCGGAGCTCGAAGGCGTCTTGCCTGGCGTTGACACGGGCTCACCGGACTCCAGAGCTGACAGACGCGACAGAATCTCTCCGATCGACTCGACTCCTCGCAGTTCCATTAACTTTACGATCCCAATCTCCAGCTGATAGCGCGGCTGAGTCGCCGTCCGGAGCTTTGATTCTGTCTCAGCTAACGAGTGGAAGAAGCGAACCAGATCCGATTCAGAAAACAATGCTGCCTGTCGTTTCAGCTCTTCGGGTGGGCAAACTGCTGATTCCAGCAATTCTTCGCTTGCCGAAACTTTGGTCACCAGCAAATCACGGAAGTGCGCCAGTAGATCGCGGCAGAAGTTTCGAAGATCGTGGCCCCGCATCACGATGTCGTCAACCACCGTTATCGCATCGGCAGGTTTATTCTGGGCAATGGCGTCCATGATCCGCGCGAGAATGTCGGCGCCTGCCACACCCAGCGCCATCTCAACGTCGTCTTTGGTGATCTTCTCTCCCGCAAAACTGATTACCTGATCGAGCGCTGACTGTGCGTCACGCATCGACCCCGCACCTGCACGGGCAATCTCCCGCAGCGCATCATCAGGAATCGTAATTTTGTCAGCCTTAGCGATCAATCTGAGACGCTCGAGAATCTTTGCCGTTGCTATTGTGCGAAACTCAAACTGTTGACAACGCGAGACGATGGTTTCGGGAACTTTATGACGCTCCGTTGTCGCCATGATGAACACCACTCGAGGGGGCGGTTCTTCCAGGGTCTTCAGCAGCGCATTGAATGCAGGGTTCGAAAGCATGTGTACTTCATCAATAATGAAGATCTTGTAACGGTCGCGCGCGGGCGCAATACCTACGCTCGCGATAATCGCGTCGCGAACGTTGTCAACGCCTGTGTTTGACGCCGCATCGATTTCCTGTACGTCGATTGATCGACTCTCACTGATTTCCCGGCACGATGAGCACTGATCAGGATCATCGGTGCGACAGGGAGTGGCAGTTGGTTCTTTGGCCTTGTGGCAGTTGAGGGCTTTCGCCAGCAAACGTGCCGTTGTGGTTTTACCCACACCGCGGGCGCCGGAGAAAAGATAAGCGTGATGAAGCCGCTGGTGCTCAATCGCGTTGCGGAGCGTGCGAGTGATTGCTTCCTGGCCGGTTAATTCGTCGAAGGTTTGCGGGCGCCACTTGCGCGCGATTACTTGATAGGACATGCGGTCTAGGTTGGTTTCCGTTAGCTAATTGAGATTTGGTGTCTGGTCTTACTTCAAGAGTTTCCGAACAATAATCGACCTACCGTCGGCGTCTTCCTGGTAACCTAAAGCGGCCAATACTAACGTTTATCGCAGACGTTTTCGTCTTTATTTTCTATCTTGCAACGATGCGTCGATCCACTTCCGGTGCTTTGAACTTTTTTAAAAGCTTCCATGCAAGTACGACACTGCCGTCTGAATCTCTTCGAATTACCTTCAACCCTACCAGAATATCGGAGTCGCGATATGAGATCGAACGCAACAGGTAAGTTGCATTTACTTCAACCGGCACAATCCGCTTTAGGGACAGTCCATCAATAACGGTTCCCAGAGAGAACGCTCGTTGCTCGTTGCGGATAGCTTCTTCGTAGGTTGGTGGAGAATACCTAATGAGCGGAGCGGCGTAAGGGTACTCAGCTGAAAGATCCTGGAGAGAAACGTCATGAATCCTTAGCAGCATACCGTAATCGTATCCGGCAAATCCCACTGACAATTGATCGTGATCGAGCTCGATGTCGGATCCAAAACCATATTCGTGAGTTAACCTGACGAATGAATAGTAGGCTCCGCCGCCCCTCATAGTGATAGTCTTGCTGTTCTTTTTGTAAGTCTCACTATCGAAGATTTCGCGTGGCAAGAGTCGAATCAGACCGGTATTTGGTTCGGCGAGTAGATCGGCAAAAGCGGTTCGATCCGCTTCAGGCACGGCCAGAAACTGCTTTTCGAGAGCGATTAGTTCACTTCGCTTCGACTCAATCTCATCCCTCAACTGCTCCCGCGTCTTTGTCTGGGCGACGGCGCCGGAATTGAAACCAGACGCAATTAGAAGTGCCAGAAACAACATCAAGTGGCGTTTCATGAGCGATCTCCTTTCTGGATTTGGGAGAGTTGCAGTGACTGTAGCAGAGGTGGCTGAAGTGCGGCAATGAGGAGAGGAGTGTAAATTGCGAAATTGCGGAATTGCGAGATTTGAGTTT
Source organism: Pyrinomonadaceae bacterium (assembly GCA_036004125.1). Taxonomy (GTDB): domain Bacteria; phylum Acidobacteriota; class Blastocatellia; order Pyrinomonadales; family Pyrinomonadaceae; genus PSRF01. The sequence goes on along the minus strand of DASYRR010000292.1, from coordinate 58,356 downwards.
TGGAAACTGTAATGATTTCGGCGGTCGGATTTCAAATTTCACAATTCTGTACTGGCCAGACCCCGGACTTTCCCGCAACACACGCTGCCGTTGCTACCGTTGCTCCGTTCCCGGCCTGGCGGGGTTCACAAGGCTAGCGTTGTGCGGAGCCCGGGATCTGATAAACAATTTCAGACTTCAGATTGTCGCATGTCCGATATGCTTTAGCTTGTCGTTCCGTACAATTGATTACTACAGCGTTAACGACAAGCTATAAAGCATATCGGACATGCGACAATCTGCAATACCTATATTTCCGTCTTGCGATGCGCGAGCATGCGCAGCAAACCATTCGTCAGCAGGTGCAACAATACGTAAGAAATGATTGCTACAACGACGGGCAACAGCAAAGTGTGGCCTTGATCCGTTTGCGGACTGGCGACTATGCCACGAAACGGTGCGTAAAATGGATTGCTGACCGTTACTACGAACTGTACAAATCCTGTGCTGCTTCGCGCGGCTAGCAGTGCCAACAGAAATCTCATTCCAAGCAGCGCGTAGATTACGTAAAAGATGTAATCGACCACTTGAGAAACTCGCGCCAACCCGCGTGAGCGTTGTACCTCGCGTTCAGTGTCAACGACCTCATCAACAGCCTTTGAACGAAAGTCGCCGGCAACGCTTTCTATTCTCTGAGCCTCGCTTGGAGTCGCGCGTTGTGCAGCCCGGTCGCTGATTTCGGCCTGCACTTCTCCTTCAACCTGCGTCTTTACCGCTTCGTGCTGCGCCGCACGACGCGCTTCTTCAAGAGCTAGCTTATCGTCGTTCATCCCTTTACCCCAAAATGTGGCCGTTGCTATTCCTAGGGGGAATCAGGGGATTGCCGATTGAATGTCCGATATGCTTTAGCTTGTCGATACCGTTCTCAAGAAGCTCGTGGAGATCACCGCGACAAGCTAAAGCATATCGGACACCAATTGGCAATGTTCTGGCGGAGAGGGTGGGATTCGAACCCACGGAACGGTTTCCCGTTCACAGCATTTCCAGTGCTGCCAGTTCAACCACTCCTGCACCTCTCCCCTGTGAGATCTCAAATCTGAGATCTCAGATCTCAAAATGGCGGAGAGGGTGGGATTCGAACCCACGGTGGGCGTTAACCCACTCCGGTTTTCGAGACCGGTGCACTAATCCACTATGCGACCTCTCCGCATTCTATGTCCGATAAACTTTAGTTTGTCGATGCGGCGACTACTCGTACCCTCGAGGGTATTTATCTGTCGACGACGACAAACTGAAGTCTATCGGACATCTCTTCGCATTCTAAAGAACTCTTGCATCATCGCTCGACATTCGTCTTCCAAAACTCCGGAGACGATTTCGATCCGATGGTTAAGGAAATCAGTGTCGCAAATCCGAAAGCGCGACTCGACGGCTCCAGCCCGTTCGTCTCTTGCGCCGTAAATTAATCGACTAACGCGCGCCTGAATCAACGCCCCAGCGCACATCGCGCAAGGCTCGATCGTTGAGTAAACCTCGGCGCCTGTTAGACGGTAGTTGCCGGCAGTTCTTGAGGCGTCGCGAAGCGCGACTATTTCAGCGTGGGCTGTCGGATCGCAGTCTGTTCGCGTTCGGTTTCCCGAAATTGAGAGGAGCTTTCCTTCACTGACAATGCAAGTTCCAACCGGTACTTCTCCGCGTTCCTGCGCCTCTCGTGCGACGTCTATTGCATGCCGCATCCAATGTTCTTCGGGCGCTATTTCTGCGGCATTCTTCACTATCTTAGTCCTTCAAATAGCCGAGGGGTCACTATAGGGTTTGGCCCGAAACAGTGTCAAGGCGGCCCGTTTTTTGGGGATTAGAACCACCTAAACAGAAATCATTGGTCATCATTGGTCATCTATCATTTGCCATTTCTCATTATTTCTCATTTGTCATTTTCGAAGGAAGGTCTTGGGCCTTTGGTCTTCGGTCTTTGAGAAGATATCTGGAGCATTCAGGCTAGCAGATCAGTTCCAAAGATCGAAGACCAAAGTCCCAAGACCTTCCCATCGACCTATTTAATCCGACAGTAGTGCTTTCCACCGTGCTATTATCAGGTTCTGGAGTTCCGCGCTCCATTCTGGTCGGCGCACTCTACCGGTTCATTTCATGACCACCGAACCATCCCAACGAGGAAGTGGATCACTTTCCACCGACAGAGGTACCGGCCGTCTCAGACCCGGTCCGATCGATCCGACCAGTTCAGAGAGCGCGTCTCCGGGCGGACTGATGAAACGCCTGAGTCCGTCGGAATTCAATGCCGCGATGATTCACTTCTATCGCGGGGAAGTACAACGTTCTAATACCTGGCGAAACCGTCTCGACACGACGACAAACTGGGCTGTTCTAACCGCCGGTGCGACGCTGTCTTTTGTCTTCAGTTCACCTAGCAATCCCCATTTTGTTATTCCCATTAACTCGATCCTCGTTGCCATTTTTCTTCTAATGGAGGCGCGCCGGTACCGTTACTACGAAATTTGGTCAAGTCGAGTGCGAGTGCTCGAAACCGGATACTTCGCACAACTATTAGCGCCAAATGTCACCCCAACAGATGAGGCCTGGGCTGAACATCTGGCAGCCGATCTGACTACCCCGCACTTTACAATCACCGAATGGGAAGCCGTGGGTAGACGTTTGCGGCGAAACTATCTTTGGATATTTGCGCTGTTGGCGCTGAGCTGGAATCTCAAAGTTTATTTACATCCATTGCCAGCTCGCGACTTCAACGCGTTTATCGATCGGGCAACCGTCGGCATTGTGCCAGGTTGGATCGTTTTTGTCGTAGGCGTGGTTTTTAATACGGCAATTGCGATTTTCGCGATCGGAACACTACGCTTGCGCGAAGCGACAGGAGAAGTTCTACCGCAACACGAGTTCTCATTGCGCCCATTGAAGCGAATGACGAGTTGGACGGCAGCGACCACTAGACGAACGACTGTGCGCGCGAAACGAGCCAGACAACGAGTCCGCCTTGGCAGCACTACTGCAGAGCTTAAGAAAATGGATTTGTCCGAGACACCGGACAAGGACAGGCGACGAGAGTGGGGCGGCTAGAGCCATTGCCGATTTCAGATTTTAGATTTCAGATAAATTTCAGATTTAAGTTATTGCCGATTGCCTATTGCCAATTGCCGATTTTATGAATCGACAAAGGGGTCGTTTATGTGCGTTCCGCGGCGTGATTTACAATAACCGTTACGTCGCTGTTTCAACCTGAAATCTGCAATAACCTAGATGATTTATCTCAACGGTCAAAAGTTATCCCTCAAACAAATTGCGGACGTTGCCAACCGAAGAGTGCGGGTTGCTCTCGCAGACGAAGCACGAGTGCGCGTCGAGAACGCACGGCTGGTTGTCGAGCGAATTGTTGCCGAAGGGCGCACGGTTTATGGCGTCAACACGGGTTTTGGCAAACTGTCCGACGTCAGTATTCAATCTTCCGAGCTACGTGAATTACAGCTAAACCTCGTACGTAGTCACTCGGTTGGCCTGGGAAATTCACTCTCCGAACCTGAAGCTAGAGCGATGGTTTTGCTGCGTGCCAACGTCTTGGCCGCGGGATTCAGTGGCGCTCGATCGCTGGTAATAGACACGCTTATCGCAATGCTCGAGCGTGGCGTAACTCCAGTAATTCCGGAAAAGGGTTCCGTGGGCGCCAGCGGTGATCTAGCACCGCTCGCACACCTGGCGTCGACGACAATCGGGGAAGGCGAGGCCTTTTATGAAGGCGAGCGTATGCCGAGCGCGATTGCACTCGAGCGAGCGAAGATCACTCCGCTTCAATTGGAGGCTAAAGAAGGACTGGCTCTACTGAATGGAACCCAGGCCATGGGCGCTGTGGGTGGTTTGGCGCTTTATCGGGCTGAGAGATTGGTTCACCTTGCCGATGTTGCCGGGGCAATGACACTAGAAGCTTTGCGAGGTACGCCGGTAGCTTTTGACGAACGCATTCACGGCGCACGGCCTCACCGCGGTCAGTTGGAGGTTGCAGCTCACTTGCGCCAACTTCTACGGGATAGCGAGATTCGCAAATCGCATCTCAATAACGATCCTCGAGTTCAGGATGCTTACAGTTTACGTTGCATGCCGCAGGTTCACGGTGCCGTACGTAACGCCCTGCGACATGCGGCCGAGACAGTTGAGATTGAGAGCGGAAGTGCTACCGACAATCCACTCGTGTTCTCTGACACCGCTGAAGTGCTATCCGGTGGCAACTTCCACGGAGCTCCGGTGGCACTCGTTCTCGATTACGCCGCAATCGCCTTAACAGACTTGATGAGCATCACGGAGCGTCGCATTGATCGCCTGGTAAATCCCGACTCAAACGAAGGTCTGCCGGCTTTTCTCACCGCTAAGCCGGGTATTTCCTCCGGCTTCATGATGTTGCAGGTCACCGCCGTCGCTCTGCTAAATGAAGCGAAGGTTTTGGCTCACCCTGCAAGCGTCGATAATGTTCCCACCGACGGAGGAAAAGAAGATCACGTCTCAATGGGAATGACGTCGGCAGTGAAACTCAGGGCGATAGTTGACCTCGCGGAAATGGCAACTGCTATCGAATTACTGACTGCCGCTCAGGCTTTGGATTTCCGCGCGCCACTGAAACCTGGACGCGGTGCAAAACAAGCCTATGACATTATTCGCGCACATATTCCGTCGACTGATCGAGATCGATCGATGGCAGCCGATATTGAGAAGGTAGTCGATTTGATTAGACGTGATGAGTTTGAAGTTTTGTTGAGCTAGAGTTTGGCCGAGTAGGAGGAGCATAGATGGTAGATGGAATGGACGATCGAAGGCGCGCTTTGGAAGAAGAGTACTTCAATCGCAAGAACAAAGAAGCGATCGAAAAACTCCGGGCGAAGATGAAGGTGGCTGCCGAAGCGAAGGCGGCCGGCCTCTCCACGATGAATTGCCCTCGTTGTGACGGCGCTCTAAAGGAGAACAACTTTGAAGAAGTAATGATCGACACGTGCGACAAGTGTGGAGGCATTTGGCTTGATTCCGGCGAGCTTCAACAACTTCTAAAGCGAGATAGTGACAGTTGGTTTAGTCGTCTTTGGTTTGCAGAGGGCTGAGAATACTGATGACGAGGGAAACCATTCACGCCCCACGCGGCTCGAAGTTGACTTGCAAGAGTTGGCATCAGGAAGCCGCGCTGCGTTGTTTGATGAACAACCTCGACCCGGATGTTGCTGAAAAGCCTGATGAGCTAATTGTCTATGGTGGAGTGGGAAAGGCTGCGCGTAACTGGAGCTGCTTCGACGCAATTGTTCGTGAACTGCAAACTATTGAGAACGATGAAACATTGCTGGTTCAGTCTGGTAAACCTGTTGGCGTATTCCGCACGCACGAGTATGCGCCACGCGTCTTGATTGCTAATTCAAATCTGGTTGGTGCCTGGGCAAACTGGGAACATTTCCATGAACTCGAGCGGCGCGGTTTAATGATGTATGGTCAAATGACCGCTGGCAGTTGGATCTACATTGGTACTCAGGGCATCGTCCAAGGAACGTTCGAGACTTTTGCGGCTATGGCTGACAAACAGTTTGGCGGTGATCTTTTGGGCAAGCTGATCGTTTCGGGTGGGATGGGCGGAATGGGTGGTGCCCAGCCATTGGCAGCAACGTTAAATGGCGCGGTCTTTCTGGGAATCGATGTAGATGTGTCACGCATCGATCGTCGTGTTCGGACTGGTTACTGCGACCGCATTGCTTTTAGTCTTGATGAAGCGCTGGATATTTGCGAGGAGGCTCGCCAACAAAGACGTCCAGTTTCAGTTGGCTTGGTGGGGAATTGCGCCGAGATACTTCCGGAGATCGTTCGCCGAGGCGTCAAAGTTGACGCCGTCACCGATCAAACAAGCGCACATGATCCTTTGAATGGATATGTACCCGCCGGACTTTCATTGGCGGAAGCCGCAGAACTACGCCAAACGCGCCCGGACGTTTACGTAAAACGTTCCGTGCAATCGATGGCGGTTCACGTTGAGGCGATGTTGGCCCTGAAGCGTTTTGGAGCGGTCGCTTTCGACTACGGCAACAATATTCGTAAACAAGCCTTCGATGCGGGTTGTGCAGACGCGTTCGAAATACCTGGTTTTGTACCGGAATACATTCGACCACTGTTCTGCGAAGGTAAAGGTCCGTTTCGTTGGGTCGCGCTCTCCGGAGACGCAACCGACATCCGCAGGACAGATGATCTTGCGCTGGAGTTGTTTCCTGATGACCGAACACTAAATCGATGGTTGCGCCTGGCCCGCGATCGGGTTCAATTCCAGGGACTGCCGGCACGAATCTGCTGGCTTGGTTATGGTGAGCGGGCGGAGATGGGTGAGGCAATCAACGACCTTGTTAAGCGTGGAGACCTGCAGGCCCCAATTGCAATTGGACGGGACCATCTCGACACGGGTTCAGTAGCTTCACCGTTTAGAGAGACAGAAGGAATGAAAGACGGATCTGACGCCGTTGCTGACTGGCCGATTCTCAACGCCCTACTTAATACTGCCAGCGGGGCAAGTTGGGTCTCGTTTCATCATGGCGGGGGTGTGGGTATTGGCTACTCATTGCATGCCGGACAAGTTTCAGTCGCCGACGGAACCGCGGAAGCGTCGAGGAGACTGAATCGAGTGCTGACGAATGATCCGGGGTTAGGAGTTGTGCGGCATGTGGATGCTGGGTACGAAGAAGCTGTCAATACGGCGCGCAGGAAAGAGATCAAGGTTCCCATGTTGGAGGAGACGTGATCAGTCATTCTCTACGTGTGTAGCAAGCTCTCAACTTCTTGTTTTTTGAACAGATGTTTCGACACATCGTTTAGATACTGAGTAGGTGCTTGGAAAAGTCAGTAGCGTAACGCGGTAGCGTCGGGTCCGTTGTCAACTCTAACGGTGTGGGTGGTTACGGACCCGACGCTACCGCGTTACGGTACTGACTTTATCCAAGTTTGGTTGTGACTCCGCTGCGTTGTGTTTCTATGTCCTCTGCGTTAACTAAAGTTGCGCCTACTTAAAACGCAGAGGACACAAGAAATCGAACGGCATGACGCTGCGTCTTCTCTGGCGAACTTTGTTGAAGAAACAAGACCAAAATAACACGCTCCTTCGAAGATTCTTATTTGCTGTCTCATTATCTTTCGCCCTTTTTCTGACTGCGTCTGCTAAACCTCGTGTTGAGACCGTTCAGTTTCAAAGCAAACTTGTAAAAGCCACGCTTCCATACAAAGTCATACTCCCCTTGGATTACGACACCTCATCCACAACCCGTTATCCGGTTCTTTATCTCCTTCATGGTTTGACTGGACATTACTCCGATTGGATCTCGCGAACTAATGTTGAAGATTATGCCGCTCAATACCGCATTATCGTTGTTACGCCTGAAGGAAACGATGGTTGGTACACGGATAGTGCAATGGTTGCTACAGACAAATACGAAACCTATATTCTCAAAGAACTCATCCCGGACGTGCAGCAGCGTTATCGGACGATAGAAGCTCGCTATGGACGTGGCATCGCGGGACTATCGATGGGTGGTTACGGCTCGCTAAAGTTTGGGCTCAAATCGCCTTCCACTTTTGTGTTTGCAGCGTCGATGAGTGGGGCTTTAGGGGTTGCTCGTTTCACTGAAAAAGAAACGCTCGCGAGCGGTTGGGCAACCTCGCTGCAGTTATTCGGTCCGGTGGATAGCGACACTCGTAAAGCAAACGATCTGTTTCAACTCGTCACCCAGCTTCCGGCGGCGCGTATCGCCTCGTTGCCGTTCTTTTACTTCGATTGCGGAACGGAAGACTCAGGCCTCATATTTCCATACAACCGCGAACTCGCCGGCTTAATGTTGGAGAAGAAGATACCGCACGAGTATCGTGAACTGCCGGGCGATCATTCATGGGCCTATTGGGACAAACAAGTGCAGGAAGTTTTGAAAATCGCCGCACAGAAAATGCGACTGCCGCAGCCTTTCGCCGATTCAAGGAACTTAAAGTCCGAGCCTCGGGCTAACTAACTTTCATTGCTTAACTTTGCTAAACAGATTGCCTATGACGCGGGAACACTGCTTGTTCAACGCCTCGGTTCCGCACAGGTCTCCAACAAGGGGGACATCGATCTAGTAACTGAGTCGGATATTGCTGCAGAACAATTGATAATCGATCGAATACGTTCACACTATCCGAGACATGGCATCCTCGCAGAAGAGTCAGGCGAAGCCGTGCTGATCGAGGGCGGGAGTGGTGGCTGGAAATGGATAGTCGATCCCCTGGATGGCACGACGAACTATGCGCATGGCTATCCGTGCTTCTGCGTCTCAATTGGAGTTGAGCACCTCGGTGTGCTCGAGCTCGGTGTTGTGTACGATCCAATGCGTAACGAGATGTTTGCTGCAGAACGAGGACAAGGTGCCACGCTCAATGACCGGCGTATTCGTGTCTCCGAAGTAGAAGAACTGAACAGTGCGATGCTTTGCACTGGCTTTCCTTACAACGTTCGGGAACGATCTGACTTCGCTCGCGACTTTACAAACTTCACCATGCGCTCGCAGGCGGTTAGACGCGATGGCTCAGCCGCCATTGACTTGGCCTATGTGGCCTGTGGACGTTTCGATGGTTTCTGGGAAGATGGCTTGAATCCCTGGGACATTGCCGCCGGAGTGTTGTTGATTCAGGAAGCTGGAGGAAGGGTTACCAACTACGAGGACGAACCTCTGAACATTTATACGAAGAAGGTTGTGGCGAGTAATGGATTGGTGCACGCGGCGATGCTGGCGGTGCTGCGAGGTTGAAGACAAGCAGGCAGGAAAGAAATCATTTTCCAGTTATCATTTGACAGTGCGGTTTTGCCTTTACCAAGTCCATCGATTTTAAAACGGTAGATCTCGAAACGACTGAAGAGCTGGAATACTAATCGCTTTCTCTCCAATTGTTCCTGTATTGCCAAGGCGAGTGCTACTAACTGGACCAATGGACTACTTTCGTTGTCCCTACCCACCCTCTCCACTCTTGTTATCCCCTTATTAGGCAGGAAAGACGTATAAACCAACTCTGCAGGGTGCTCAACCCGGAACAGGAAGGAAGTATGATTAATCTAAGTGTGACTCAAGTAATGGCATTTATTGCCTCGGCAGTAGGAGTAGGTGTGATTTACGCAACAATTCGTGTGTCTCCAAATCCGCAAAATCAGCCCGAGCATCCAGCTCAGAAATTCGCATCCATGAACACCAAAGCCCGAGCTGCAAAGTCTGGTGATCCGAATGCGGTAAACGCCCTAGCTGAAGACGTTTTCAATAACTTTGGAACGCCCGAGACCTCCAAGGTATTGTCCGTATTTAAGGACAGGCTTGTCCGGGCTGAGATGGATTATTTACAAAAACGTGAATCCGGAATTGAAGAAGGGAGAATGGCCGATGCGCTTAACCGTATCGCGAAGGATTTAGGCGCGCCTAAATACGCGTACGTAAATTCTAGGCAGATAAGGTATTTAAGAAGCAACTTACTAGGAATAGTACCAAGCTTTATTGGCCAGTTGACGGACCTCAAAGCCGGAGAAGTTGCGGTTAATCCAGAAATGTCTCCGCTGGAAGTAGTCGCAATAACGCAGCTACTGGTAACACAAAAGCTATCAAATCCAGAGTTTCAAGTGCCTCCAGGCGAATGGACCAAGAATCAGCATCAGAAACGTGTGGAGGAAAGGGTTACTCGTCCCCAGAATAACGCTGCGGTTAAGTCTGATACCGAACTGATAACGTTGACTGAGAATGACAAGACCAATGCACTAAAACAGCTCGTTGTCACTCACTCTTCGAATTTCTTACCTTTAATAGATCGCTATTTAAGCGACCTGGGAATCTCAAATTGAAGGAGGGTAAAAACGATGAAGAGAATTCTAGCTTTCATACTGCTCGCTTTTGCTTTGTTTATCCCAGCATGCGAAGACGACAATGCAGTTCCTAACCCCGGGTTCAGTGTGGGGACCGCGCAACAAGACTTTTACAGCAATTGCCAGTGTCTAGAGTACTAAGTATTGTTTGATTCGGCTCATCGCGCTAGTTCTCAGTTGTCATTTGGTTTGTCGGGATCTGAAACTGACAACGGACCACTGACAACGGGACTACTGACAAATCCAAATTGATAACTGAGAACTGTCAAATAATAACTGGAAAATTATTTCTTTTGGCTAGCTCTAAAGCGCTGAACCAATAACTTGGGCCAGTCGCTCGGTTTCACGCCGCGCGCATACTCTTGCTTCTTCATTTGGTGCAGGTGAGGCGTGGTAGAGCGGATGGTAGGTAACTACAACTTTGCCAAGGTGCGGAAAACGCCAGCCCCGGGGCCAGACCTGATTCCCACCTTTTATTGTCACAGGAAGAATCGGAACATCAGCATCAAGCGCAAGTCTCACTGCGCCTACTTTGAATCTCTCCAGTGAGCCAGTTGCAGTGCTTCGACCACCTTCTGGAAAGATAACCACTGCGCCACCATCGCGCAGCCACTGAAGGGAACGTCTAATAGGAGCGGGATCGCTTCCTTCAAGCGCTAACGGCCACGCTCCGAACCAGGTCAAACACCTGCCAACAATGGGCCAGTTAAATGCCGCGCTCCATGCCAGGTAACGAGTGGGACGTTTGATCGGTAATGAGAGCCAAAAAGGATCGATATAAGTTTGATGATTCGAGGCGATGATCAAGCCACCGTTTTCGGGAACGTTCTCGACGCCTTTGAATTCTATCTTCCAAAACAGCTTACTGCCCACAGCGACGATCTTTCGGAGTATTTCCAGGGCCCATTGCGGCAACGTCCCGCGACCCTTTGCAGGGCGCGTCACAGTGTTTCGTGCCGGAAATGTGCCATTGTCACTCAAGGTTAGTTAGCGGGTGATGTTCCCATACGGATATCTTACAACGGCCATTCCCTATCAATGAATTCCACATGGATTCTTCCGACTCCATCAGTACCAGTGCTGCGCGCCCTGATCGCCGCATGGACGGTGAGACCAAATTGCGCACTTGTTAAGCGAACGAAGCGGCCAACAGGAATCTGCAGCGTCGTGAATATGGTAGCTCCTTTTCGGCTTATGTCCTCGGTGACTGTCGATTCTGTTTCTGCAGGCTCACCTTTCTCATTAAGCGTTTCCAGCAGCATGTCAACAGGAATGTTGTGTCGTGTGTGAACCCGCATGTCTGACGTTGGCATGGGTTCTATCTCTTCGGCCGTGGCCATCGCTTGCAACGTTGAGGTCGCAACATCGTAACGTTTCCAGGGCTCATTATCGTAACCTCTCGGGGGGTGCTTGCCGACGAAGGCGACACCAACATTGAAGGTCGGCTTGTTATCAGGAGAGCTGGATGCCTTAACGTAGCGAACGAGAGCCCACACGCGGTATTGATCTTCCGCGTGATCAAAGACTCGAAGTTGGCGGGGCATCGGAATTGTCATATGTAAGATACGACCCTTTTCAGTCGGTCGTTTGAGTGTGAAACCGGCGCCAAACGGTGTTACGTTTTGCAGGCGGGTTACTTCCATCCATTCAAAATCCGGGGTTTCCCGGCAGACAACCCTCACCGGTAGTTTTAGTTCCAGTCGTTCACGGATTCGCTTCCAACTCCGTTGCTCACTCATTTTGCAGAAGGGGTTCCAGGAGCGCGGAACAGATCGTATTCAAATGTTGCCAGAGGCTGCCGTGTCCGCGCTATCTAGTCGCCTCTGAAGCTATTGATTTGATTAGAGTTTCGCTGGATTATGGGTTTGCCAAGAATACCCTAAAAAGGCTAAAATGCACCCAGTCGAAAACTGATGTTCCACCTGTTTTTTAGCCAAAACCAAGTCCCCAAAACCAAGTGCACTTGCCTCCAGCGAATGTCTCAGTGTGTGTCGGGAGAAAGTCATTGCCTTGGTCAGAGAGGGCTTCGTCAAGATTATTGATTGCCAAGACCGCCGGATTGTAACTGGAAAGGTTTGTAGATGGAAACGACTTCTGAACGCAACCATATAAACATCGAAGATGAAATGCGACGGTCATATCTCGACTATGCAATGTCGGTGATTATCGGCCGGGCGTTGCCGGATATTCGTGACGGATTGAAACCTGTTCACCGGCGAGTCCTGTGGGCGATGCACGAGCTTGGGAACACCTACAACAAGCCGTACAAAAAGAGCGCTCGAATCGTCGGGGATGTGATCGGTAAGTATCACCCACACGGCGATATGCCGGTGTACGACACGATTGTTCGTCTCGCGCAGGACTTTTCAATGCGTTATCCACTGATCGACGGTCAGGGAAACTTCGGATCTGTCGATGGCGATGCAGCAGCTGCTATGCGTTACACCGAAATCCGCATGGCGCGGTTGGCGAATGAACTTCTGGCCGACATCGAAAAAGAAACAGTCGACACGCAGCCAAATTACGATGAGTCGCTAAGTGAGCCAAAAGTCTTGCCCGCACGCGTACCGAATCTCCTCATAAATGGTTCGGACGGTATCGCAGTCGGAATGGCCACCAAAATCCCACCGCACAATCTCACGGAAATTGTTGACGCAACAATTGCGCTTCTCAAAAATCCAGATTTGCCCGTTGAAGGCCTTACAAAAATAGTCACAGGTCCCGATTTCCCGACTGGCGGTTTCATCTATGGACGCGAAGAGATCAGAAAATCGTACGTCGAAGGTCGCGGCATTTTGCAACTACGTGCCCGCGCGGGAATCGATCGTATAGGTCGCGGCGCCCAGGAACGTGATGCGATCGTTATCACAGAGATCCCGTTTCAGGTCAACAAGGCACGCCTAATCGAACGTATTGCCGAACTGACTAACGAGAAGAAACTCGATGGCGTTTCGGATCTGCGCGACGAGTCGGATCGCACCGGCATGCGTATCGTCGTTGAGTTGAAACGCGATGCCGTTCCGCAGGTTGTGCTCAATAAGCTTTACAAGCTGACTCCAATGCAGTCGTCGTTTGGGGTTATCAATCTCGCGATCGTCAATGGACAACCGCGAGTTTTGAACCTCAAGCAGATGCTTGAGTGCTTCGTTGAGTTTCGTCGTGAAGTGGTGCGACGGCGCACGGAATATGACCTGCGCAAAGCAAAAGCCCGTGCTCATATTCTCGAAGGTCTCACCAAGGCAATCGATGCGCTGGACGCTATCGTGACCTTGATTCGGAATTCGCGTTCAGTCGACGAAGCAAGGCAATGGCTAATGGCTCAACTAAGCACGATGAGCGAGGTCAAGGTTTGGAAAGGTGTTCCATCCGATGGCCAGCTCAAGACCCATCTGAATAAGCTCCAGAAAACGATGGAGCGATTGGCATTCTCGGATCTACAAGCGCAGGCCATTCTCGATTTGCAACTCCGAAGATTGTCTGCACTCGAACGGCAGAAGATAACTGATGAGTATGAAAATATCATTAAGCTGATTGCCGAACTCGAAGAGATTCTTGCGAATGAAAGATCACTGCGTCGCGTAATTCAAAACGAGCTCGAAGAAGTCAAGAAAGACTTCGGCGATGCGCGTCGCACCGAGATTGTTGACGAAGGCGTCGAACTCTCCATCGAGGATCTAATTGCTGACGAAGATGTGGCCATCACTGTCACCAAGAGCGGTTACATCAAACGCACTCCGGTAACCACTTATTCACGGCAAGGGCGCGGCGGAAAGGGTCGGTTTGGGGCTGCCGCAAAGAATGGCGACTTTGTTGAGCACCTGTTCATTGCCTCAACCCACGCTTACCTAATGATCTTTACTGACGATGGAATGGTCTACAAGATCAAGGTTCACGAAGTTCCGGACGCGGCAGCCTCAGCCCGTGGGAAAGCGGTCGTAAACCTGATCAACATACCTTCAGATCGGAAACTGGCTGGCGTCGTCCCGGTAAAGGAGTTCTCTGAAGGTAGATTTGTGGTGATGGTCACGCGTAAAGGTGTGATTAAGAAGACCTCGCTGGCCGACTTCCAGAACATTCGCACCAACGGGATCATTGCGATCAATGTTGACGATGGCGATCAGTTGTTGGATGTCATACTTACCGATGGCACGAAGCGAATCTTTATCGCAACGCACAACGGATTAGCGATTCGCTTTGACGAGAAGAATGCGCGCCCGATGGGACGCGCAACTCGCGGCACGCGCGGAATCGATTTGCGTAAGGACGACTTTGTCGTTTCAGTTTGCGCAGTGTCTGCGGAAGACACTGAACGAATGCTGTCAGTCTCAGAACAGGGCTATGGAAAGCAGACACCGATCACGACTTATCGTTTGCAGTCGCGTGGTGGTAAGGGCGTAATCAACATGAAGACCACCGAAAAGACCGGTAAGGTGGTGGCCGTATTCCCGGTTGACGACGAATCGGAGATCATGATCATTACGCAGCAGGGTAAGTTAATCCGGCTTGAAGCCTCGGAGATTCGTAAGACGGGTCGAAGCGCCCAAGGTGTGCGCCTGATTAAGACTGACGCGTCAGACATGGTTACCAGCGCATCGTTGGTCGACCCTTCGACGGAAGACGAGCTCGAAGAATCACCGGCGTGAAGCACTGAAACGACTGGTTGTTAAGCGCGCAAGTAAATTAGTCGCAGATTTTACGCAGATGATTTCTGATCTTTCTAATCTGCGAAAATCTGCGGCTAATTGATTTCCCCTTCAACCCAAACTTCGCCGTCCTGAAAAACTTCCTTCTTCCAGATCGGCACAGTTCGCTTTAATTCTTTAATCAACCACTCACAAGCTTCAAAGGCCGCACGACGATGAGGTGCGCTCACAGCGATCACCACACTCGTCTCGCCAATTTCCAAGCGACCTGTCCGGTGCACAATTCCAACGTGGGCAACCTCGAATTGCTTGTGAGCTTGTGCTCCCAGCTTTTGCATTTCCGACAAGGCCATTGGTTCATAAGCTTCATAAATCAGATGATCGGTTTCTCTTCCCGAGGTCCACTTGCGCGCATAACCGTCGAGCGTTACTGTCGCGCCGCACTCAGGAAGTACCACCCGCCGCGCAACAGCCCCAACATCTATAGCATCAGTGGTCAACTCAAAGAAGTCATTTGGGCAACGATAATCGCAAATCGTTTCCGATCCGCCGCTCACCGGCGGAAAGACAGCAATTTCGTCATTGGCCTTGATTTGCGTATTAGGTTCCGCGTATTCCTGATTTACCGCCAACAGTAGTGAACGGCCGAATCGTTTCAACTCCGGAAACTTGTCGAACAGAGCGACAGAGGCATCGCTGAGTTGGGCTGGGGATGCAAGCGCTAGTTCAAGGGAGTTTGTACCTGCGATATCTTTAGCGCCGCCGAAGAAAAGAACGCAAACCCTTATTTGATTGTCCTTCGACTCAGTCATTCAATTTCGATCTTTTTGCCGCTATGTCCGTTGCCTTTGGCGAGCTCGTGTATCCTGGCTCGCTCCTCGTAACCATCAACCGCTTGATTCAACAGTCCCCTCAGTCGTTGCAGTCGTTCAGCCGTGGAGCGAAGCTCGAGTAACTCCTGCTTGACTTCGACTTCCACTTCCATAGCGGCGGCGACTAGAAAGGATAGTCGCTGAGGTTCAGTGTCTGAGATGTCGGGCAGATTTACACGTTCATCGTTAATTGTGCGTACGGCTCTGGCGATGCGAGTAAACGTGTCGGCAACGTCTTCAGCAGCAGTAGTTAACCTGCCGTCGTCCTCGTCATCGTCTTCAAAATAGTTAACTCGCGCAACGAAGTAGGGGTCACCGTGTTCGACGTACGACTCAATTCGATACCTGATCACACCGATCGTCAGGATGTTTGAACGGCCATCCGGGAACGTTTGCGTCTCTGTAACTTCAGCGACGCAGCCAACCTGTCCGGGCGCGGGGAGATCGCGCTCAGAAGTTGTTGAATCGAAATAGGCGAGACCAAAAAGATTATTTGTCTGACGAATGTCCTCCAGCATCTGTCGGTATCTTGGTTCGAAGATGTGCAGAGGTAACGGCACGCCGGGAAAGAGCACGACCGGCAGCGGAAAGAGTGGCAGTTCACTGACACCCCTGACTTTCTCAATTCCTTCGCTCATTTGACGGACCGCAACGTAGTTGGAATGTTAGTTGGATCTTATGGCTGTGTCATTATGGCAGAAAGGAAATCATTTTCCATATCTCATTTGACAGTTCTCAGTTGTCATTTGTGGGATGGTCTTGGGTCTTTGGCCTTGGGCCTTAGGAATTTGAAGGTGGGCTCGGGTTATTAAGAGGCAGCCATAAAAGACCGAAGGCCAAAGACCCAAGGCCATCCTGCACAAATGACAACTGAGAACTGTCAAATGATGAATGGAAAATGATTTCTTTTTTTGACATCCACCATCTGCCCTGTCACCTCAAAAAGAAGGCCTCAGCTCCGCGTGGGACTCGGAACTGAGGCCTGTAATACACCTTCAATGAAGTGGGATTCATCTCCGGTGCGTTAAATGATCGCTTTGTGGGATGCGATCAAATACTTCAAAGAATCTGAGCGATAAGCTCCAGCCTGTGAACTGGCGAGAGCCGGCAAATACTGGCCAACATGTCTTGAATTTCAAACGGTTTGTCGAAAAACTCATCAGCTCCGGCTTCAAGACAAGCCCTTTGTACTTCTGATTCGTCGTTTGAACTCATTATCAATACGCGTGAATTCGGGAGGTGGCCTTTGATGAATTCAAGCAACTGTAAGCCGATCGTCGGCTCATCTTCTGCCGGTGGCATTTGTAGGTCTAGAATCGAAATGTCTGGTTTGTAGAGCGTCGCTCTTCGAATTGCAGTTTTCACGTCATTTGCCGTAACTACATCGTATTCGTCGGCGAGGGTCCAATAGAGCTGTTGCGTGATCGCCTCATCATCATCGACGACCAAAATTCTGGGCTTCATTTCGTGAGATCTCCTTAATTCCTAACCAGTCAGGAACTGCAAAGCCCGTACCTTCAACAAGGGAGATGCCGAATTGAAGACAGTACAAGGATTGGCCCATTTCCACGGATTCTTACTGTCGACTAAGGAGGACACTAAAATTGAAAACGTCTACAGTAGTAGACCCTCGGAAACGTAGGTGTGCAGACTCCTTGGAGTGCGGGAACTTGTTACCTTTGGTACAGCGAACCTCGGGAATCATGCAGCTTGACGATCGAATCAATGTTGTTGAGTTTCGCTGTACCAAAGCGGTGACAAGTCCCCGCACTCCAAGGGGGCGCCCGCTTGTACTCGATTAGAAACCCAGCATGCCTAATCCCATCGCAGCGACGTTGAGTTTCCAAACGATTACATCGGCGGCTTTATCGGTTTTGGTTTGGGAGGTGGCGGCGCTTGATCCGCCGGCTCGTCGTCTTCACCAACTTCGTCGATAACCTTAAGCTCCGCGCCAAACTTTTGATAACTGCGGAACCGAACGTCGTTACGACTCTGGAGTACAGCTTGTGGTCTGACTGACGTAATCAAGATCTCAGAGTGGAAGGGTAATAGGTATTTGTGATCGTTGATGGTCACCCAGTCGTAATCGATCAAACTACTGGCTGCGCTAATCGGGAAGCCACTCGGAATCTCCGTCGCAATTTGTTCGAACCGTACAACTCGATCAAGTTCACGATCAATCCACAATCGCCCTCGCGAACCCACGGTTGCACTCGCTTTTGTGTTCCCTTCGATCAGCGTCAAGCGCGATTGTTCCTTTTTTACAGTGTATTCATAAACGATAGTTCGCCGTCCCTGAAGAACATCGGTATCGACCATCTTGAATTCGGTTTGAGACTCTGGCCGAAAGATATCGGCTTGTGCGGAAATGTATTCCACACCGTGCGAAGTGCTGCCGCCAGCGTACTTGCTGTAGTCGCTGCTTTGCTGAACTTCTGCACTTGCAGGCGTACCATTGATTGCGAGCAGCTTGTATTCCTCGCCTTGATTCGCGCGATACCCAACAGCGATCGAAAGGGTGTCCTGAGGAATCCAGTTGGTAGTAGTTCCGTATGCGACTGAGCGGCGTATTAGTTGTCTGACTATAAAGTCAGGCATTGCATTAGCCGCGGCCAGGGTGACGTTGCGTGTTCGCTCTAACAGTTCATTGCCTTCTGTTGCCGATGGCAGAGTTGAAGCAGTTGGGTTGACCCGCCGTCTTTCGGCTTCCTCCAGCGTGCGTCGCAGCAGGGCGTCGTTACCGCTTTTGGTGGCGACCAACGAACGCATTCCATCAGTCAAGGGAAAACCAATGCCGCGCTTCCGAATTTCGTCTACGAGTTCATCGCGTTTCTCAGGATAGCGCGGCAACTGATAGAGCCACGATACGACTTCCTTGCTTGTCAGCGGCTTTTGAGATTGGGCGATCAGCGGTGACGACGGAGACGATAAAACCACCAACAATGATAGAACAAAAGCAAACTTACGAATTGAGTGCATTATGGAAGAAACCTTTGGAAAAATAAGATTACGGATTACCAGACTTCCGATGGATGTCAGGGTAAAGGGGTTGCCTCCTGCGAGCCTAGCTTAACGTAAGCTTTGCATTTCCCGAAATGCGCGACCCTTTAGTGACGCCTCTTTTGGAAAGGGCGTGCTCCTCCTGGGACCGCAGGCGTCCTCGCCTGCTAGTGTCCCTCCACGTACTTAGGTGACACACAGCAGGCGGGGACGCCTGCGGTCCCAGCAGGAGCGCGCCTTAGTAATTCGAAGGGGTTACTAAAGGGAGACGATTAGAAGCAGAAGGAGTTAATTGCTTCACTCAGAATCTCGACACAACGTTCCAATTCCTCTACGGGTACGAACTCGCCAGTGCGGTGCGCTTGCCGAATATCGCCCGGTCCTAGAACAACGGCTTCGCTGCCGAGTCTAGTCATCTGCGCACCTTCCGTCCCAAAAGCAACGCTCCCCGTTCTCTTGCCTGTCGTGCTTTCCAATAGTGTAACGAGAGTTGAATCTTCGCGCGTCTCGAAGCCCGAATCATTCCGGTCGCTGCGGACTTCACACGTGAAGTCAGAATCGCTTTTCATTTCTTCGGCGATTGCTGCGTCCAGCAAGTCGAGCACGAGCGTTGGTTTTTGGGTGGGTATCGGGCGCCACTCCAGCGCAAATCTGCATTCGCCGGCGAGGACATTCTTAGCTGTTCCGCCGCTGATTAATCCTACGTTGAGAGTTGTAAACGGAGGATCGAAACCATCATGTCGATCCGATTTGAGTTGTTCACCGATAGCTGCCAGTCTGGAGATGAGTCGCGCCGCGCGAAAGATTGCTGACGCACCGAGCGCGGGGTATGCGCTATGTGCTTCACGGCCTCGTACGACAACTTCAGCAAGCGCGTAGCCTTTGCCGGCGCGAATCGGCTGCAGTGAAGTAGGTTCGCCAACGATGCTATAACGAACGCGCATCGCGTTGATCTGCGCTAGATACTTCGCCCCGCGCAAACCAATCTCCTCATCCGCAGTGAAAATCAAGGCGAGCGGTCGTTGGAGACGATTCACATCGATGAGTTCGACAGCTGTAAGCGCAGCAGCAATGAAGCCTTTTGTGTCACATGCGCCGCGGGCAAAGAGCTTACCATCGCGTTCGGTGAGTTTCGTCGCTTCTGACCAGTTCGCGTCGTAAGGAACCGTGTCAGTGTGACCAACGAGTGCGAGTTCCGCTTCGGTCTGCTCTGAAAACTCAGCACCGGCGAGTGCGACTAAGTTGATTTTTTCAATACCTGTTTCATCCGTATACGAGAAACGTTTCACCGAGAACCCACTTCGGACGCAGCGTTGTTCAAGGAATTCGATAATTTCCGCGTTTGAACGTGATGAGACAGAGTCGATACCGACGAGATGAGCTAGTGTTTGCTGAACGGTCATTGGTTTGAGCTCTCAACTCCAGAGGCGTCCTTGCAACTCGTTGAATCCATTGACAACCTCTTCCTGTGCTCTATGCCGGCCATCCTCGACAATTCTATTTCCGGCAACCACGACATCCTTCACGGCTGTCCGAGATAGTGAGAACACTACGCTGGCCAGCAGATCATCGACCGACGCTCCTGAAATCGAAGGATCCTGAAGGTCAACAGTAAAGAAGTCTGCGGGTAAACCGGGTTCGAGTAGTCCGCCTTTGAAGCCAATACTCCTTGCCCCATTCACCGTCGCACAATCAAACAGCCGGCTCGCCAGGGATGAGTTGTCGTTATTGGTTGGCGCGAGAACATTCCGCTCTTTGCGTTGGAGACGAAGATGATACTCAAGCTCGCGTGCGTCTTCGAGAAGATCGATTTGCGTTTGGCTGTCGGTACCAAGTGAGATAGGCACACCCGCTTGCAAGTAATCGTCAACCGGCACCACCCCATCACCAAGATTTCGTTCGGTCGTCGGGCACGCACAAACGTTGCTTCGTGACCTGGCGATTGCATCGATCGCCTTAGAAGTAACGTGAATCGCATGAACCGCAGTAAAGTTCTCGTTTAATAAGCCCTCAGTATCGAGCAAGGCCACTGGAGAGCGACCGTACTCTTCAATGCAAGCTGAAACCTCCGCTGGCTGTTCAGCCACGTGCATGTGAAGCGAAATCTTGTATTCCCGGGCAAACGCATTCACAGTTTTTAAGTAATCGAGCGAAACAGCGCGCACGCTATGTGGTGCCGCACCCACCCAGGCCATTTCCGAGTTGAATTCACCCATTAATTGTTGCAAGTTTTTGAGATAAATATCGACGCCTTCAATAAACCGTACCTGAAGTGGGTTCTGCTGTTTCTCAAAACCAGCGCGCTCGTAGCCAACGCGAAGCAGTGCGATGCGCAGACCGACGTCGTTAGCAGCACGCACGACTTCTTTGGCAAGCAGATTTGGATCTTCATATGGCTGGCCGTCAGGTGTGTGATGAATGTAATGAAACTCACCGACACTTGTGATGCCGGAGAGCGCCATTTCCATGAAGGCCATGCGGGAGGCCGCATAAACGTCATCTGGTCCCAGCTTGTTTGCAGCCTCGTACATCAACTCACGCCAGTTCCAAAAAGTGTCAGTTGAATGTTGAGATCGATATTCCGTGCGACCTCGAATTAGACGCTGAAATGCGTGCGAATGAGCATTGACGAGACCGGGAAGTAGAGCTCTGTTCGGGAGGCGGATTATTGGTCCGTGCGCCTGCCCGGAAACATCAGCGATGGCCATGAGGCACACAACATGGCCAACGTCATCACAAACCAAAGCGGTATTGGCACGAAACTCTCCGCCAACGTAGACGAGTTCCGGAAGCCAAACGTTTTTGCTTAAGTTGGACAAGAGTTACAGATTCTTCGTGGCGAGCACTTCTCGTGCTGTTGAGCGATCGCCAGTGCAGCTTATTCGTCGAGGCGCGTCAAGATATCGCAGTTGAAAACCGTGTTGTACGTACATTCTTATCACTCGATCGGTCGCCTGGTTGGAAATCACAACCGGACCATCGTGCTTTGACAAAAGCTCGGCCGTCCTCTCTTGATCTTCCCAGGAGAATCCACCCGCACTATAAGTTGTGAACTCAACATCGTAAGGGGGATCTGCGTAAACAAAATCACCAGACTCAAACGCCAGTTCGGCAATGTCGTGATTTGTAAACGTCCATTGCTCGAATATACCTACATACTCGTCAAAGTCATTGGCGTAACTGATGTTGCTGTAGGTGCCAAAGGGAACGTTGAATTCACCGCTTTGATTGAAACGACAGAGGCCATTGAAACAAGTACGGTTAAGGTAATAGAAGAGTTGGGCGCCTTCGGCGGTTCCGATTGTATTAGTTCGGATAAGTTCATTGAATCGATCACGGTGCCGGTAAAACAGTTTTTCGTCATTGCGCATCTCGATGTTCAATTGGAGACCCCGCTTCAGATGACGATAAAAGTTGATGAGATGAGGATTAATGTCGTTGAGTAAGCTGTACTCCGGCATTAAACCCAGTGCAGCCGCTAAGCCGCCGCAAAACGGTTCTACATATCGTCTATCTCTAAACGAATTCCACAGAGATAGGAGATCAGGCACCAGCCAACGCTTACCTCCGGCCCACTTTAAAGGTGGCTTGGCGAGTCGTGCCCCTGCATTTACGGTTACAGTGTCGATGTTAGTTGGAAGTGTCATCGAGCATCCGTGTGCAATATCTTTCGCAATAATGCGGCGCTGTAAATCCTGGACAGCCTCAAAGGTCGAACGGCGTAATAAAGTGCGTGTAATGGTGCGGGAAGTGAAAGAGCTTCCCAATCTGACAATGTAGGAACAAAGACTGCCCGCAAGGCGGAGACAAGAGCGTCGCGCTTTCGATCCATTATCTTGAGATTGTAAAGGTTCGTGTCGGTTGAATCAGCCCAGGGGGATCGAGTAGCGAAAAGCTCAGCGGCAATCTGTTTCGCGAAATTTCGCATTACACCTTCCCCATCGATTACCTTCAAAACCTCGACGGGTACCATCGTACCAAACAGATTCTCCGCTAGTCGCAGACCGAGTCCGAGTATCCTTGTAGCCCGCGCCCCCACGGTTCGCTCCACAACAACCGGCCAGGCAACCGGCTCGAGCGAATCAACGAGCTCTGCAAGTGAAGCGATAGACTCAAGTCTTCGCCAGAGGTGTTTGGCTCCGTGCATAGCTTGATAAAGCAATAAATCTTCGTGAGAAAATGTGTGGACATGCGAGCCGGCAAAAGACACAGTTTGTAATCGCGACATGACCTCCTCGCCAGTAAGTCCAAAGACAAAACTTCGCGGCGCCAATCCCCAGTGAAGATCGACTACGGTAAACCAGTCATCACGCATGAACTGGATTTCGCAGTGAGACGACAGATGAGAGGCTTGCTGAGCGGCAGTTAATTGCGGATGCATTTGATACCCGAGCGACTCTAGTAACTCTTTCGCATGAACAAAACCTTCACGACTTATTAAGACATCGATATCGCCTGCCTGCCGCAGAGCAATTTCGCCGTAAGCGATTTCAGACAGTATCGGTCCTTTGAAAATTGCAATCGGGATGTGGTGGTCACTGAATAGCTTGTTAAGCTTGAGTGTTTTATCAGCCAGGTACAAGACGCTTTGAGCATTCGTCACTGATTCACGTTTCAGACTCGCCTGAAAAACCTTCGGAATCAAATCACTTAAACCCTTGCTTGTGTGTTTGTGAAGTAAGGGAATAAGTCCATGCTGCCTTGCAGTGTTCAGAAGATACTCCCAATCAATAGGCAGGCTCAGCAGTTCGCGAAGTGTGGCTACTTCACGCGCTTCAAGCTCTCGGCGGCTCGCGCAGATCAGGATGTCATTCTCAGGGCGTGAGAGTTTCAAAGTGTCTCCTGCGACATCGGTCATTGTCCAAACTCTAGAGACACCGCAGTTACATCGTTGAGCGCCACTTTCCAATCTGAGTAGTGCTTTGGAAAATACTCAACGAGTCGCGTCGCTATCTCTTCGAGCGATTTGTCTCCAGTCATTGAGTTCAGTATGAAACTTTTGATTTGACCCTTTTGATCCAGTGTCGGTTTATAGGTGGCTGCCTGTTTACGCAATTGCGCTGCGCTTAACGGTACTCCGAAAAAGGTGGATTGGGTAAAGCTGGCTTTCGTTTGCAAATCACCGGCGGAGAGAAAAGTAGTGTTCCATCGCCAGACGTAATTATCGCTGATGAAATCGGCGCTAAGACGCAGGTCAATGCGATCACCTTGCGTGATCTCCACTGGATGTGGAAACAGAAACAAAGCATTGCCGTAGATCAATTCCGGAGCATTCGGATTATTTGAGAATCCAATATCGTCGACCAATTCTGAATCAAACCATAGACTAAATCCATGTGCTGTGCCCGATCGCTCTGCCTGCCAGGAGATCTCAGCTCTAAAATCAGGGCTCTGTATCTGGTTGTAATCGATTTTGGTACCACAAGCAGGTGCGACTAAAAGTTGCTCTGGACTAATTCGTGCTTTGCGGAAGGTACTTGTCGCAACGCCCTTTGCGGCTGATAGATTCAAATCGCCTCTCTCCCATGGCCCGACGATCTCGCCATATCTATCAGGAACGTCGACTACCGCCGCCCACAACACGTCGCGCTGCGGAATGAGCGTCCCGCCAGTGGTCAGCAGCCGATTGCGCGCATCAATAATGGACGGAATGTGTTGCTGAAACCAGGGCAGCATTCCACGTAAATCTGAAACGACAATGTCCGCTGGTTCGGGAAGTGTTATCTCGGTTGAGAAGCCCTGATAAAATTCGATTCTCTCTGCGAAGCCATTCACAACCGCTGCTTGACGTGCCAGCTCGATCACCGCGTCAGGTTCAATTGCATAAACACGTCGTGCACCAAGCTTACACGCCAGCAGGGCAAACACTCCGGGACCACAACCCAGATCGAGAACAACCGAACCAGGTTTGACGGTTGCACGGAGCGCCGCGCTGTACGCCTCCATTCGCGGAGTGTCGGCGAGCATCTGACCGTAAGAGTAGATGCTATACATAGAGAATGTGGGCAGCGCCCGAGTTTAGCGATGCGAAGTCGGCGAGGATCCGGTCACAAAGGTCCGGAATCCGAGTCGTACTTGTGTGAGGAGTTACCTGGCGTAACGGAACGTTGTTTAAGACCCTGGTCAGCAGCTCGAATTCACGCGCGCGCATCTGTTTGTCCATGAGCTTGGTCGCGTAGGTATTTGCGACTAACGACATCAGGCCTTCCGACTTGTCGAGAGCATTTATGAAAGGCGCCTCATCCTCGTCGCGACGGTGACCGAGAAGGTAGATCGCTCCAAGCGGTAATGGTTGCTGCTGAAACTGCTCCGGTCGCTCAGTTAGGTCGAGGTAGCCCTTCTCCCAGTTCGGAGTGAGTTTGGGTAAATGTGTTTCAGTTCCATAAAGGGCTTTGACCGACGCAGGCCACAAACGAATGCACGGATAAGCCGGCCTAACAAAAAAGTGATCTTCGCGATCATCCAAGGTCACCACGTCTTCTGCGAGAATGCTATAGCCTCGATCTGAGAAAGCTGCCGCCGTTGTCGACTTACCAGAACCGGCGGGTCCCAGGAGCGCTATCGCACGCTCACCGATTGCTACTGCGCTGGCATGTAAACAAACGATGCCACGGAGTAGCATGACAAAACCCATGATTGGGCCAAGCAGATAGGTGGCTGCATCCTCCAACGTTAGAGGCTCAAGCCACTTAGCCCAAATCTCGGTGCCAGCCTGGTCTACTAAAAATTCGGTCTGATTGGCATAGGTGAACCTGAAATACTTGCCATCCAGAACGCGAAAAACGCGCAAGACGGGGTTACCGGATTCGTCTTTGTATTCTGCGACGTAGGAGGTTTCGATTTGTGTAGCGCTCACTTCGTCAAGCCGTGACGGAAGTGAGCCGAGGGTTATGCGAACATCGACGGATGATACTGGTGAGGTTGGAACACCAGGAATTATTCTATTGGCGAGAACTCTAAGGCCATAGATCGAGCACCGGTAAGGCATGTATTGAAATGTAGTTGCTCACAAAGATATTGCCGAACGCTAATGGACACTCACGCAATCCGCAATCGCGGGAATCAGAGTCCAGTTTTTGGTCCATCCGCAGCGCCGCCCCCCCCGTCCAAATTACCCTTCGGACCGGCGTTCTTGGTGATCTCGCGAATGTTGCCGTAGATGATTACTTCCGGTTTGTGATATCGCTTTTTGACTTCGAAATCTTTTGCTTGTCCATTGTTTTCCGGTTTACGCTCCATGCATGTTCTCCAATCAGTCAGTCTAGGCGATTGAGGTCAGTGTCTCGATTTTGTTTACCTGTGTTCCGCAAGCTAGTCGGTCAATTGGCTGGGAGTTAGTGAGCCAATAGTTCAATGCAAAAACTCGAAGACTAGCCCAGAGGCCATCAGAAGTCTGCTCATCCGCTATTGATCGCCGAACATCCAGGTCTACGAAATACTTGAGCTGCGGATTGACCTCAAAACTGTCGAGCCATCTTACACTAGCGTGCCTTGCCAATTGAAGTGCGGGATCGCCTGCGAGAGGAGTTTTATGTCGATTGAGTACTGGCGGCGGTAGTTTGTCCTTCATGAAGAGTCTCAGGATGTGTTTGTTCACACACCACGGCACTACCGGTATCGCCAACACATACTCGACCAATCGCAGATCAATAAAGGGGTGACGCAACTCAAGTTGTAGCTTCGTAGCCCCAGCGTCGTAACCAGCGAAAAGCGACGCCCAGACTTTCGAATTTAGCGCCCGCAGAGCTGAGGATCTCATTTCGCTGGCAGGTACCTGGTTGGCCGACGACTCTTTTAATCGTTCATGAAGATTTATTCTCTTCGCGAATGATTCATCGATCCATGCCGGATAGAAACTAGGGGAAGGGTGTTTGCCGAGCATTCGCTTGAGGCGAGTTCGAAATCCTATTGGCGGAAGTCGTTTTTGCGTCCAAACGTACCAACCCATGCCAGTCGCCAGAGCTTTGAGCCTGAGCCTTTTCGCGGATGATGCGAAGTAGGTGTTCGGGGGCTCACTCATAAACGCATCGCCGTCATAACCAGTGAGCGCAACTCGACCGTAACCGGCACATAGTCTCAAGAGATCATTAAACTGACCGGTCAATGGAGACAGCAGAAAAGGCTCGGCCTGATTCATGTCGCCTGGAGCTTGTCCGTCAAACAAAGAGTATCGGTCAGCGTTTATGTGAGTGATGGGAATACCCAGGTGATCAGCAGCGGTGTTCGAATAGTAACGCTCCTGGTCAGGAATTAAGCTGTCGTAAACGACTGAGAAGGCTTGTACCGCTGGATCGCCGTGAAGCCTTTCGCGGGCGATTGCCGCGACGCTGGTGGAGTCGAGTCCGCCGCTCATCGAGATGGCGACTCGATTTGTACGGAGGCGATCTTCTGTAGCGCATAATAAGAGTTCTGCAAAACGTTCCACGTAAGACTGCCGATCGCGATAACGGATTTCGCCAGTGATGCGCGGCGTCCAGTAAGGATGCGTTTTGATGGAGCCGTCAGTGATAGTGAGAGTGTGGCCTGGCGGCAAACGGTGAACGTCGCGAAAGGTTGTAGTTGAAAGATCCTGATTGCGTCCAAACAGGAGGTAGTCGCCGATTGCGACCTCATTCAGGTCTCCCGAAACTCTCGCGTCAAGGCGTAGCGTGTTCAACGTGTTGCTGAAAATAAAGCTGTTGCCAATGTGTGCGTAAAAGAATGGCTTGACGCCGAAATGATCGCGAGCGCAGAAGAGACGTTGCGTACGACCATCCCAGATGGCAAACGCGAAGTCGCCGATTAAGTGGTTAAGGCATTCTTCACCCCAGACGTCATAGGCGTAGAGAATCAACTCAGCATCGTTGGGGACTCGTTCTTGAGTGACTGATCGATTCAGTTTAGGTTGAAGCTTTTCGATTAACTCTTCTCGAGCGTCGATCCGGGCATCAGCTGTTAGCCAAACTTTGCGATCCATCGTCAGAGGCTGCGTCTCTGTTTCTGCCTCCCACGTTGTGCGGAGCATTGAATGGCCGAAGCCAACGCTTTCATCAGTCCAGATCTCTTGTGCGTCGGGACCACGAAATGACATGAATTCAGTCACTCGCCAAAGTAAGTCGCGATCTATCGGCGCTCCGTCTAGATTAATGATGCCAACGATTCCGCTCATCTCATGTTTCTCGTTCAATCTCTTTCTAAAAAAACCAGTTCACTATCGAATAGCGCTCCCCTGATTGCACAGGTTCAACCTCATGTATTAGGTCAGATGGGAAAGCGATCACTTTGCCGGTTTCACCTTTAACCCTCAACCCGATACTCTGCGAATCCCGATGGTTCCATAGTACGAGGGTCCCACCTGTATAACTATCCAGCTGACCGCGCTGACCCTCATCGTTGAGGAATATCACAACTGATATGCACCGTGCCTTAATGTAAGCTGGCGAATCAACTTTATCGTTCTTATCCGCATGTCGCTTATAGAAGTCACCCTCTCGATAGAGTAGGAATTGCAACTTTTCGAACCCGGATAGTCGGATGTCGTAATAAGTTTCAAGCTGCGGCTTCAGTTCCTGGAAATAAGCCTCAATTTGCTCCGTCTGAGGCAAAACATTGAGACGACGTGTACGTCGCATCTCGATATCCACGCGACCTTTGGACTTCGTCACCTGAGCGGGAACAGAGACACTCTGCTTCGCTGCAGCTCTTAACTCATCGCAGACATGAGGGTCGATAAAGTTGTTAATGGAGAAAACGTCAAGGAGTGGAGAATGAATAACCAAAATCTTTTGTCGCCTGAAACAGAAGTTCAGCTAAGATCCAGCTACGCTTGTGACACTTCGACTAGTCCTTGTTCCAGAAGTTTATCGACTAGTGAGATCAAATCTTGCCGCAGGACGTCGTGATCAACGTCATATTCGGCAACGAGTTTTTCGAAGGCTGATTCAATAGAGTCCGAAGATGTCAATACTGAGAACATTCGAGTTCCGACATCGTCTAGGCCGTAATAGCGTTCGCTGTCCAGATTAAGAAAGACTGATTCTTCTTGCAGGCCCGAGATCAGCACAACTTGAGGAACCCGTACGCGATCAGAAAAAGATATTGTCATTTTAAGAAGTACCTCGCTTTTATATTGCGTGTTTAAAAATACCGGTTCGCACTATATCTGTCTTGTGGAACTATGCTGTTAGAGTAAATAAAAAACGCGGCGTGTCCCCCGCCGCTTCGAGAACAAAATTGGAATCGCATGGTAGTGAGGATATAGCGTTTAAGTCAAGAAACAGGCGTGCTAGTTTGTTTTACTTTGCGTTTCAGCTTATAGCCAGTCCTTAAGATCTTTTTGGAGCAGATTTTCGACACATCGTTTAGATTCTGAGGACGCGCTTGGATACAGTCAGTAGCGTCACGCGGTAGCGTCGGGTCCGTTGTCACCCTGACTGCGTGGTTGGTTACGAGCCCGACGCTACCGCGTGACGGTACTGACTGTATCCAAGTCTGGTTGTGGCTCCGTTGCGTCTGCGTACTCGGCGTCTCAGCGAAGATCTCTTCCGAATTAAGACGCTACCAATTCACAGATGACCACGATTGGGTTACGCTTTCGTTCACTCAACGAGCCTGGCCATCCTGCTCTAATTGCAAGGAGCCATACTATGCACACAATATTCAAACCCCACTTTGTTCTCGTTCTACTCCTATTGACGTGCATCGACACTAAGAGTCAAAGCTCCGTCCTGCGTTCTTCTGATCCCGACCTTTCCAAACAACCGACTCTGTACGTTGTGGGGTATGCGCATCTCGACACGCAATGGCGGTGGGAATATCCACGGGTCATTAACGAATACATCCCCAAGACGATGCACGACAACTTTGCGCTCTTCGAGAAGTATCCGCACTACATCTTCAATTTTAGTGGCGCCAACCGTTATCGCATGATGAAGGAATACTGGCCGTCCGATTATCAGCGAGTAAAGTCGTATATCGCCGCCGGGCGCTGGTTTCCTGCCGGTTCCTCCATGGAAGAGAGCGACGTGAATTCCCCGTCAGCCGAATCGATCATCCGGCAAATTCTCTATGGCAATCAATATTTCCATCGTGAATTTGGGAAGGCCAGTGCTGAATACATGTTGCCCGATTGCTTTGGCTTTCCGGCGTCGCTGCCGAGCATTCTTGCGCATATGGGTATTAAGGGATTTTCCACTCAGAAGCTGACCTGGGGGTCGGCTTCGACTTTAGGCGGACCTGGATCGATCGAGGAAACGCCGTTGGGAATTCCCTTCAATGTTGGCTACTGGCAGGGACCAGACGGTCGAGGCGTGATCGCTGCTTTCAATCCCGGCAGTTACGGTGGTCAAATCCGCGAAGACATTAGCAAGAGCCCCTTTATCTCAGATCCAAACAGCCGAAACAATCCAGTTGATTGGCCGAAACGCGTCCAACGAAACGGCAAAGTCAGTGGAGTGTTCACGGACTATCACTATTACGGAACCGGCGATACGGGTGGGTCGCCGCGTGAAGACTCGGTACGGATGCTTGAAGCAATCGTCTCTCGCAATCCAGCCATCATGCCAGCTCAGCCAAATGCCGCTGCGATAAAAAGTGTTGGCGATGGCCCACTCAATGTTGTCTCAGCGACAGCGGAACAAATGTTTCTGGCTTTACGTCCCGATCAATTAGCAGGTCTGCCTCGCTATCAGGGCGACCTCCTCTTAACTAACCATTCCGCTGGATCAATCTCGTCACAAACATATCAAAAGCGATGGAACAGAAAGAATGAGCTGCTCGCCGATGCTGCGGAGAAGGCTTCAGTCGGCGCAGCGTGGCTGGGGGGACGTACCTATCCGCAGCAACGCTTGAATGCAGCGTGGACGCTGGTGATGGGTGGTCAGTTTCACGACATTCTTCCGGGGACCGCAACGCCAAAAGCATTTGAGTTTTCCTGGAACGACGACGTTATTGCCATGAACCAGTTTGCCGGCGTTCTTACCGATGCAACTGAGTCGATCGTGTCAGGGCTGAATACCGAAACTGCGGGCGTGCCAATCGTTGTTTACAATCCGCTGAACATCAGTCGAGAAGATGTGGTGGAGGCTTATGTGTCCTTTCCTGATCGGGAGCCTCGGGCCTTGCAAGTAGTGGGTCCAGATGGACGTCAGGTTCCTACTCAATCAGTCGAGGACAACAATGGTGCGAGACGAATACTGTTTCTCGCCAGCGTGCCGTCGGTTGGTTACGCCGTTTATGAGGCAAAGGCTGTAGCTGCGCAAGCAACGGCTTCGAAACTCAAGGTCACTGAATCCTCGCTTGAGAACGATCGTTACCGGATCGAATTGAACAAAGAAGGTGACGTCGCCCGCATCTTCGACAAGAAACTCTCCAAGGAACTGTTGACAGCACCCATTCGATTAGCCATCAAAGCAGATACACCAAATCAATGGCCGGCGTGGAATATGGATTGGTCGGATCAGCAGCGGGAACCGCGATCATACGTGTCGGGTCCGGCGAAAATTCGCATCAGCGAAAGCGGTCCGGTGCGAGTTGCTTTGGAAGTGAGTCGTGAAACTGAGGGTTCGCGCTTTGTACAGACAATTCGTTTATCAGCTGGCGAGGCTGGGAATCGTATCGAGTTTGGCAATGTGATCGACTGGAAAACGAGCAATGCAAATCTCAAAGCAACGTTCCCGTTAACCGCCTCGAACCTCAACGCAACCTACAACTGGGATATAGGAACAATTGAGCGCAGCTCGAACGACGAAAGAAAGTTCGAAGTTCCTTCACATCAATGGTTCGACCTAACCGACCGTTCAGGATCTTTCGGGGTTACAGTTCTGTCCGACTGCAAATATGCCTCCGACAAGCCTGACGATTCCACGCTACGTTTGACTCTGCTTCGCACTCCGGGGATTGGTGCGCGTGCAGGCTATGCGGATCAGTCAACCCAGGATTTGGGACATCACGAGTTTGTTTATGGACTCGCCGCTCATGCGGGAGATTGGCGTAAAGAACAGACTGACTGGCAGGCGCAACGACTCAACCAACCATTAATTGCTTTTCAGAGTGATCGCCACCTGGGCAGTCTTGGTAAGACTTTCTCACTTATCCGCATAAACAATAGTCGGGTTCGTGTGCTGGCATTAAAGAAAGCCGAAGAGACGGATGAAATCATTGTTCGAGTTGTCGAACTTGACGGACGCGCCGCGCCCAACGTGCGAGTCTCGTTTGCTGGCCCGGTTGTTGCGGCTCGTGAAGTGAACGGGCAGGAGTTGCCACTGGGCCGAGCATCTGTTGTTAACGGACAATTGGTGACGAGTTTGGGTCGTTATCAACCACGCACCTTTGCATTGAGGCTTGCCGCACCTGCGATGAGGTTGTCCGTTGTACGATCGCAGCCGATTTCTCTTGATTACAATTTGGCAGCAGCGAGTTTGGACGGCGAGAAGTTGGCACAGGGCTTTGACGGCAAGGGTTCGGCACTTCCCGCGGAAATGTTGCCCACTGTGATCTCCTACGCGGGCATTAAGTTTCAACTCACTCCCGTAGGCACAAACAAACTAAATGCTCTGGTCCCCAACGGCCAGACGCTCGCTTTACCGGAAGGAGTACAGCGCCTTTATTTACTTGCGGCGTCAGCCGACGACGATCAAAAAGTTCAGTTCAAGCTAGGTGAGAGGTCGGTTCATTTGTTAATCCAATCGTGGGCTGGGTTCATTGGCCAGTGGGATAACCGACAATGGAAGCAAACTGAAGTGCAAATTCCACCGCCCCCGCCGCCACCCGGAACGCCACCGGATATCGTAGCGCAACTACAACGAACGCGAACAAGGACAGATCGGTACGGACAAATGCTCGGCATCACGCCGGGATTCATCAAGCGATCTCCCATAGCATGGTTCGCTTCTCATCATCACAACGCGGACGGAAAAAATGAGGCTTACGCGTATTCTTATCTCTTCGCTTACGTAATTGATGTGCGCCCCAATGCCCGTACATTGACATTACCGGTTAACGATAAGATCCGGATCATGGCGATTACGAGTTCTAATGAGCAACGCGGAGTGAAACCGGCGCAGGCGCTGTACGATACTCTCGAAAGATAAAACGATTTTGGTGCTTTGAGCTTTGTGCTTTGTAGTTTGTACTTCGACCTTTGACCTCCGTTCGGTCTACCGCGAAGCGGTTACGTCACAAAGCCCAGGGTTGCTTCAACCCTGGGTTACAGAAATGTTGATATCTCAACCCGGAACGGGTTGCGTCGGTGGCCACAACCGCGTTGCGGTACACCGAACATAGTTCAAAGCACAAAGCACAAAGGGCAGTGCACATGCTTTCCCTAACCAACATCCACAAACGCTTCGGTCCGACGGTCGCGCTCGACGGCGTGAGCCTTGAACTGCGCAAAGGCGAAGTACACGCGCTCATCGGTGAAAACGGTGCGGGCAAGAGCACATTGATGAACGTCATCGCCGGCTCCTTGCGGCCGGATGAAGGAACAATGCAAATCGACGGCAGACCTTACCTGCCGACGAATCCACTCGATGCTCGGGTTAATGGGATCGCCTTAATTCACCAGGAACTTTCTCTTTGCCCACACCTCAGCGTGGCAGAAAACGTCTTGATGGGAATTGAGTCGTCTCGGCTGGGTTGGCTCAATCGTGAGCAGCTGGTAGCCAGGACAAATGAGGTGCTAAAGACTTTCCACCATGCTGATATTCGCCCTGAGAAACGAGTTAGCGACCTGTCAGTAGCAGCTCGTCAAATCGTGGAGATTTCGCGAGCAATTGCAGCTCGGGCCCGCATCATTTTGATGGACGAACCCACCAGCAGTTTGCAGCGCGATGATGTCAGTCAGTTGTTTACCTTAATTCGTAAGTTGAGTGCAGAAGGTATCTCAGTCGTTTACATCAGCCACTTCCTCGAGGAAGTCAGGCAGATATCGGATCGCTTCACTGTGTTGAGAGATGGACGTAGCGTGGTGACTGGTGAAATTGCTTCGACAACGGACGACGAATTGATCGCCAAGATGGTGGGACGCTCACAACAAACACTCTTTCCACAGCGTTCACCCGCGACTGAGGTTGGAGAGACAATTCTTAATGTACGAAATCTCGCTGCCTCTCCTCTGTTGAAGGATGCAAGTTTCGAATTGCGACGCGGCGAAATTTTGGGCATTGCGGGCTTGATGGGATCGGGAAGAACTCCGCTGCTACGTGCGATCTTTGGGCTGGACCGTCCAGAAAATGGAACAGTGGAAGTAAACAAAAAACTTTTGTCCGGCGGACGTAACACACCAGCAATGCGTCTAGTTGAAGGATTCGGATACCTGAGTGAAGACCGAAAGGGCGAAGGATTGACGCTCAATCTCTCCGTTGCCGACAACACGACGGTCACAAAGTTTTCGTCTTGTTCACGTTGGGGATGGATCGATCTCGCGAAGCAAAAACGCGCGACCGAAAGACTTGTGAATGCCCTAAAGATCAAAACACGCAATGTCAGGCAGCCAGTAAGCGCGCTGTCAGGTGGCAACCAGCAAAAGGTAATTGTGGCGCGACTGCTACATCAGGACGCAGATATTCTGTTGCTCGATGAGCCAACTCGAGGAATTGATATCGGTAGTAAAGCCCAGGTTTACGAAACGATCGCCGAGTGTGCAGCAGAGAACAAAGCCATCCTGATGGTTAGTTCATATCTTCCGGAATTGTTTGGTATGTGCGACAGATTGGCGGTAATGAGTCGAGGTCGATTGTCGGAAGCCAAGCCTATCGAAGACTGGACACCTGAGAGCGTGCTGCAGGCAGCCATTGGCAGTGAAGTTGTGAAAACTGTTTGAGCCGTAGATGTCCGCAGATGAACGCGGAAAGACGGGAAAGGAAAGCGGTTCAGATCACTGGTCAGAGATTCTTAAATTCTGATCTGTGTTCATCTGAGTAAATCTGCGGCTTAGATCCAGTCGTTCAAAGGAAATGAATATGGAATTAGTATTTGTGCGGCTCGCTATACTTTTCCTGCTCCCCATAACTGCTTTCGCCCAAAAACCTCAGTCGCCATCCGCGTTGAAGCAGATGGTTGAAACAGAACAGGCATTTTCCAAGACAGCTGAAGTGAAGAACACACGTGAAGCGTTCATGGCATTCATTGCCGACGATGGTTTGCTTTGGCGTCCGCGAGCTGTTAATGGCAAGAAATGGATGAACGAGCATCCAGTTCCGCCTTCAGATAAACGACCGCTGCTCGCCTGGCAACCTGCATTTGCCCAAATAGCTGAAGCCGGTGACTTGGGATTTACGACAGGCCCATGGGAGTTTAAGAACGATATCAACGATGCGAAGCCTTCTGGTTACGGTCACTTTGTAACGGTTTGGAAAAAGCAGACTGATGGCTCTTGGAAGTTCGTCGTCGATCTTGGAATCTCGCATCCGCAGTCGGGCGGACCACTCGATATTTGGCAGGTTGACAACAAAACCACCAGCAAATCTGTTAAGGAAGTGGATGTTGCCAAAGTAACAGAGTCATTGCTTGAACGCGATCGATCTTATGCGGCTGCCGGATTGAAATCAGGTCTGTCCAGTGCGTTCCTCACTTATGCCGCAAACGACGCTCGACTCTATTTACCCGAGTACCTTCCGTTCATTGGTCGCGCGGGAGCGGTGCAGATGCTTGCGACGATGAAAGACCCCGTGACGTGTCAGACAATTGCCGGTGATGTGTCGCGCTCAGGTGATCTTGGATACACGCACGGCACCTACGAAAAGAGCACTGTCGCCGACGCAAAGAAAATTACCGAGCGTGGCAACTACCTGCGCATCTGGAAGAGACACGCTGCGACTTGGCAGATTGTGCTCGATGTAACCAATCCGATACCATAATTGTCCGCTTGCGTCTGACTTGTCGTCGTTGGAATAATCATCCCGGAAAGGAATTGGTACCACAGACCATCCCGAGGTTCTCTTAAAGTAAGATCTGGATATTGCCGAAATCCTGGACAATCAAAATTTCAAGGCTGGTTTTCGGCTTTTCTCTGTGAAACTCTGTGTCTCCGTGTCTCTGTGGTTTTCTAAGGTGCTCACTGCACCACAGAGACACGGAGACACAGAGTTTCACAGAGAACCAAACTGGGACGGGGGAACATAAAGAGTCTACCGCAGTCAAAAAATATCGGACACTGAGAACATGTCTTCAGAGCACATCCGCAATCCGCAATCCAAGATCCAAAATTCTTCTTCCCGCTTATTTCGCGCACCAGGTCGTGTCAATCTGATTGGAGAACATACTGACTACAACGACGGCTTCGTGATGCCGGTGGCGATTAACTTTTCTACCTGGATCTCACTCCTCCCTCGTGCTGGACGTAAGCTCGAGATTCATTCCGAGAACTTTGACGAAACAGTTTTGTTTGATCTGGATGATCTAAACGCTGCGCCACGCGGACACTGGAGCGATTACGCAGTAGGAGTTGCGGTAATGCTCGGGCGTGCTGGCTATTTTCTAGCTGGCGCTCACCTGAATATTCGTGGTGAAGTGCCCCTCGGGTCTGGCTTGAGTTCATCCGCTGCTCTGGAAGTGGCTACGGCTTATGCCCTGGCGGCACACTCTGATCTAACGATTGAGAGAACCGAACTCGCAAGTTTGTGCCGGCAAGCTGAGAACGACTTTGTTGGAGCGCGGGTAGGTATCATGGATCAGTTTGTCTCCCTCTTTGGTGAGCGGGACAAGGCCCTGTTGCTCGATTGTCGCTCGCTCGAGTTCAAACTTCTTCCGCTGGCGACTGAAGTTCAGTTAGTGATCTGCAACACAATGGTGAAGCATGAACTTGCTTCAAGTGCTTACAATGAGCGTCGTTCTCAGTGTGAGGAGGGAGTTAGACAGTTAAGCGCGCTGTTGCCGAATGTGCGGGCGCTGCGTGACCTGTCTTCAAGCCAGCTTGAAGAGCATCGTGACGAATTAGCACCGCTCATCTATCGTCGCTGCCGCCACATCATCAAGGAAAATGAGCGAGTGCTCGCGGCGAGTGAAGCACTGGAGCAAACGGATCTGCGTCGTTTCGGACAGTTGATGAATGAATCGCATCAGAGTCTCCGCTATGACTACGAAGTTAGTTGTGCTGAATTGGATCAAATGGTCGAGTTGGCCGAGGGCGTAGCAGGCGTTTATGGCGCTCGCATGACGGGTGGCGGCTTTGGCGGATGTACAGTTAATCTTGTCAGCCGCGACAAAGTTGATGAGTTTAAGCATAGAGTTGTTCTCGGTTATCAAGAAGCGACAGGTCTTAAGCCGGAGATCTATGTTTGCAGAGCGGTTAAGGGCGCGGAGGAAATCCCGGTGCAGTAGCCCGACTGTTAGGCAATCGTCAGCCCTCCTTAACAGTCGGGCTACTGCCCCGGACAGCAAGGACAACGAAAGCATGAAACTCATTATTCTGGCCGCCGGATATGCGACTCGTCTTTATCCGTTGACCTTGAATCAGCCGAAGCCATTACTGGACGTGGCGGGCAAGCCGATGCTCGAACATGTAATGGATAACATTAGGACGATCAAGCAAATCGATCATGCGTATGTCGTAACCAACGCTAAGTTCGCTGAACACTTTCAGATCTGGTCCGATCACTATCAACGTCCAGACCTTCATTTCAACTTCACGATTGTCAACGATGGCAGTACGGACGATAACAACAAACTAGGCGCGATTGGCGACACGCATCTTGTCTTAACG
Source organism: Pyrinomonadaceae bacterium (assembly GCA_036004125.1). GTDB lineage: Bacteria > Acidobacteriota > Blastocatellia > Pyrinomonadales > Pyrinomonadaceae > PSRF01. Next base: position 21,279 of record DASYRR010000292.1, on the reverse strand, counting down.
AAATACAGTATCGACGACGACGTGATGCTGGTTGGTGGGGACAATCTGTTCAGTGAAGACCTGTTTGCGTTTGGCGAATTCTGTCGGGAAAAGAGCGCGCCTGTGTTGGCAGTTTATGACGTTGGTAATCTTGACGAGATCAGAAAATACAACGCGATCGAGATCGACACCGATGGGCGTATCACCTTTTTTGAGGAGAAGCCGGCTCAACCAAAAAGCACCCGGACAGGAATAGCGCTTTACTACTATCCTCGGGTCTCGCTGCCATTGATTCGGCAGTACATTTCTGAAGGTAACAACCCCGATCAGCCCGGTCGACTGGTCCAGTGGATGTACCAACGCGTCTCTTTTTACACGTGGAAGGTGCCTGGGCTCTGGTTTGATGTAGGATCGAAAGAGACGTTGGAAGAGGCGAATCGAGTGTTTGGTGAGCTACCTCGATAGACTGAAAAACGATAGGTCAAAAATCACTTGAACATCACCAGCAAACCATTCGGCACAACTCCTGACGGCGCCGACATAACCTACTACACACTTTTAAACGATCATGGTTTCGAAGTGTCGATCATCAATTACGGTTGCGCTATTACAGCCGTAAAAGTACCTGACCGAAAGGGTGACATCGGCGACGTCGTTCTAGGTTATGAGACGCTGGCGGACTATGTGAAGAACCCGAGATTTCTTGGTGCTCTAATCGGTCGTCATGCGAATCGCATTGGGCTCGGGAAGTTCTCACTGAATGGCGGGCACTACCAGCTGACGCAGAATAACGGCGTCAACCATCTCCACGGAGGAACCAAAGGCTTCGACAAAGTTGTGTGGCGCCCTGAGGCAGAGCAACACGACGATTCCGTGGCGGTAAGTCTCAACTATGTAAGCAAGGATGGCGAGGAAAACTATCCTGGCACGCTCTCCGTCGATGTACGTTACGTCGTGAACAATCAAAACGAATTGCGACTTGAGTATCGAGCGATCACAGACAAAGACACGCTCGTAAATCTCACCAATCACTCGTATTTTAATCTCGCTTGTGGCGGAGACATCCTGGCACACGAAGTAATGATTAATGCCGATAGCTTCACACCTGTTTCGAAGGATCTAATTCCCACGGGTGAGATTCGACCGGTGGCTGGCACACCGATGGACTTCACTAGAATGAAGAGCATCGGATCGGGAATTCAGGAGCCGTACGACCAACTCGGCTTCACCGGTGGTTACGATCACAACTTCGTACTTCGTCAATCGAAGGACCCAATGAAGCCTGCTGCTCGAGTTTGTGATCCGACCTCGGGGCGGGTCGTTGAAGTCTTCACAACTCAGCCAGGATTACAATTTTATTCAGGCAATTTTCTTGATGGTAGCCTTACGGGGAAGGGCGGAATTATTTATCAAAAGTACGCTGGAATGTGTTTGGAAACGCAGCGGTTTCCGGACGCACCCAATCATGCAAATTTCCCCACAACGGTCTTGAGACCTGGCGAAGTTTACGACGAGGTCGCGGTTTTTAGGTTTTCGGTCAGCTGATCATCGCTGAGCGCCTCCTTGGAGTGCGGGGACCTGTCACCGCTTTGGTACAGGACGCTGTGAGATCCTGAGGTTCGCTGTACCAAAGCGGTGACAGGTCCCCGTACTCCAAGGAGGCGCCCACTTGTTGTGGTACTAACAGATGGTTCTGAGACTTGTGCAAATGAAACCGCTATTAATTCTAACGCTCGCAGTATTCACGCTCGTTGTTTTCGAGCCACGAGTTCAGATTGACCACAATTTGAATCGCGCTGCGAATCGTGATTTCAGATTTGATCATCTCCCCTCGCCACGTAAAGACGACGACGCCGCAAAAGCAAAACTTACCTTGATCGATGGCAGTATCGATCCAAACAGCGCCGACCTAAGCGCCCTTACCGATGGACTCCTGCCGGCAGATCAGGACGATCCGTCGAGAAACCTCTTCTTTAACTCGGGGTCAATGGGCGGAAGATTTCGCATGGACTTTGGCGAGCCTCTCGATATTGTTCAAGTACTCACATATTCATGGCACCCAAGTGTCCGTGGTCCACAACTCTACAAACTGTATGCAGCTAATGGTACGGAGCCCAGTTTCAAGATTGCTCCAGAACGAAGTGTCGATCCAGCCACCTGTGGTTGGAAATTCATCATTACCGTGAGCACGATACCGAAGGAAGGCGATGACGGGGGACAGTATGTAGCCAGTGTTAGTGATTCGACGGGCAGTTTGGGCAAGTATCGATACTTGTTATTTGATTGTTACGTGACGGAATTGTTCGACAGCAACGGGAATACGTTTTATAGCGAGATAGATGTGGTTGGGAAGCGATGAACTTGGTGCTTAGTACACAACGCCCTATTTCCGCGAGGCCTCATATGCACTGATCGCTTCCTCATGCGTCAGCGTCAGACCGATGTCGTCGAGACCTTCCAACAAGCAATAACGCTGAAATTCAGAGACGCGAAAAGTTGTTGATAGTCCAATCTCATCAGCAATCGTCTGTGCTTCGAGATCTACGGTTAACTTGTAGCCTTCGTTTTCTTGAGTGCGCTGCATGATCTCAAGCACTGTTGGCCCCGGAAGTGTGGTGGGCAACATGCCATTCTTGAAGCAGTTGTTCGCAAAGATGTCAGCAAACGAAGGTGCGATGATCACCCGAAACCCATATTCCGCCAATGCCCACGGTGCATGTTCCCTGGAAGATCCACAGCCAAAGTTCTTAGCAGCAACAAGGATTGACGCGCCCTGATAACGAGGATGATTCAGAATGAAGTTTGAGTTTAGAGTTCCGTCGGGCAGGTAGCGCCAGTCGTAAAAAAGAAATTCTCCAAACCCTGTCCGTTCAATTCGCTTTAGAAATTGTTTTGGAATGATCTGATCCGTGTCGACGTTGGCGCGATCAAGTGGTGCGACAAGTCCGGTGTGTTGCTTGAAACTTTTCATGGTTTTTTCAGTAGCCCTTTAGTGGCGCCCTCGAACCCAAAAGCGATCCTCGATTCTGGTGGGACCGCAGGCGTCCTCGCCTGCTTGGTCGCCAAAGTACAAAACTAAGAGGATTATGTAGCCTGAGGGCAACGGTGGCAGGCGAGGACGCCTGCAGTCCCAGCATGAGCGTTTGTGGTGCCCCGATCGAACTACTAAAGGTCTACTTAAATTCCCAATTACGAATATCCGTAAAGTGACCCTTAATCGCAGCAGCTGCGGCCATCATCGGACTGACGAGATGGGTTCTACCGCCGCGGCCCTGACGGCCTTCGAAGTTGCGATTGCTCGTGGAGGCGCACCGTTCACCAGGCTGCAAAATGTCGGGATTCATCCCCAAACACATCGAACAACCGGGCTCACGCCATTCAAAACCCGCATCGCTAAAGATTCGATCCAGCCCTTCTCGTTCGGCCGCTTGCTTCACGTTGTATGAGCCAGGAACTACCAGGGCGCTTACCGACGAACTGATATGGTAACCCTTAACAACTCGAGCAGCAGCTCGCAGATCCTCGAGTCGAGCGTTCGTACATGAACCGATAAAAGCGCGATCAATCGTAATGTCTTGGATATTCGTGCGCGGCGTTAAGGCCATGTACTCTAGTGCACGTTGGGCGGCCTGCCTGTCCCCTGCCGTTTTTGCATCAGCTGGATCAGGCACATAACTCGTTACCGGTACGACCATGCCAGGACTCGTTCCCCAAGTTACAAATGGTTCGAGTGCGGACGCGTTTATTTCAACGACGTTGTCAAAGACCGCGTCGTGATCGCTGCCGAGTGTTTTCCAATAGTTCACTGCCGCATCCCAGGCATCACCTTGAGGGGCAAACTTTCGACCACGCATGTATTCGAAAGTAGTTTGATCGGGGGCGATCATCCCCGCACGCGCGCCAGCTTCGATGCTCATATTGCAAAGCGTCATGCGTCCTTCCATACTCAGTCCGCGTACCGCTTCACCGGCATATTCGATTACGTAACCAGTTGCACCGTCAGTGCCGATCTTTCCGATGATGCCCAGCGCAAGGTCCTTCGCTGTGACACCTTCAGGCAATTGACCCACCGTCTGAACTTTCATTGTCCGTGGCTTGTTTTGTGGCAAACACTGAGTGGCTAGCACGTGCTCGACTTCACTAGTACCAATACCAAAGGCCAACGCTCCAAACGCGCCATGCGTACTCGTGTGACTATCGCCGCACACGATCGTTATGCCCGGCTGTGTTAATCCCAGCTCTGGCCCAATAACGTGAACGATTCCTTGTTCGCTAGAGTTAATATCAAATAGTTGGATTCCGAACTCTCTGCAGTTCTTTCGCAGTGTTTCTATCTGCCTGGCGGCGATTGCGTCGGCTATCGGCAAGCTGCGATCGGTGGTTGGAACATTATGGTCGGCTGTGCCAAAAGTCAGATCGGGCCGCCGGACGGTTCGACCCGCCTGGCGCAATCCGTCGAAGGCCTGAGGCGATGTCACCTCGTGAATGAGGTGCAGATCGATGTAAAGAAGAGTGGGTTCGCCTTGAGCTTCTCTAACGAGGTGAGCAGCCCAGAGCTTATCGAAGAGGGTCATAAAGTCCAAAGTCCAAAGTCCAAAGTCCGAAGACCAAAGACCTACACGGCATGATACGCATGCCGCATATCCACAATTCCCGTCACTGCCTCCGAGACAAGTTCGCCAATCTCGGCTGTGTTGGCAACGTAGCCGCCAGTACCGTTTGCGATGTCGGGTGTGCGATAACCTGCTTCAAGTACTTGTTCGATTGCCAATTCTATATCACAGGCCTCCTGCTCGAACTTGCTTGAGTGACGCAACATCAGCGCGGCTGAGGCAATTGCACCAAATGGATTCGCAATTCCCTGACCGGCAATGTCTGGCGCTGAACCGTGCACCGGCTCGTACAATCCAACTTCACCACCGATCGTTGCTGACGCGAGCATGCCAAGTGATCCCGTCACCACCGCGGCCTCATCGGACAAAATGTCGCCAAACAGATTTTCGGTTAACACCACATCAAAGCGGCGCGGATTTGTGATTAGATGCATTGCGCAAGCGTCGACGTAGAGGTGTTCAAGGAGAACGTCGGGATAATCTGCGCCCACACGAATAACGGTCTGTCGCCAAAGTTGCGATGTCTCCAGCACATTTGCTTTATCCACTGAAGTAACTTTGCCTCGACGTTTCCGTGCGGCCTCGAAAGCTACCCTCGCGACACGTTCAACCTCTTCGACGGAATAACGCATCGTGTTGATGGCCGATGTGGTTCCGTTTGTCCCTGAGAATCCCCTTGGCTCACCGAAATAGAGACCGCCGAGCAGCTCTCTTACGATCAGAATATCCGTGCCTCGGCCGACTTCCGTTCGCAAAGGTGAACAGGCCGCAATGGCTGAGTAAGAGATAGCAGGTCGCAGATTCGCATAGCCACCCAACGCCCGTCTTAATAAGAGCAAGCCAGCTTCCGGTCGTTGATTAGCAGGTAAGCGATCGTATTCGGGTAGGCCAACTGCTCCTAACAATACCGCGTCACTCGCCAGACAAGCGTCGAGAGTTGTGCGTGGCAGTGGCGAACCAGATGCGCGAATTGCCGCTCCACCGATGAGATGCTCCGTGAATTCGAACCTACAGCCGGAAATTCCGGCAATCGTTTCCAGCACCCGCACAGCCTGTGTGGTAACCTCCGGGCCAATTCCATCGCCAGGAAGAACCGTAACTTTCAGTTTCATTGCTTACCTCGGGATAAAATGAGCTTTGTGCTATTGGACTTTGTACTTTGATGTGAAATCGACCAAGTACAAAGTTCAAAGCACAAAGCTCAAAGTACAAAGCTCGGCTTTGCCTTATGCTGCCGCTCCTACGGCCGATTTTTCGCCCCGCATTCTCGCGCTAGCACTCAGCAGTGAGATCAAATCCTGATCGTAGATTCGCTTCTTCCGATCAGCGAGGTTGGTAAAACTTGTATACGCTGCGTCGAGTTCAGCTGCCGTTACGTGATAGCCAAGTTCGCGGTAACGCAACGATAAGGCATGACGCCCGGAATGTTTCCCTAATACCAACGAGTTTGCCGTAACCCCGACCGACTCAGGTGTCATGATCTCGTAGCAAAGTGGATTGTTGATTACACCGTGTTGATGAATGCCGGCTTCGTGGGCGAAAGCGTTGCGACCGACAATTGCTTTATTTGGTTGCACGTCGAAGCCGACAATATTGGACAACAACTGACTTGTGGGATATAGCTCGGTTGCATCGATGCCAGTTTCAAAAGGTAAACGATCCGCTCGTACTCGTAACGCCATTACGATCTCTTCCAAAGATGCATTGCCGGCTCGCTCACCAATACCGTTGATAGTGCACTCCACTTGACGCGCACCCGCCTCAATCGCTGCCAAACTGTTAGCGACTGCCAGGCCCAGATCGTTATGGCAGTGAACACTGATGATCACATCTCGATCTCTGACAACTCGTCGCCGCACTGTTTCTACGAGTGTGGTGAACTCATTTGGAGTTGTGTACCCGACTGTGTCCGGGATGTTGAGTATTGACGCGCCGGCGCCTACCGCCACATCCAACACCTCGCACAGATAGTCAATATCACTACGCGTTGCATCTTCTGCTGAGAACTCCACTTCAGCGACATAACTCCGCGCTTGTCGCACTGCGGCGCGAGTCATCTCGATGACCTCCGCCCGGGACTTTTTCAGTTTGTGTTCAAGGTGGATGTCGGAGGTGGCGACGAAAGTATGAATACGTGGATGGGCAGCACCAACCAGAGCCTCTGCTGCACGAGCAACGTCTTGTTCAGCTGTGCGACAAAGAGCTGCTACGGTGACTTCCCGGCACTTAGCGGCGACCGCCTTCACAGCCATGAAATCGCCTTCTGAGGCAATGGGGAACCCCGCTTCTATAATGTCAACACCGAGTTTCTGTAGCTGCACAGCCAGACGAACTTTTTCGCCGAGGTTCATCGAACAGCCTGGTGACTGTTCACCATCGCGCAATGTCGTATCGAATACTGTGACTCTGTCTTGTGACATGGAGATCCCTCCTGTGAGCAAACCAGCCCAAATCCTAAAGACTGCTACCCGGGAAGTCAAAGTTATAATCTTTATAGGAAGATAAGCACGTGTGATAACATAATCCCGCCTTGTCCGTTTAATAACTTCTACAGTGGAGTACGCCGTGGACATCAACCAGTTGGAGGTACTGATTGCGGTTGCTAAGGAGCAGAGTTTTTCGCGTGCTGCACAGGCCTTACACAGAACTCAACCGGCGGTGAGTCAGGCAATCAGGCGCCTCGAGACGGAACTTGGTGAGCCGCTCTTTGACAGGTCTTCGAAGGATGGAACGTTAACGGCTGCCGGCCGAGTTTTGTTTGACTTTGCAGAGCAAATGTTAAATCTGCGTCATGGCGCTCACCGGGCGATCAAGGAGCTGAGGGATCTGCATCATGGGAAATTGGCCCTCAGCGCCAACGAATATACGGTGATGTATCTCTTGCCCGTGCTTTCCGTTTTTAGGGCGCGCCATCCTCACATTAAGGTCGAAGTGAAACGCAGTTTAGCGAGCCGGATCGCGTCTGAAGTACTCGGTCGTGGCGTTGAGATTGGAGTGGTGTCGTTTAAGCCGACCGATCAGGCGATTGCTTCGATTCCGGTAGTTATGGATGAACTGGCCCTCATCGTTGCGCCCAGCCATCCATTGGCGGATCAGAACGTAATATCCGTACGAGAACTCGGTGCTGAGTCGTTCATCGCTCACAACGTTGCCTCGCCTTATCGAGAACGGGTTGTGAAAACGTTTGAGCGCTACAAGACTCCACTAAACATCTCGATGGAGATGCCCACGCTGGAATCGATCAAGCGGCTAGTTGAACAGGAAATGGGTGTGGCACTTGTGCCGAGGCTGACCGCGCAGATTGAGATTGAGAGAAAACAGATCGTTGCGATTACGGTGAAGGAAATGCGCCTGGAGCGGCGGCTTCACCTGATTTTTCGTAAAGGTGCTTCGCTGTCACACGCAGCTCGTGCGTTCTTGCGGGTGGCGAAGGAAAAGGACAGGGGCTGTAGGCAGGGGCAGGAGCAGGAGTAGCAGGCAAAAGAGAATCATTGGTCATATATCATTTGCCATTTCTCATTTGTCATTTGGTTACCTTTAGTAGCTTCTCCGAATGATTCAGGCGGGCTAATGCTGGGAGCGCAGGCGTCCTCGCCTGCTAGTTTCGACTGAGGTACGTGGAGGGTGACCAGCAGGCGAGGACGCCTGCGCTCCCAGCATCAACGCGTCTGAATCATTCGGAGAAGCTACTAAAGGTAACCAAATGACGAATGGCAAATGATGACCAATGATTCTCCGGTTGCCTGCTCCTGGTCACCGCTTCCTGCTCTTTCTTCCGTAGCCGAGCTCTGCTCCACCGGAAATAATGTGATCGACTCCAGTTGTAAATGTCGCCTCCGATGCAATGAACAAACAAAGCTTGCCAGCCTCTTCAATGGTGCCCATTCGTCCGAGCACTTGAGCCGCTTCACCATCCGCACGACATTGCTTCGGATCTGACGAGGCGTCGATCGCTTCCTGCCACAATGGTGTGTAGACGTTGCCGGGTGAAACTGAGTTGACGCGGACTCCATGTTCAGCTTCGTCGATCGCCAGCGCTTTTGTGAATGCAGTGATGGCTCCCTTCGTCGCGACGTAAGTGGTTGCGTGAAGCTGACCCATCGCGCCGACGAGACTCGAGATGTTGATGATGTTGCCTTGCGTTTTTCTGAGGTGAGGTAGCGCAAACTTGCAAGCTGCAAAAATGCTAACGAGGTTCAAATCAAGCAGGTCGCGAAACTCCTCAACGGTAAACTGATCAATCGGTCGGTGCGGAGGATGCCAGCCGGCGTTATTAATCAAACAATCCAATTGGCCATGGTTCGAGATGGTGATGTCGACCAGGTTCCGGACCTCGTCAGTCCTAGAGACATCGCAGGAAACGAAAATCGCTTCTCCAGGTCCCTGCCTATTTAACTCCTGAGCCAGCGATTGTCCCTCGTCGGTCTTCCGAGCGCAAAAGACTACTTTTGCTCCCGCAGCGACGAATGTCTGCACGCAGCCTTTGCCAATGCCTTTACTGCCGCCGGTGATCAAAGCCACTCTATCGGTATACATAATTTGTGGGCACAGACTTCAGCCTGTGTCTGCTTCATTAGACGCTGCTAAGAACCCAACGAACCTCACTGACAGCGACAAGCCAAAGAGGTTCTCGCAAAAACCCGCGAGGTGGTACTGACATCCCGACACTGCGGCGCTCGTAAGTTCCCGCCAGTCACAGGCCTGGCACTTCTGCGATGCGTCGGGTGTACTCGTCAAACTTCCCAGTGTAATAAAGTTGAGCGAGATCCTTCTCGAGTTTATCCAACGCAGCTGCCTTTGCCGGTTCGACCTGCTTTATTTGTTGCAGACGCGCCCTTATTTGTCTGAACACTTTTTCTTTCAACCAATATCCGTGATCGTATCGCTCTCCAATAGCTCCCGCGTAAGCAAGTTTGTCTATTTCCGGAGTTGTCAATCCACGTCGCCAGGCAGCGTGGTAAACGCTCAGCGCTTCCTGAAAAGATTGATTAGCAATTGACGTGAAGAGTGCGTTAAGACCCTTCCAGCCCTCTTTATGAGTGTCAATCAAAGCCACAACATCCGGGTGGGGCTGACTCAAGGTCTTGAAGTCGAGCAACGAAAACTTGAAATCGATTGTCCGATCACCGTCGTAGTCATACTCGACAGTGTCGAGAAATCCATTGTTGTCCGTGTCAGTGTACTTGACCACTTCTTCGACTCGTTGCGCGAGAGGTTTCGGTGACGGGGTCTTTACGCCTCCATGAAACTCAGCGTTCTTATCGACAGTCCAGGCACCCCACTCGGCGCCTGCGAGATGGAACTTCCGATCAAACACGCCAACGTAGAGCTTGCCGCCGCCAGAGTTGTCTTCGTCAAATTCACCGCGATCACCGAGTGAGTCTGATTGCGGATGACCATCGAGCCCTGGCTTTTCACCTTCTGCGACCATTGCTTGCTCCGCATAGTTACTACGGCGCCAACGTTTCGTCGAATAGATGTCGATATCTTTCGGGCCACCAAAGCCGTGCATTGGATAATACATTTCGACTCGTTCCCAACGATGATCGTCGTCGTCTTCGTCGAAAACGAAATAGAGAGTTTTCCAACCCGCAGTGAAAAAGGCGCTATAGCTTTTCTCATGCGGCATATACATGAGTTCATCTATCTGGCGCCAGTTGTTCCACTGAAAACATTCATTGAATCTCGGATTGCCTTTGAGAGCGGGATACTTGTGCACCATGGTTTTATAAGGAATGCCTGGGCCGCCAACGCCGCGAAGAGACATGTCATAGTCAGTTTCGTTTCCCTTAGTCGAATCATTATCGAGATCGAAAGTCACAAATGCTTCACCCAGAACGCCTGAGAGCTTGGTTTGGTCTTTGTCGAGCGCGGGCACCGGATCGAGCCAACGCATCGCCATCTCGCTCACGCCATCGCCGTCGTAGTCAAAAAAAGCGAACGGGTTCTCCCAATTCAAGCGTGGATCAGGAAGTGACTGTGGTGGCCGATGCACTTTTAGAAAGATCGCATTGCCGTTGTAATCGGGCAGCCAATCGGAAGTTCCAGTGTAACCCCAGTTGTCGTTGGCAAAATCAAACTTTGTCCAGTCGAGCCAACCGAGAACGCCGTCCTTTTCTACGTCAATGAAAACCATCCAATGAGACTCTGCGGCGTTGAATTTATCGGGTCCCCATTCCGGTGGCTGAGTGACAAATGCTTCGAGGTCTGCCTGTCCATCGCCGTCGTTGTCGGCCCATTTGATGTTCATATCGTTTGGGCCGTCGTAAAGTCCGTCACCGTTTTTGTCGACCTGCAGTACATCACCTACTTGATCGCCGCGAGTGTCGGTTGGTTGCATGTCCCCATTTTCATCCAGCCACCGCACGCGTTTTCCATTCCACCACCGCTCGAGAATGTCTGGTTTGCCATCGTTGTTGACGTCGAGACGAACAATTTCGTCAGAGGGAGTTGCAGACTTAAGCGAAGACTTACGCAAGTCAGGAATGTTTTGCTGAGCGAGTGTCGTGGTTGTAATGACGATAATGAGAGCGAGAACTAAGAATAGGCAGCTACGCATTAGTTACCTCGGGCAACACAAATTGGTTCAATTGGTTTTAGAAGATCGTGTTGTAAGTCGACGGCTTATAGCATCTTGCCTTTGACTTGAACAAGAGGTGCCCCTTCCTTACGGACGGCACTTCAACGAGCGCGCGGAAGCTTGAACTAGGCGCCTGGCAAACAGTAGGTTCAGAAATGCTTTTCTGAATCAGCGATTATTCGCGTTCATCTGCGGCTCAATTTGGTTAGACAACGACAAGACAGACGCATATCGGACACAAAATCTGCAATCTGCTATTCAGATCGACTCCTTATACTCCTCCAGATTTGCCTGGATCTTCAGTAATAGTTGAGTCTTGAGAGTCTTTTCTGGTAGGCATTCCGCCTGCACCGGCTGCCATTTGCCGGGTATTAGTACCTGCGAATCGATGAACGCTTCGAGCGCTTCCTGCAGACCGTTAACTCTGATCCTGCCTTTCATTGCCAGACATTCTTCAATAATGAGCACCAACGCATCACCCGTAATGCGATGACGATGATTGATAATGGCTGAGCGATTTTGAATTGTCTTCAAAACCTCGTCAAAGGGCTTGCCCAACGCTGCAATCAGTTTCAAATAACTCTGCTGCAGATTTGTGACTTGCTTGATACGCGTCTTAGTCAGTTTGAGATCCTTGTTCCGAGCGTATGACGCCGCCATAACGCGGCAAAATATTTCTGCCGGCATGTACGCATTCTCTTCGTTCACATTCTGAATTGCCTGCGCCACAAGGTAAGCAGGCAACACACGCAACAGATTTCGAATGAGAAAGATCGGTTTATGGGTAAGTCCGTCTGGCAGACGCTCAATGCCTTTAGATATTTTCAAGTCTTCAAAGTAGCTCAGAGCCTTGTGAAAGTCTTTGATCTCACTGGGCGCGTGTTCAAGCAGTTGGTCGATTTGTTCCTGATCAAAACCTATACGCCAGAGAATTCGATAACCTCTTTCAGCTTCAAAAGCTTCGTCGAAGACTTTTAGACACTCGGCGTTGCTAAAGTGCTTTAGATTTTGTTTTTTGCCTGATTCAGCAAAAGCCATCGCTTGTGCGAAGACTTGGACTAGCGTACGGGCCCAGCGGCGTTGTTCCAACAATGATGCAGAATAACGATCGACGTCCTTGAACCTGTATTTATCGTGCTTAGCGGCAAACTGACGAATGGATCCGTAATCAAGAATGGCCCCACTCGCCAGAATGTTATCTCCATCCCACGCTAGCCAGTTGAAGATATATTCTTCTTCAAGTACCGCAGCCAGTTTGCCGTACGAACGCGCGAAATAATCGAGCGCCTGCGAGTAAGGGGTGCCATTACGCCGCGAAAACTTCCAGATGCCGTTGTCGACTTCGCGATCGATGAAATAGTCGATCGATGCTTTTAGCTCACCGTGACGGCCTTGCTTCAAATAGCGGAATATGTGAGCCGGCCGTATTAGATTTGGGGCGCTTCTTACTCCTATTGCCGTTCCATCGCTAAATCCGATCACTGCCAGACAGCGTTCCGTCGGGATTCCTTGCCGGTAAAAGATCTCTGACATCACGGCACTGCCAAGCATTTCGTCCAGTTCGGCAAGTCCTGATGAGTAACCATGGGTCTCGTCGCCGGTTTGCACTATCCCGTTGGTCTTTTGCGCCCCTGGACTCAGAATAGTTGCTCCCGTACCTCGACTGGAGATGTCGAAGGTCAACCCTTCATGTCTTAAGTAACCGTTCCAGATGCTCCGACCGTCGCCTGAGGTTTTGCCCTGTCGATTTTTGTGTTGAGTTTGCAAGTACCGGGTTGCCATATACAGCTGAGGTCGTATCGAATCTGCCGGGTACTTTTTGTTTTGTTGCAGGTCGTATTCATTGATTATCAACAGCGAGAATGTCTCGAGGATGGCCGTTTCGAGTTCTTTGTTGATGGTAGAGGGAGCATCGACGGGAACCAGCCCCATCTCTTTTGCCAGCGGAAAGTTGAAGAAGAGAACGCGTCCGTGAGGACGATAGCGGACACGATAGTCCACGTAGCCATCCGGACTAACATTACGCCACGGATGGGTGCCATCGATTTGTTTGAACTTCTCGTACACCTACAGTCGATGAGAAGCGGCAACTGGTTAAGTTTTAAGACTCTCGCGCGTGAGAGTCAATAAATATCTCACCGGTGTGGCTTTCGACGCTGTGACCTAGTGGAGCTGGGGCCAGTATCACAACGCGCCAGGAACAGTAAAAAAGACCGGACACCACCGGCTTTAGCCGCGTGGAGTCCGGGTTCTCTACCGTGTCTTGGCACCAGTGTATTGCGGTGGTTACAGCGTCTGAAGATTAGAAGAAAAAATGCCACCGAAAGCATCCGGTGGCATCGTGTTTAGATCCGAGTGTAGTTCCTGTTACAACGAAAAGCTTCCGTAGAAAGCGCTGTTCTCACCTGATCGACTCCACTGCTCGCTGACGGTGTTTCCGGAGTACGAAGCGTTAGTCGTGTAACCGACCTTGCGATTCTCAAGGCCGACCAGTGGTGTATACCAAACGAGGTTTGGCATCTTGCAGCAAAGGTCATTGGGCATCGCTTCGACGTTCATGGTTGCAGTGTCGGCGGCGACTGCGTAAGTCTTGCCTTCGCGAACAAATTTTATCGGCGCATTCCTAACCTTTACGATGTTACCCAGCGATCCGGCATATTTTTCTTTGATCGCATTGAGCATGGCCAACGACTGTGAACGCGATGCGCTATCGATAACTATCTCAGATTGCCGCGCAGCATCTTTGTCGCCGAGACTCGCTTCGGAGCTGATGATCGCCATCACGCGAACACCGCTCAGATCAACGCCCTGCCATTTTCCGGAAGTAACATTCCACGCCATCATTGCCTCACGTCCAGTGGTCGTCACTTCGCCGTTATAGTGACATGCTCCGGCGAACACGCTGGCTGTGCGAACCTCAACATAGTCGCCACGTAGACTCACGTTCTCGGCACGTGAAGTGAAAACAAAAGCGCTCACGGCAACTACTATTGCCATCAGGATGAATAGAACTTTTCGCATTGCTTCTTGCCCTCCGGGACTAAGTTAGCACTCAAAATCTCAGATCTCAAATCTCAGATCTCAGATTTCAAATTAGATGCCTTCCGATCCGTATCATTCTGAGATCTGAGATCTGAGATCGTGTCATCAGTCATTCTTCACCGCAGAGCTGTAGCACGACCTACCGGGAGTGCAATTCTCAGGACTCACGCTGTGATTATCCGGACCGATCACTTCCTGCGTTTCGCAACACCAGACGTGGTTGGCACCGTCAATGTAGTCTTCCGCACTTGTCGCCAGGCGATCAAGCATGAAGTACTTCTTCGAACGCAACTGGCCACAGAAGGGCGACTGAATGGTCGTTACTGCCGCGATCGTTTCTGTATTTGGTTTGTCTTCTGTCATCGCTTATCCCTCAGAGTTATCCACCGATTACACAGATTAAAAAGAAAATGACTGAGCCTGATGCATTCATAAACAGATTCGGCGTAATCTGTGGATACGTCCTTTTGTTACAAACTAACCCCACCAGCCTTTGCCAACGCGCGTCGCACCAACGTCTGCGTCAATGGAACTTTGTACTTGTTCTTCGCTAATGGTTGCGCACCGGTGACGGCAATCTTGCCGGTCTCTTTCAACACCTCGTCGCTAAGTGTCTTGCCAACCAAAAACTTTTCCGCTGCTGGAACTCGCCACGGTATTGGGGCCACGCCGCCCAAAACAATTCGAGCATCCTTGACCGTCTTACCTGATAAGTCCAGCGCTGCTGCGACAGAAACGATCGCAAAGTCGAGCGATTCCCGCTCTTTGAATTTCAGATAAGTCGAATGTGCAGCAAGAGGTGAAGCCGGCACAAAGATCTCAGTAATGATCTCCTCATTCTTAAGTACGTTCTCGCGCCGAACGTTTCCGTCCGCCGGCAACGTGAAAAACTTCTCGATTGGGACCATGCGTTTACCTTCCGGACCAACAATCGTCAACTGTGCACTCAACGCCATCAGCATTGGCGCCATATCGGAAGGATGCACAATGTACGAGGGTCCGCCACCAAAGATTGCGTGGTACTTGTTTTCACCCGATTCGGCGTAGCATTCAGATCCACCCTTCTTGAAGCAAATCACCTCTTCAAGACGGAAATACCAGCAGCGTGGTCGCTGACAGAGATTGCCGCCGATCGTCCCAAGGTTGCGGATTTGGGGGGTTGCGACCGATTGCGCTGCTTGCGTCAGTCCAGGCATGAACCTGCGCGTCCCCTGGTGAACTTCAAGCTCGCTCAAAGTTATGAGGGCGCCGATCGTCAGCCCTTTAGCGTCGAGGGACAAACGGTTCAGTCCGCGAATGTTCTTCAAATTCACCAGACGTGTTGGTCGGCT
Source organism: Pyrinomonadaceae bacterium (assembly GCA_036004125.1). GTDB lineage: Bacteria > Acidobacteriota > Blastocatellia > Pyrinomonadales > Pyrinomonadaceae > PSRF01. Next base: position 5,734 of record DASYRR010000292.1, on the reverse strand, counting down.
GGTGTAGTCCTTCATTGTGGTGAGTAGATCCTGGCCACCCGCAATCGGTCGCGGTGCTTCATCGATGTCCACAGATGCTTGTGACTTGAGCAGTTGGATGGCTTCGTCAACCGTTGTTGGATTCGTCCACTCGAAGGCTTTCATTTTGTCCTCTCCTAATTGGCCACAGATAAAACGGATAACACGGATAAGAAACCAAGGTTTTGGAACACAAATCTCTTGAGTGCCTGTGTTCAGTCTCAATCAGCCATTTCTTATCCGTTTCATCTGTGTCTATCCGTGGCTGATCCAATTTCACGCGACGTTCTGGTTATTCATCAAACCCATCAAAATCTTGTCTGGCGTTATCGGCAACTCACGGACTCGCACTCCGCAAGCGCTGAAGACTGCATTGACCACCGCACCCAGCGCCGGAATGATGCAACCTTCAGCAATTCCGATTACCTGTTCGCGCTTATCGTCATCGTCGATGATTGGGATTAGTTCCGGAATTTCAAGCGACCCCGGCAGTTTGTAGTCTCCGAACCCCGGGTTGAGTTGCATGCCGAGATCCGCATCCATGACTCGACCCTCCCACAAAGCCATTCCCAGCGACTGAATCATGCCGCCGTTGATCTGGCTCTCAAGCGTTAGACGATTCAACGGCAAACCGCCATCTTGAACGTGTACCATCTTGATCGGCTTGATGTGTCCGGTCTCCACATCGACTTCAACTTCTGCGAACGATGCTCCATGAATACCTGTAGCCTGAAGATCTGAACGCCACTCACCATGCGCTGTTATTCCGGCAGCCGGCAAAGCAGCGCAAGCCTCTTTCCACGTAATCATTTTTCCCTTGCCGTTAACTTTGGCTCCCGCAAAGGTGATCTCTTCGGGTTTCGCGTCGAGTAAAGGCCCAACTTTTTCAGCAAACATCATACGAGCTTTGTACGCGGCGTCTTTCACAGATGGAGACAACGACGCAGCTGTCGTTGATCCGCCTGAAGAATTTGCCCCGCCGAGTTTCGAATTGCCAATCTCTTCCTTAACGTCGGTTATTTGCAAGCCAAGCTCTTCGGCGACAATGGCCCGCGTAAATGTTCGCGTCCCAGTACCGAGGTCTTGTGTGCCCACGGCAACCGTCACGGCGCCATCGCGAGTAATAGTGACATCGACTTTGCACTGGTTATTTCCACCGCCGCCCCAGGTCCCGACAGCGGAACCTAACCCGCGCTTAAACGGACCGGGATTGCCGCCTGCGATTGGGTTTCTTCGTTCCCAGCCAATTGCTTTCGCACCGCGATCGAGTTGGCGGTGATAAACGGGATCAGCCAAATTCTTTTTGCGGAAAGCCACCGGATCCATCTTGATCTTGTGGGCCAGTTCATCCATCAACGATTCCATCGCAAACGAAGCTTGCGGGTGGCCGGGCGCACGCATTGCAATCGATGAATCTTCATTTGTGTGAAGCGCGAAAACTTCGCGATACGATTCGCCTGCCCGATAGATATATGGTTGTCCAGCCTGCGATCCCTGGCCGATGCCGCCCAGCCGGTATTGACGAGCCTGCACTGCTACGAGGGTCCCATCATTCTTCACACCTCCCTTCAACTTCTGCCATGAACCGGATCGATTTCCAGCCATCACAAACTCGTCGTGGCGCGTAAGCATTAGCTTGACCGGTGTCTTTGTTTGTTTCGAAAGTTTGCAGGCCAGCATTCCTTCGACGCCGATGCCAAACTTTGAACCGAACCCGCCGCCCATGTGCTGGACAATCGCAGTGACTGCAGTCTCGGGTAGTCCTAGCGCGGCGGCAGCGTCTTTTGGAATCGTGAAGGTCCCTTGAGTCGACGCGTAAACGGTAGCTGTATCACCACCACTGTAATCCACAACCATGCCGTGTGTTTCCAGGCAGGCGTGATGAATACGTGCGGAGATATATTCCTCTTCAACGATCACGTCAGCTGTTGCAAAAGCAGCTTCAGTCTTGGACAAATCTCCACGGGTAGCTTTGGACTGAAGATTCGCCTCTTTCTCGTCTTGGACTACTTTCGGAGCGTTTGGAGCGATGGCTGCGCGTGCGTGTACGACATGTGGCAGAACCTCATACTTAACAACAATGGCGCGTACAGCATCTGCCGCGATCTCCGGAGTCTTTGCCGCGACCGCCGCGACAGGAGCACCGCCGAATCGCAGTTCCGTTAGCGGTGCTTGAATGACTGCCGCGACGCCAGGAATCTTTTCGGCAGCGCTAGTATCAATGCTCTGAACGCGGGCATGACCATGTGGACATCGTAAGAAACGACCGTAGAGCATTCCGGGGAGACGCATGTCATGCGTATAACGAGCAACGCCACTGACTTTTAGCGGTCCATCCACACGAGTCATTGGATGATTGAGTAGTGTGTGCTTGTCGTTTGGTCCCCAGCCTGGTCCGGTGTCAGCATCGACCTCGATTTCGACCTCTTGCTCGATGCCATTAACGGTGCGCGTAACCTTAACTTTCTTTTTTGGTTTCGGTGCCGGTTGTTGCTGTTGCATGACTGATCTCCGAAAATTCCTGGCTAGTTAAACCTTTCGGCTCTTCGCCGCGGCTAAGGCAGCTTCAAACACTCGTGGATAGGTACCACAACGACAGAAGTTTCCTTTGCATGCCTCACGAACTTCTGCGAGCGATGGATTCGGATGCTTCTTGAGATACGCGGATATTGTGGTCACGAATCCGGGTGTGCAGAATCCGCACATCAGCGCGTCGTTTTCCACGAACGCTGTTTGGACGGCATTGAGATTCTCAGGAGTGCCAAGTCCCTCGACGGTTGTGATCTTCTTATTGGTTGCGTCAACTGCAAGCACTAAACACGAGTAAGCGGGTTTGCCATCGAGTAAAACGGTGCAGCCGCCACATGTGCCCGCATCACAAACCAATTTTGGCCCAGTGACAGCCGGTTCAAGATGATTCCGCAAAGTATTCAGCAGTGTGGTGCGCGGTTCCACGTCCACTGAACGCTTTTTGCCATTCACGTCGAGCACGAGTTTGACAGTACCGCTCAGACTTTTGGGACTGCCTGTTTGTGCTTCTTTCGCTGCGGCTTCAACCCACAACTTGTCGACAACCGCGGCGCCTGCCCCTGCGATGCCCACGCCTTTTAGGAATTTGCGTCGACTTGCGTCGTGCGATTGTTGCTTCTCTTTTCCGTTACGAGACTTGGTCATTGCTTCTCTCCTGGAGTCTCTAGCTGTTTTGGGACGTTGAACGCATTCCGATTTCAAAAGCGTTGACAACAAATTCCGCATCAACCTATTGTTCGCGTTTCGGTTTGTTACCGGTAACACGATTTGGGGGATTCGATTGCTATTTGTAGGCCCATAAATTAGCACAGCCCCTTGGTAACGTGACAAGTTTTTCGAATGCGCTTCCGATTTTAGAGTTGAGGCAAGGCATATGGTGATTCTGCTTGGATGAGGTCAGTACCGAAACGCGGTAGCGTCGGGTCCGCATTGCTGTGATGGCTTAGTTAAGTTACGGACCCGACGCTACCGCGTTTCGGTACTGACCTCATCCAAGCAGCGACCATACAAATAAGCGTGCCTGACACTCGGGACTTTTGTAACGATTCGAATCCATAGAGGGTCAAATGAAACGAACGTTGTTAACCATCGTAATCCTGCTGATTTTCTTAAACCATTCTGAGGTTGCCTCCAGATCGAAGAACTCAAAACCAACTGATCTGTCAGTCGCTATGGTGGAGTCGACGATGAAACGTTATCCCACCGCCAAAGATCTGGGTGCCTGGGGTTACGCGAAATCACTCTACTTGTACGGCCAATATCTCGTGTACAAAAGAACCCGCGAGCCTCGATATCTCAAGTACATTAAGGATTGGGTTGATTCTCACCTCGATGAAAATGGTGTGGTTACAAATACAAACGCACAAGGCGTTGTCAGTCAGATCAAGTACGACAATCTTGACAGTATGCTTCCCGGAAATCTCCTTCTGCTCCTTTACCAGGAAACGAAAGAGCCGAAGTACAAATTGGCCGCCGATCGAATTCGCCTGCGCTTCAACACTTACCCACGCACAAAAGACGGTGGTTTTTGGCACGCCGCCAGCAAAAGTCGCGAATGGCAACTATGGGGTGACGGAGTGTTTATGTCGATGCCGTTCTTGGTGCGGTATGGAAATTTATTTGGCGACAGCAGCTACGCAAACGACGAAGCCACCAAACAATTACTCGTCTACGCAGGTCACTTAAACGATCCGAAGACTGGCTTGATGTTTCATGCCTACGACGAAAGTGGCCAATCGACCTGGGCCGACAAAGAAACAAGACACTCAGCCTACATTTGGTGCCGGGCCATGGGCTGGTTCGGAATGACGCTAATCGAAGTGCTGGAGTTGCTCCCTAAAAACCACGCTGCAAGGCCTAAGCTGATGGCCCAACTTAATCAACTTGTTAAAGCCTGGGCGAATTATCAGGACAAGCAGTCAGGACTCTGGTATCAGATCGTCGACAAAGGTCAGGATCCCGCAAACTGGATGGAAACATCCAGCTCAAGTATGTACACCTTTGTCACCGCCGTAGCAGCGGAGCGTGGTTACGTTCCTAAGAGTTATGTGAATGTCGCGAAGAAAGGCTACGCCGGAGTTCTGACAAAGATCTCCCTCGATTCCGACGGCATGACAAACATTATCGATATTTGCGAGGGAACCAACGTCGCCGATCTCGCCTATTACTTTGGCAGAAAGCGGGCCACAAACGATTTTCACGGTCTTGGCGCTTTCTTGATCATGAACGAAAAGTTTATGAACAAATCGCTGAAGGGCAGGACGGGGAGTTTTTGGCAAGCGGGGCGAGGGCGGTGACGGGGGATGCGGAGACGGGGAGACACACGGAGACGGGGAGACACGGAGACGGGGAGACGCGGTGAGACGGTGAGACGGTGACGCGGAGAGACGGCGCGTTAGGAAGGAGAAGGTCGGATATTGAGGACGGACCACGATAAGCACGCGGTCACAGCGTCACCCCGTCACCACCCCGTCACAGCGTCACCCCGTCACCGCGTCTCCCCGTCACCGCCTCTCCCCGTCTCCCTGTCACGCCATCACCCCACCGCCGCCTTTGGTTTGAACAATACAGATTTTGAAGGCCTAAATGACCCACACTTTTGCCCGCTCGTGCTACAAAGATTTTGACCGTTACCGGTAAATTCCCTGTAAAACCTCTTGACCATCTAAGCCAATTGGTATTATAAGTGCGCCTAACGAGCGCAAATTGTTATGACCAATTCGAACGTAGCCCATTTGCAGATCCTTCAGCCGGTTCGTTCTTCGCAGAATACTGATCAAGTGGTTGCGCGAGTGTTTGAGCTTATTAAGCGAGACGAGTTAAAGGCGGGTGACCGGCTTCCGCCAGAACGTGAATTGGCAAAGCAATTGGGAATTAGCCGGCCGTCATTGCGCGCTGCCTTGAGTTCATTGATATCTATGGGTGTTTTGCAGTCACGACAGGGCGCAGGCACCTTTATTGTTGACGGCCCGCCCGCTCTCGATAGCGAACCCTTGCGTTTGTTGGCTGAACTGCACGGGTTTAGCTACGACCACATGTTTGAAACTCGTTCGGTGCTCGAGGTTGGCGCCGCGGGGTTGGCGGCGGAACGCGCTACGGGCGATCAACTGGCGACAATGGCTGAGGAGATCGCCGAGATGTTTGCCGCGCTCAAGGATCCGCAACAGTTCTTAGTTCACGACGTTGC
>DASYRR010000291.1:0-12088 GCA_036004125.1 Pyrinomonadaceae bacterium | reverse complement strand
TTGAGACTCCAGCGCGGCGTCGTCCAGTCGGTTTTGGCGATGGCCCAGGAGTGGTCTCTGCTGGGTAACAGTTTGGCAAAGCTCGTGCGAATACGAACGAGATCCGGAGCCATTACTGTTAACTGAACTGTGGAATTATCGTTGCAGTGAAACGTGACGGTCTTGTCGGTCTTTTCGAAGCTGGTTATCGGACCAATCTTATCGAGAGTGGTGATGTCTTGCGCGAAAGATGCGACAGCAAAAACCACTACGAGTGCTACGATTGAAGGTATGTTTTTCACCATGTTCGAGTGCCTGAGAGCGAACCGTTCTTAACGGTGCTCGGCAGATTTATATCTTCTTCGATCCATCAGTCTTCTCCGTAACCCTTTAGTGACGCCTTCGATGAACCACGCTCCGTAATGCTGGGACCGCAGGCGTCCTCGCCTGCCAACCTCGGCCTACAAACTACTTAGATTAATTCAAGATTTCGAGGTGGGCGACTGACGGCAGGCGAGACGCCTGCGCTCCCAGCACCTGCGCGCCCACTCTTCCACGGGCACCACTAAAGTTAAACCCTTTACTCACTGAATGAGAGAAAGGCATCACGCATCAAAAGCAAGTCGAGCAGCACCCAGCAAACCCGCATCATCACCACATTCCGCGCCTACAATTTGCACACGCGCGGCGAGCAACGGAAACGCGCGTTCCGCCACCTGCTGGCGCATGTTCTTTTCAAACAATTGCCAACCGTTCGCGAGTCCACCACCAATTACAATCATTTCCGGATTCAGGATGTTGATCAGATTCGCCAAGCCTATTCCAAGATAAACGCCCATGCGACGAAAAACTTCGAGCGCGAGCTCATCACCAGCAACCCCGGCATCGAAGATTATCTGCGACGTCAGATCTTCCTTTTCATCCAGGACTGAGTCTGGATACCGCGGCTTTGCTTCGCGAGTCATCCGAACAATCGCTGTAGCGGAAGCATAGACCTCGAGGCATCCACGGCTGCCGCAACCACAAGCAACGCCTCCAAACGGATCGACGCACATGTGACCTATTTCGGCCGCTGCGCCGTCTACACCGCGCCACAGTTTTCCGTCGAGAACAATTCCACCGCCGACTCCCGTTCCAAGTGTGACGCAAACAATTGTTCGCTTTCCGCGACCGGCGCCCAGCCACATCTCACCAACAGCGGCAGCGTTGGCATCGTTTTCGATTAACGCAGATCGAGTGAGTTGAGAACTCAGAGCATCGGTTAATTGAAACCCATTCAGCGAAGGCACGTTGGGCGCCCTCACTACCATGCCTTTCTCAACATCAACTGTGCCGGGAACGACTACTGACACCGCTGTGATCTCATTGGCAATCCCCAGCTTCTCACCTTCGCGCACCGCGTTTACCAACGCCCGAACGATTTCGTCAGGGTCATTAGCCTGTGGAGTATTCTCCTTAGTACGAAGCAGAATTTTCCCGTCTTGATCCACTGCGGCGGCACGAATGTGCGTACCGCCAACGTCAGCGGCAAATACCAAACCCGTATTATTTCGATTGGTCATTTTGTTTTTCGATTCCTGGAATATCGCTCAGCAACTAGCCCGGGCGTCTCAATGTTGCTTCCACTTTTCGTGTTCATCACGAGGCGTATGAATTGGGCCAGCGACCAAGCGAGCGGTGTAGCCGAACCGGTACCTGAGTCCACGCGAATTTCATCTTGCTCTCGGTCCCAGACTTGCTCGGGAATCATCCACCCGTCGTTCGCAAACGCGGCCATCGAATCGATACGCAAACGCGCCAGCGCGGGTTCACCTGCTGCAAGCTCGTATTCACCTCGTTCGCCGGTTAAGAGGGTCCAAAGACGACCGATTCCGGAGCGGCCATCGTAGGGTAGTCCATTCAACTGCTCGCCGTATGCATCGTGGGTGTATCTGTACCAGCCTTGACCGTTGGGAGTGTTCACCCTGATAAGCTTATCCACCACTGTGAGTGACTTGGTGATTAGTGGATCATTGGCACTCTTGATTCCGAGTCGTACCAGCTCGAGAAAACCTGCGTCAACTATTTCTCGTTGATCGTAGGTGCCCCCGCCACTGTTGATCTCAATACTAGAATTCTCGTTCGGATGTCCCTTGTCACTAATTCGCAGATAGTAGTTGCCGTCACCATAGGGACCGTTGGATGTGGCCGTCCACTCGTCAACGCGTCTCGCCCATTCATCGGCTGTTTGGAGATAACTTTTTTTCCGGTTGGTATCGTGGTGTAGCGCAGCGATATGAGCCGCGCACACCAATCCAGCAATTTCAGCTGCTATGGTCGCTGGTGAATATCCCGATTTTTCTTCCCAACGATCTTGATTGGTGACGGGTCCATTTCGAATCAGGAACTCAGCAGCTGGTTTGATGTGTTTCAACCACGTCGTTTTGTCGAATCTTCCTAGTTGATATGTAAGCACGATAGGGAGTGCAACTTGATCGAGCTGCACGCCTCCACCGATTGGTCGTCCATCAACCCAGGTGTTCTGAGGAACGCTCCCGTCGCTCTTTTGTTGGATATTAAGAACGTAGTCGAGCGCGCGATTTGCTGTTTGCCGATCTCCAAGCGCAAGAAATGCAGTGGCAACCTGATAAAGATCGCGCGACCACACCGCGTGGTATCCACTCGTCGTCGCTTCGTTAGCATTGGGTCCACCGCCCCACGGTGTTGACGGTGAGGCGATGATTGCTCCGCGAAAGGTTTTATCTTCCAGAGCCTTCAACACCATCGCCGCCATATTGAACTGGCGCTGATGTTTCTTCGCGACAGCGGGCAACTTGCTCGTGTAGGCGTTCCAGCCTGATTCATATTCTCTGCGAACTACATCGAACCCTCTCGTCAACGAAGCTCTCGCGCTGGTTCTCGCTTCGGTAGTGTTCCTCCCAAATCCCAGCGCCAGCGTAAACGACATGTGGTTGTTCGCTAATCCTACTTGTCCAACCTGCACAACATTTCCGTCCGATACCCGACCCTGTGTTGCTCGAGGTTTTCCACTACGCAGCAGCGACAAGCCGTCGCTGCTTCCAAGATAGCCGTTGGTCGTCTCAACAAATGCCGGCTTGCTTATCAACGCCGAAGCCTTGTTGCCGTCGACAGCCAGCAACGCGTTATCTTCGGACCAGGCAGAATCGTGCATGCCGCTGTTGTTAAGTGAAGGATCATAGTAGACGTAGAGTTTGTAGCGGCGCGACTCGCTGACTGTCGATTTGAATACGACATGCACCAGCAAGCTATTCTGTCCTGGATCTGTAACGTAGTGCTTCGAAACAGTATAGTCTCCGGTCTTTGAAGCGTTCTCCTGGCGAAAGCTGAGCGAGTTAGCATTGTCAGTCAGCGTGATCGAATGGCTGGTGTCGGAAGCTTCTGTCTCAACTTTTCCTTCCGGAGTAACAACGATCAGCTGAAGACACTGAACATTCGGAACATCAACTGTCGGGTAGTACACCTCCGAAAGCACACCGTCAGTGAGCGTGAACCAAACTTTTGAGCGTAGCGAGTTGCTGGTTCCGAAACCGTTCTTTGCGGCGCTGAGCCAATGTGCGTCAGCTCCCGAACCATCTGACAGCAAGTTACTCGCCGGTTGCGCCAATGCCATTTGATAGCCTATTGCTCCAGCGAGCAAACTGATGAGCACTCGATGAACGTCAGTACAGAACCAGGAGCGAAGCGACTGCACGCAGGATGTCCGATATGCTTTAGCTTGTCGTTGATGCCAACACAAAGCCTCGCACCAACTTATGAACCATAACGACAAGCTAAAGCATATCGGACATCCAGATCTCTTGCGTGCAGTCGCTTCGCTCCTGGTTCTGTACAGTTGTCGGGTGGTCTTCATCACTGTTGACTACTGCTAACGTCCACGACGAAATATCCGATATCCCCACGCATCCAGCGACAACGCCGGCAGTCCCACGGTATGTTTTCGCTTACTAAGACTCTGACCCGTCAAATCGTCAGGCGGCAACGGCTGGCCCACGTCTGGCGCGATATCTACGTACGTTCCGGTAGCTCCTTCAACCGATCCAAAGAACGGTCGATTCGAAAAGTTGATAGCTACGAACACTTCCTCATTACTTGATCGACGCAAGTAAGTTAATACTCGAGACTCGTCGGAATTCTTTAGCCACTCCAACGAGCCACGTCTTAGTGCTTCACTCTCACGACGCAGGGCAGTAATCTGTTTGTAAAAGCGGGGAAACTCCGGCCGACGTTCTCCCACGGACCAAAAGATTGGAAGCTTGTCGAATAGAGCAGGCGCACCCGATTCCGTGGTGTCTCCAACCTCCATACCGTTGTAAAGCATTGGCGTCCCATCGAGTGTAAACACAAATGCTGAAGCGGCCAGAGCAGCGGGTTCACCGAAACGTGCAATTGCTCGGCGCTCATCGTGATTGTCAGAGAACCGCATGTGCAGTGCACCGCGAGGACTTTCTTTTACTTCCTTATCCCATTCCTCGCGTACCTCAGAGGCTTGCGAACTTCCCTGAAGCGCTCTAGTCAAAGCGCTGTGCAACGGCCAGGAATAATCCAGATCAAAAGCTCTCACCAGAAGCTCCGGCTTGTGTGCTTCAGCAAGCATCATAATGTCGGGTTTGATCTTCTCGAGTTCAACTCGAGCGTGCTCCCAAAAATCAGTCGGCACTTCGCCCGCAACATCGCACCGAAAGCCGTCCAGGTCAAAATCACGCAGCCACCACTTAAGCATGTCAGTCATGTAACGACGCAATTCCTGGTTGGTGTAATTCAACGCAGCGATGTCGAACCAGTCGTAAGGGTAAGTAATGTTGCCTTTAGCGTCGCGTTTATAAAAGTCGGGATGCTTCATCAACACGCTATCCCACGACGTATGGTTGGCTACGATGTCGATGATCACTTTGAGCCCTCGTGCGTGGGCCTCGCGTATGAGACGCTTCAAGTCGTCGGTCGTGCCATAGTCCGGATTGATTCCGTAGTAATCACGCACGGCGTAAGGACTGCCAATAGTTCCTTTCTTCTTCTCTTGACCGATCGGGTGAATTGGCATTAACCAGAGAATCGTGACACCGAGTGACTTGAGGTCATCGAGACGGGCTGTGATGCCGTTGAAATTTCCTTGCGTGGAAAATGCCCGTGGATAGACTTCGTAGATCACACCGTCGCGGACCCAGTCGCGTGTGAGGCGGGCGGACTCTTTCGAAACATCGCGTGACGTCTGGGCGATGCCGCTCCAGGAAGTCGTGTAGATGCTGAGCACGAGACCCAGTAACAGAATTCTAGTTAAGCGTATTGCACGTCGACGTATCAAGCAGATCCAGATGTTGAGCGGAGATCGGCACTTAGGCATGGGTTCCAGTTGTCCTATTTCATTTCTGATCTAGCAAACCGGTGCTCGGAACTGGTTGCACTCCTTCCGGAATCGTAAACACCTCTTCTTGATCAGCTTTCAAAACCAGGTCTTCCGCCACTCTGCGATCGGTGACGTCTTCCACCCGCGCAACTAGAAGTGCCGCCAGTAACATGAAGGCGCCACCAGTCATCACCATATAAAGCGGCGCATTATGGTTCTCAGTTCCAAACACTGCTCGAATAATCGGGCCAAAACTTAAAGCCTGAAAGATTTCAGGAATGACAATGAAGAAATTGAAAACTCCCATGTAAATTCCCATTCGATGTGGAGGTAAAGCTCCGGATAAGATTGCGTAAGGCATTGATAAGATCGAAGCCCAGGCGATGCCTACTCCGACCATCGTTATTAGCAAGGTCCATTTGTCGTGTATCACATAGACGGAAAGTAAGCCCAAACCACCGCAGATTAGCGATGCCGCATGAACTGTCTTTCGACTAGTAACGGCCGCGATCTTTGCCAAGAGGAACGCGACCACGAACGTCACTACTGAATAAACCGCAAAGCAGATCCCACCCCACTCACCTCCAAGAGGAAAACGAGCATCCTCCGGACTGGAAGCTCCAAATACGTGATAGGAAGTCATTAGTCCAAAAAACAACCACATACAAAAAAGCCCAAGCCAGGTAAACAACTGCACGAACGCTAACTGCTTCATCGTGGCGGGCATTTCGCGAATTGCTGCGAGGATTTCCAACACCAGGGATTTCACCAATGCCACCACACCTCTATGCTCAGCCCTCATTCGTTGGAATGCTTCCATATCTTCAGGCGGATATTCCTTGGTAGTTAACACGGTCCAGAGTACCGCCAACAGAAAAACGACTGCTCCAATCTTGAATGAGTACTGTACGGTGAGCGGGATACCGCTGGAGGTGCGGCCACTGACTCCGAGAAATCTAAAGAGCCATGGCAAAGTGTTTGCCAACGTTGCGCCAATGCCAATGAAGAAGCTTTGCATTAGAAAGCCGGCTGTTCGCTGATCCGGATTGAGTTTGTCAGCAACGAATGCTCGAAAAGGCTCCATGCTGACGTTGATGCTGGCATCGAGCACCCACAGTAGACTCGCAGCCATACGTACGCTCGTTGAATCAGGCATGAAGAACAGAGCCAAACTGGAGAGGATCGCGCCGACAAGAAAGTAAGGACGCCGTCGCCCCAACCAATTCCACGTGCGATCGCTCAGCGCACCAATAATTGGCTGGACGATCAAACCGGTCACGGGACCTGCGAGCCACAGTAGAGGTATGTCAGATTCTTTGGCGCCGAGATAGCTGTAGATGGCGCTCATATTGGCGAGTTGGAGACCCCAGCCAAACTGAATGCCAAGAAAGCCGAAACTCATGTTCCAGATCTGGCCAAAGCGTAAACGGGGTTTTTGCATCTTCAATTCCTCCAGCTTCCAATCTGCAAGGTCATGCTTCACTCCGGAGGAGTGATATGTTTATAGCTCTTCCACAAAAAACCCTCCGGCGCCTTCGGCGAGGTTATTATTTGGGTACCTCGTAGCTATAAACATGTCACTCCTACCGGAGTGAAAAGTCCCCCATCACTGGTTTCGAAGTCATTCCTTAACCAGCACCGCCACGGCTCGTGATGGCAGAGACAGCGTCATCATTCCGTTTCTGACCTCCACATTGCTCGACACCCCAATCCGATCAATCAGTATTGACTCTGCAGACAAACCTACCGGAGACACGTCGAAATTCATCGTCGCGGGTTTTGTATCGTTATTCATGGCCACGAGAACAACACCAGTCGGTGACTTCCGCGCAAACACATACTGTTGTTCCGAAACGTGAAGATTGATCAGCTTGCCGCGCTTTAACGGCTCGAGGCGTTGATGCAAATGAGCCATTGTGCGGATGAATTCAAATGCTTGTTGTTCGTCCTTACTTCGTCCTTCTTTGGTGAATGCATTTCTTTTGTCCCCAGGAAAGCCTCCGGGAAAGTCTCGCCGCGCCGTTGGCTCATCGCCGCCCGTCATCTCGATCTCATCGCCGTAGTAAAGTTGGGGAACACCGCGAGTGGTTAGAACAAATGCGTTAGCGAGTTTCAATCCTTCGAGCGTCGCTCCGTGTTCACTCATAAACCTTCCGTCGTCGTGACCGCCCAAAAGCGTCATTAGGATCTCAGGGTTTGTGTAGAGATAGTCGCGCGACAAAGTCTTCGGAATTACATCAAGGTTCTTTCCTTCAGCAAATGCGTGACGAATCGGATAGAAGAGCGGAAAGTCGAGTAAGGAATCCAATCTCGAATCCGCACCAGCGCGCGCTACGCCACCCTGAAAGAACGCCGTGTGAACAACATCTCCATCTTTTACTTCACCAACAACCGTGAACCTTGGATATTCACGCTTTATGGCCCTGGTCCACCTGTTCCAGAAGACGTTGGGCACGTATTGCCAGGTGTCCATGCGAATGCCGTCGATACCAGTAACACCAATCCACCACAGAGTGTTCTGAATAAGATAACGAGTGACTTCGCCGTCGTTCTGGTTGAGGTCGGGAAGAAAGTTGAGAAACCATCCCTCCATAGTCTTCTTTCGCAGAACTTCGACGGGACGGGGATCGTGCAATGTCCACGTTTCAAAAACATTGGCGAGATGCTTCTGCCGTGTCCCATTGAACCAGGTAGGTGTAGGCGAGTCGTCTACCCATGGATGATAAGGGCCGGTGTGATTTACGACCTGGTCCTGGATTATCTTCAAGCCAAGACTATGTGTTTTGTTAACGAGCTCCTGCAGTTTTGCTAGCGTGCCGAAGTGTTCCTCGACACCATAGAAGTCTTGCGGGTTGTAACCGTGAAAGCCGGTACAAGGCTTCCCCTCTTTTAGTTCGATCTCGTTTAGTCGATCGTAGTTGTCATACCAGGGAGTTAACCACACGGCTGTTACACCCAGGTCCTTCAGATACAGCAAGCGATCTATGACGCCCTGCAAATCGCCACCGTGGTAGTAAAACTTGTTTGAGCGATCGTAGAGTCCCTGCGACTGTGGTGGATCATTGTTCGATTGATCGCCATCGCTGAAACGATCGATCATGATCAGATAGACCACGTCATCGGGCGAGAAGCCCTGGAAGCGTCCGGCAGTCGGCAACGGGTTGAGAACTTCAAATGCTGCGTCCGTTGCGCCGCGCGATGTAGTGATCTTTAGACGATAGCTGCCGGGCTTAGTCAAACTCGGGATTTGAACATCGACGAAGAGGTAGGTGCCAGACGAGTTGATTGACGCCGGACCGATTCGAAGATTGGATGAGGTTACACGCGCTCCTGAAAGGTTACGTCCTCGCACCAGAACTCGAACCGGGTTGATTGAATGTGTGCGAAACCAGCTGGGTGGGTCGACCTTGAGGATTTCGGGAGCTTGAGCTGCGATTGACGATGCGAACGAGAGAAAAACGACAAAACGAATGATCGAAGTGTTTAGCCCGCGAAGCGGGCGTAAGCGTAAAGCCTGGGGCGCAAGCCCCAGGGTGGTTGCGCGAAATGATTGTGAGCCCGTGATAACGGGCGATAGGTGTCGATTTTGAACGGCTTTTGCCCGCTGTCGCGGGCTCTCATGGACCAATAATCGTCTTCCTGGGGCTTGCGCCCCAGGCTTTACGCTTACGCCCGCTTCGCGGGCTAAGAACTTTGCTTTTCTAATCGACCCTATTTCTGTAAACATATGGCTCCTCCGGAGCCAGGCATTCGGGCCCGGACTAAACGCGCGCCAACCTAATCCAACTTGATCGTCTCAACCGACGGTCGCGCAATACGTCCGTAAAGATCGGTGAGCTCACGCAATCGCGCAGAGTGTTTGTCGGTCAGATCGCCTTCCTGAAATCGCCATGTCCAGTTGCCTTTAGTGCTGTTCGGTAAATTCATTCTGGCTTCGGTGCCCAACCCCAACAGGTCTTGAAGCGGAACGACGGCAGTGTCAGCAACAGACGCCAACACCTCCCGTATCAGGTCCCAGTGAATCTCAGAACCGTTCGTATTCAAGTAACGCATGCAGAATTCTCTTTCCTTCTTAATCTGCTGCGCGGTTCGCGTCGAACCTTCGCCCGCCACACTGTTGAACCAACCCACAGTTGTGTCGTTGTCATGAGTGCCGGTGTAAACGACTATATTGCGATGATAGTTATGAGGTAGATCGAGATTGGTGGGGTCGCTACTGAAAGCAAACTGTAGGATACGCATACCTGGCAGACCAAAGTCATCGCGCAGTTTCTCGACATCGGGAGTGATAACACCGAGGTCCTCCGCGATGATTGGCAGCTCACCAAATGTTCGGCGAATCGTCGTGAACAATTCTCGACCAGGCGCTTCCACCCAACGTCCTCGTTCAGCAGTTGCGTCGCCTCCGGGTATTTCCCAACAGGCGGCAAAACCACGGAAATGATCGACTCGGGCGATGTCGACGATTTGCAGGCTCGCTCTGACGCGTTCGATCCACCAACGAAAGCCATCTGCCAACATTCGTTCCCAGTTGTAGATCGGATTTCCCCAGTACTGACCAGTCGCACTGAAGTAATCAGGCGGCACCCCCGCGACAACCACAGGTCGGCCATTCTGGTCGAGCTTGAATTGATCAGGATTGGTCCACACATCCGCCGAATCCTGCGCCACAAAGATCGGAATATCGCCGATCAACTTGATCCTACGTTCGTTGCAATAAGCCTTCAGTGCAAACCAGTGTTTGAAAAAGAGAAACTGAAAAAACTTATGGGCCTCAACGTCAGCCTGTAATTTGTTTCGTGCACTCGCAAGCACAACCGGCTCGCGGCGAATAATTGTTGGCTCCCAATCTGTCCACGCAACTCCGCCATGAGCTGTTTTTAACGCACGGAATAGCGCGTAACCGTCAAGCCATGACGTGTTCTCTTCAACGAAGGTTTCGAAGGCACTGCGCAGTCGAGTGTCAGTGGAGTGTTGATAGTGATCATAAGCCTTGCGCAACACAGCATCTTTCGCAGTGTGCACTCGTTCAAAATCAACTCTGTCGGTGGGAAGTGCGGAAATGTCGTCGAGCTCTTGCCTGGTAAGTAAACCTTCCTCAAATAGTTTGTCAGGACTGACGAGCAAGGGGTTGCCAGCAAAGGCGGAGTAACAAGCATATGGTGAGTCGCCATACCCAGTCGGGCCGAGGGGCAATACCTGCCAGAGTTGCTGACCACTTGATTCGAGAAAGTCTGCGAAGGTGAATGCATGCGGACCAAGATCACCGACGCCAAAGCGGTTAGGCAAAGACGTTGGGTGAAGGAGTATGCCACTCGCTCTCTGAAAGCTCATCTGATTACCTGATACGCAACGGCAGTTTTTGGTGGAGCAGCAAGCGGGATCGATCCGTTTTTGACGATGACACTGTCCGTTGGCCCTAACACCGCTTGGAGGCGAATGCCCTCCTTAAGATCAATAGCCGGAAGCAGGAGTCTTTCCTGATCGCTCGACTGGTTAATTACGACGATCATTGTTTCTTCCCTATTGCGCCGTAGAAAAGCGAAAACGTTATCGTTGCACAATAGATCAGTAAGACTGCCGTTACGCAGGGCTGAATGTTGACGACGAAGAGCAATCCAATCGCGCGTCCACTGCCACATGCGTTGTTCATCGCGAGTTCTTCCCGAGGCTGTAAAAGCATTGTGCGTGTCGACAGGAAAGCCACCGGGGAAGTCGCGACGATTGTCTGGATCCTCTTTGCCTTCCATGGCAATTTCTTCACCCGAGTAGAGTTGCGGTATGCCACGCATGCTCAGCATGAGCGCGGTATTAAGCATTGCACCTTCGAGTGTGGCTCCGGAAAGTGACATGAATCGTGGAGTATCGTGATTATTCGTTAGCGTGGTGAGTAGTGATGGATCAGGATAGAGCGCGTCGTACTTCAGCTGTTCGCGCAATGCGCGCATCGGTTTCTTTCCGGTGAACACATCCAGAGAAACGTTCCACAAAGAAAAGTCAAAGACGGAGTCGAGTTTAGTGTCGATGCCGTCCCAACCTTTATGACCGCCGATGAAGAATGATGTTTGAGCCGCATCACGCTCGAAGACCTCGCCCACCATCCACATACGCGGATACTGACGGTGGAGCGCAACACTAAGGTCGCGAATAAACGTTCGGGGTATGTACTGAATCGTATCCTGGCGAATCCCGTCGATGCCGGTCATACCAACCCACCAAAGGGAGTTCTGTATCTCGTACCGGGCAACTTCCGGCTCGTCCTGATTCATGTCCGGCATATCATCACTGAACCAGCCTTCGAGAGTATTTTTGACCTCTAAGGGGCTAGCATGCGGCGACAAGAGTGCGCTGTTTTGAAATCGATTGAGCTCGTGTCTTTGCAGACTGCCGTGGAACCATGTGTTGAGCGGTGGGTCATTGGCCCACGGATGTTGTGAGCCGACGTGATTCGCGACCTGATCCTGAATCACTTTCAACCCCATTGAGTGCGCTGTCTTCACCAACTCGCGGAGGGTCGACATATTGCCAAAACGATCTTCGACGCCGTAATAATCGATGGCGTGATAGCCATGGTAGTAAGTGCTTGGACACCATGGCTTGTCACAGTTCTTTACGCCATTCCAGTTGTCGCACCAGGGCGTCAACCAAATCGCGGTCACACCCAGTTCTTTCAAGTATCCAAGATGATTAATGACTCCGCGCAGATCTCCTCCGTGATAGGCCCGGGCGTTCTTTCGTTGACTGGCT
>DASYRR010000290.1:0-10884 GCA_036004125.1 Pyrinomonadaceae bacterium | reverse complement strand
TCTCAGCTACAAACAGTTCCCGGGAGATGCGCCAAAGAAGGTTGAGATTGCCGATGTCTATGATCGCGAAGAGGCACTGGATGTGATCAGGCGAAGCTTGAGGGACTACAAGAACCTGTAGGAAGAGGCGTCTCCCTGGAGTGCGGGGACTTGTCACCGCTTTAGTACAGCGAATTTCGGCATCTACAACGCCCTTTACCAACGCGGTGAAAAGTCCCCGCACTCCAAGGAGGCTCCCTCTTCTTACTGTTAGTGAAATGTCTGTCTGAGATGTTCTTCGATCCCGCATCGCGGGCAGGTTAGACCGTGGTGTTCTTCATCGCTCCACCTTGCAAGTGCGGGACCAGTCTGTTTGCGTTCACGAAGTTGATGGTGTTGATGATGATGATTGTGTTGCCGGCGTTCGGTATCCTCGGCGCTACAGTGTTTGCAGAGCCAGCCGTAGCCTAGGTTGAAGAAGTGAGTGGTCTGATGCATTTGAGCTTTGTGCTTTGATCTTTGTACTGGTCTTTGTAACTTCGAAAACGAGCAAAGAACAAAGCACCAAGTACAAAGCACAATAAACAAACGTCAACTCTCGTAGGACGCGAATTGCCACTTACCGCCTTGAATCCGGAGACTCCATCAACCTAACTGGAACGCTCGTCCGTCTGCCGTCGCGCAGAATCAGCACTTGCACTGTCTCACCGATTTGGTGTTTGTCCAACACACGAAACAGATCATCTGAATTGGTGATCTTGTCGTTGTCAATGCCGAGAATGATATCGCCAAGTTCCACGTCTCCGTTTTCCAATTGCTGTAGACCACGTAACCCTGCGTTTGCAGCGCCACTACCCCGAGCCACCTGAACGATCAAAACGCCGTCAGATACTGGAAGATCGACCTGACTCCTGATCGCTGAAACGTCACGGGTGCTGATGCCGAGCTTTGGACGTTTGACCTTGCCTGATTGCAAGATTTGCGGGACAACGCGTTTCGCAATACTTACGGGCACTGCAAAACCGACGCCAGAGGAACTACCAGAAGGTGAAAGGATTTGTGAATTGATGCCAATCATCCGTCCGCGTGAATCAAGTAATGGTCCTCCCGAATTGCCCGGGTTGATCGAAGCGTCTGTTTGAATGGCTCCTTCAATTAAGCGATTGTTGCGCGCTCGTATTGGACGTTGCAATCCACTGATGACTCCGGTGGTCAACGTTCGATCCAGACCAAATGGATTGCCGATTGCCAAGACTTTCTGACCGACAACCAGTTTGTCGGAGTCACCCATGGGAACAACTGTTAACGGTCCAGCTGGTTTTTCGAGCAAACGAATTACGGCAAGATCCGTATCCGGGTCACCACCTACAATCGTCGCCGCGTAGTCTTTCTGACCACCCATGCTAACTGAAAGTTTCTGCGCGCCTTCAATCACGTGATAGTTGGTCAGGATATTACCCTGCTGGTCCAGGATCGACCCGGAGCCTGAACCCTCTTGTGGTTCAACAAAACCGAGCCAGTCGCGAGCGTAAGAAGTTGAATGGATAAAAACGACACCGGGGCTCAAACTTTTGTACACCTCAATGTTGTTCTGCTCGTCGGTTGCCATTGCCGGATCAGTGATTCCTGCCGGTGCAGTTTCCGACAAGGCTGCCTGCGATGGTTGGAACCGATTAGAAATTCTATCGACCACCGCGACTGCACCTGCTGCGAATAAACCTGAGATTAAAGCGATAAGTAAGATTTGACGTGCGGAAAGTCTGTACATAAAAGTCTTCCCTCTCGAAAATGATTTGCCACCAGGCATGGTACTAAGATGCTCCACTCACAAGTGTTCGTTGCGCCAAAAGCGTAGTTTACCAGATGGCAGCAATGACAAATTTAGAACTGAAGGGCTTCATACCGCAAGCGAGGAAGCCACAGTTCGACTGGCTAATTTGACGCTACTAAATACTTCGCTTGAAACCGTCTGAGAGTTTCGTTTTTTGGAGGCGGGGTTTAGGAAATCAGACCTACCAGCGACTGCGGAATGTGTGCCAGGTAGCCGATGAAGACGACTGGGCCTTGCCAGCCAAGAGCTGCGCAACCAGTGGCCGCGTGAATGAGCATCAATCCGGCGTAGAGGGCGAGGACGAACGTCATGCCGTGTTTTGCGAGGGGCAAGTGGGAACAGCGATACAGAATGTAGGCTGCGAAGGCGCCGATGATGAGTTTGACGCCCATAAACGGCATCTCACCGTGGCTCAGAACGCGAGCCATCAAGCGATTGCCTTCAGTGGCCACATTCAAGTGCACCCAAACCAGAGTCAATTGAGCATCGAGCCAGTTCATCGCGAACAACAATAGGCTTTTGGAAAGTGCTCCCACGGTGATTACCCTCTGGTGCCAACGTTGTTAAACTACTCCCCTTAATAACGCCAGAACCCCCGAACTTACGTTCGGAGGTTCGTGACGTTCACGGGAGGAACGAGACTCGTTCTAAGTATTTGAGAAAAACGTTCAATCGCTGCTGGCTTCCAAAGAAGCCAAGAGTCGATTTCAATTCTTCAATGTCGTGGGCGGCATTATAGGATTAGTCGGCTTCGGCACAAAAGACAATCCGGGCACAATTTGCGAAGCGACTGGACGCGAGAGAGCGACCAGTTAGGATTCGTTAGAAACGACGCACAAAAATGCGGAATACCACCGGCGCAGACTGAAACTCCACGCGACTAAAGTCGGTGGTGTCTAGATAGACAAGAACAGACCAAGCATTAGGTTAAAATTGAACCTCCACGGCTGAAGCCGGTGGTGTCCCGAGTTTTGTCCGCGATGAGTCATCTGAGTTTGTAGGCTGAATATGAAGCGTCCACCGACTGCGTCAGTGGAATTCCGGACTTTTTGTGTGCAAGCAGGCACTACACGAATTAGAAGCGCATGACGATTTCCATTGCAGATGCAATCCAACAAGCGTCGCAGATTTTGCGAAAGGCTGGTGTGCCTGAATCCCATCGTGAGGCGGGGTCACTTCTCGCTCACGTAATCCACAGAGACCGCACATTTCTTCTGAGTCATGCAGAAGACCAATTGGATCCTGAACAATTCAGCAGTTTTCGCGACAGCGTGGAACGACGATCAACGGGCGAGCCGCTCCAATACATAACTGGTCTACAGGACTTTTACGGACGTGAGTTTCGAGTCTCGCCGGAAGTCTTGATTCCCCGACCTGAAACAGAATTGTTGGTTGCCGCGGCGTTGGAATTCATTGGCGAGTCTGAAGCAATCATCTGTGATATTGGAACAGGCTCGGGATGTATCGCTGTAACCTTGCTCTGTGAAAGACCAAACGCACGAGGTGTTGCGGTTGATGTGACGGCTCCCGCCCTGGAGATTGCCAGACAAAACGCCATCGACAAGGGCGTAGACGACAGGCTGACGTTTACTCTATCGGATTGTTTTGAGTCATTACCACAAGACGCGCTGCAGTTTGATCTGATCATTTCAAATCCTCCGTATGTTGCTGCAGATGTAATTTCGGGTCTTCAACGTGAGGTGAAGGACCATGAACCAATGGTGGCTCTGAGTCCCGGGCCTGACGGGCTTTCAATTATCCGACGACTGATCGAGGACGCACCCTCATTCCTACGAAAAGATGGCCACCTGATTCTGGAAATCGGATTCGACCAGGGTGAAGCTGTAGAACGCCTGGTTGACAACAATGATTGGAAGTTGATCGACATCCTTCCGGATCTGCAAAGGATTCCACGTATTGTGATTCTGCAAAGGGAATAGACGGCGTGAGCGGGAGACGCGGTGACTGGGAGACGAGGAGACGGGGAGACGGGGAGACGGGGTGACGGGGTGACGCGGTGACGGGGTGACGGGGTGACGGGGTGATGTTTCTCCCCGTCACTGCGTCTCCGTGTCTCCCCGTCTCCGTGTCTCCCCGTCACCGTGTCTCCCCGTCTCCCCCTCACCCCGTCTCCCTGTCCCGCATCTTTTCCTGCCACAACGTTTCGCGCAGTGGTGTTTATCCGTCAGAGCCACAAAGAATCAGTTAACAGAACCAGACCGCATGTCCGATATGCTTCAACTTGTCGTTTGGCTCGGGTATCGGACACTCTAGAACAACGATAAGACGGGCGCATATCGGACATAGAAACAAAACCCCAGACGAATAAAGGAGATTGAAAGCCATGTTTAGGTTTGTCGGACGCAGTGTCCTGATTGCAACCTTGTTGGCCCTAGCAAGTATTTGTACATTTGCCCAGGACAAGGAGAAGGACAAAGAGAAGGACAAGGGCAGCAAATCTCTGAGCTGCCGCGAGAATAACAACTGGTACGGCGATCGTTTAGTTGGAAACTGTGAAATTAGAGAACAAACGCTCGCTCCAAATGGCGGCCCGATCTCCATCGATGGTCGACAGAATGGCGGCGTTGCTGTGAAGGGCTGGGACCAATCTCAGATTCTGCTTCGCGCTCAGGTTCAGACAGGCGCTCCAAATGCCGGCGAAGCCGAACAGCTCGCCAGACAAGTCCGCATTGAAACGGGCGGCAACAAGATTTATGCGAGCGGGCCTGACAATCAAAAAGATTACAATTGGTCAGTAAGTTATGAAGTGTTCGTGCCTCGACGTTCTGACCTTTCACTCGAAACTCACAACGGCGGCATTTCGATTTCCGAGGTAAATGGGCGCATCGATTTCAACGCTCTAAACGGCGGCGTGGTGTTGAGAAAATGCGGCGGTTCTGTGCACGGTTCGACCACTAATGGCGGCCTGGTCGTAGAGTTAGCCGGAGATCACTGGGACGGCGAAACGCTGGACGTCCGTACGACGAACGGCGGTGTATCGATGTCTGTGCCGGAGAACTATTCAGCTAACCTGCAGACGGGCACCGTCAATGGGAGTATCAGTGTTGATTTTCCGGTTACGGTGCAGGGCCGGATAAACAAGGAACTGGCAGTTAACCTTGGCTCGGGTGGCGCCACAGTGAAAGCGATGACGACAAATGGTGGCGTAAGGATTAAGCGAACCTCGATGAATGAGTAGCTGAGAGAGCGGAGAAGAGACGGGGAGAAAGGGAGACGGGGTGAGACGGAGACAAATCTCCGCTTCGCCCCGTCTCCGTTTCACCCCATCTCCCTTTCTCCCCGTCTCCGCTTCACCCCGTCTCCCCTTTCTCCCCGTCTCCCTTTCTCCCCGTCTCCCCGTCTTTCTGCCCGTCCGCTTTCCCCATCCGACGTTTTCAATTAATCTCTCTCAATCGTGGATAAGTTTCGGATCAAGGGTGGCCGCCCGCTTCGGGGCCGCCTTTCTATCAGTGGCGCGAAGAATTCGGCGCTGCCGTGCATGGCAGCGGCATTACTCACTCCCGAAACAATCACCCTGCACAACATTCCTTACGTGCGCGACATCATCACCCAACGACGCCTGTTGGAAGACATCGGCGCAACTGTGCTTACGCCAGAACTACGAACGCATAAGATCACGGCATCGCATGTAGAACTCTTTGAAGCGCCGTATGAATTAGTGAAGACGATGCGCGCCTCTGTCCTTGCTCTCGGCCCGCTGCTCGCACGTTTTGGCAAAGCAAAGGTGTCGCTCCCCGGTGGTTGTGCGATCGGAACGCGACCCATCGATCTTCATCTTGCAGGATTTCAGGAATTTGGGGCCGAAGTGAAGCTCGAGGGAGGCAACGTTGTCGCGCGCGCTCCAGCCGAAGGAAGATTGCGCGCGGCAGAAATTCACTTCGCAAAAGTCACGGTAACCGGTACCGAAAACCTAATGATGGCGGCCACTCTGGCCCGGGGAACCACGATCCTTCAGAACACCGCGCGCGAGCCTGAAATCGTTGACTTGGCTGAATTGCTCAACAAGATGGGCGCGCGCGTGAACGGCGCCGGGTCGGAAACGATTTACATCGAAGGCGTCGAATCACTTAGTGGCGCCGAGCACACAATAATTCCTGATCGGATCGAAACGGGAACGTTCATCGTCGCCGCAGCTATCACGAATGGCGAACTCGAAATCAAAGATTGTCGACCGGGTCATTTGTCAGCAGTGATTTCAAAGCTGCGCGCGGTTGGTGTCGACATCCACGAGGCTAACCCCACCACGTTAGAAGTAACATGCCCGAACGGATTGAGTGCGAGTGGAGTGTCGACAGCTCCATACCCTGACTTCCCGACCGACATGCAGGCGCAATACATGGTTCTGATGACGCAAGCCGCGGGTAGATCGGAGATTGTCGAAACTGTTTTCGAGAATCGTTTCATGCATGCTTCAGAATTGCAGCGCATGGGTGCACACATTCACATCGATGGAAGTACTGCGATCGTCGATGGACCGACCCCGCTGACTGGCGCACGTGTAATCGCGTCTGACTTGCGTGCGTCAGCCTCATTGGTAATTGCCGGTTTGATCGCGCCTGACGAAACGATCATAGATCGCGTGTATCACATCGATCGTGGTTACGAGAAGATCGAGGCAAAGTTACGCGCGGTAGGCGCAGATATCGAGAGAATCCGGGCATCTGTCACCACACCGCTGCAATCAGAGTCACAAGTGGTAAGCGAGGCGGTCTAAATGGAGTCAAGGGAGCAGAGAGAGAGCATGTCTGAACAGAGTTGCTTGTTTTGCAAGATTATCAATGGAGAAATCCACGGCGAAATTGTGCACCAGGACGAACGTTGTGTAGTGATTCGTGACATTAATCCGCAAGCGCCGATGCATGTGTTGATAATACCTCGCGAGCATGTCGAATCTCTCAATGAGGCATCTCAACGAGATGAAGCATTGCTTGGTCATTTGCTGCGTGTTGGCGCCAGGATGGCGAATGAGCAAGGCTACGAAGAGAGCGGTTATCGCACAGTTATTAACACGGGTGCAGGAGCAGGTCAGTCAGTGTTTCATGTGCATGTGCACGTGCTGGCTGGAAGAACTATGAGTTGGCCCCCGGGCTAAGTTGTTTGTTAGAAACTTGGAACCGTGGTTCTGGTCGACCCTGCAACGAGCAAACCGTTAAAACGGTTCGACCATGAATGTCGCCTGACACCGGACTAAAGCCCGGTGAGAATGAGAAACTGATTAACACAATGACCGTCAAGGAGCGCTCGCCACAGATAGTCGTTCTGGTTGCGACTTTCTTCCTCTGTTTCCACACCTCTTTCTCTCAGACTACGGATTCAGCCATACAACTCGGTAAAGTTACCGATAAGGTTGTTGTCCAATCGTATCCCGATCAATCGTATGCCGCGTTTCTGCCAGCGGGTTACTCTCCCGACCGAAGTTGGCCCACCGTTTTTTGCTTCGATCCGCGAGCACGTGGGAGGCTTGTAATTGAACGATTTGTTCAGGCCGCCGAAAAGCACGGTTACATCGTTCTTTGCTCGAACAACTCGCGAAATGGTTTGACTGGACAAGCTGTCGCCCAAATCTTCACCGACTTCTGGGACGACGCACATGCGCGTTTCAGCATTGATAAAAATAGAACTTATGCGGCGGGGTTCTCGGGAGGAGCCCGCCTGGCGACAACTTTCGCAAGCCGTTGTCGAGGATGCTTAGCGGGAGTCATTGGCGCTGGTGCTGGTTTTGGGGCTGACATTGCTCCTGATGAGAAAACGCCGTTTGCATACTTTGGAATCGTTGGTGTTGACGATTTTAACTTTGGTGAAATGTGGGAACTCGAAAAAAGACTTGGTCAATTACGTGCCCCCTATCGTTTTGAGAACTTCGGCGGCGGGCATGAATGGGCACCGCAGGAAAAGATTGAACAAGCTTTCGCCTGGCTCACTCTTCAGGCGATGAAGTCAGGGGTCGCGCCCAAAGATGAAAAGTTTATTGATGAACAATTCAACGTGCGCAGTGCGGCTGCCGATCAAGTGCTAAGTGGCGGCCACTATGTCGACGCGCACCGGGCATTCAGTTCCATTGTGCGTGATTTCCAAGCATTTCGGGATGTAAAACTTGCTGCCAACAAGCTGGAGCAAGTCAGTAAGACTGCCGAGTTAAAGAAAGAAGTCAGCACGGAAGAAGAGCTCTATCGCCGGCAGCTCCGCGAGGCAGGTGAAATCAGAATGTTGTGGATGAAACCGCCAAATCCGGATGAGACTGTTTTACCACGTTCTCAAGCTACCGTCAGACTGGCTGATTGGCGAAAGAAAAAGGAACTCACGGTTGATTCCCGTGATCGCAGGTTGGCTCGTCGTATTTTGTCTCACCTCACGGTTGAGTCGTTCGAAACTGCGCAAGCAAGCCTGCGAAACAACGACTACAATCAGGCGCTGACGAACCTGCAACTCGCGAAAGAGATCGATCCGAAGAACGCAAACACAGCATTTGAAATCGCTCGGGTTTACGCATTGAATCGACAAAAGAAACCCGCACTACAATCTCTTGAGGAGGCAGTATCGCTCGGTTTCAAAGATGCTTCCCGTTTGAAAGCGGAGATTGCCTTCTCGAGTCTTTCGGACGAGCCGCGATATCAGAAGTTACTCGCTGCGATTGGTGGCCAGTGACTAAATTTTCTTTCAACTGAAGTGATTTATCTCCTTACACACCACTAGCCCTCGTGCTGTTTTCCGCGATAAATCAGCACAATCACCACAGGCATAGACCTTGCTCAGTTAGACCACAACCAAGCTATTCGTTCGCTTGGCTTGGTCCAGCTAGATACGTGGAGGTCCTAATGCGCGGAATCGTCATGGGATTGTTGTTAGTTGTGTGCTTAATTGTCGGCAACGGCATCGCAAGCGCTCAGGATGAGGAACATCGCTTCGAAGTAGGCGGTGTCTACACGATCCTCGAGTTATCGGATTTCCAATCCAGAATTTTTCCAGGGACCGGTGTTGGAGATAACGTCATGTCAGGGCTCGGCGGTCGCTTTGCCTACAATATCAACAAACACTTTGCAATTGATGCCGAGGCAAGTTTCTTTCCTGAATCACATCTACTAAACGAGGAGTTTGCTCAGAAGATGCAAGGATTCATAGGCTTGAAGGCAGGTGTGCGTAACAAGCGAGTGGGTGTATTCGCAAAGGCCCGACCCGGCGTGATGTGGTTCGGTGAGTTTCCTGGCAGGGGTAGTTGCAACACGACCTCGTTTGGTAGTGTCTGCGGGGTATCCCATGAAAAAGATTTCGCGTTGGACCTTGGTGGTGTGTTTGAGTTTTATCCGACTGACCGTCTCATTCTTCGCGCGGACGTTGGAGACACGATCATCAGGTATCCACGTCACGTTTTCGCCATACAACCGGTGCCCACAGTAAACGCCGCAACGAAGAACAATCTTCAGATCAGTTTCGGAGTTGGATGGCGGTTTTAGATCGGGAGGACTGAAGACTTATAGGACCTATAGGGCCATTAAGTCACAATCACTACATCTTCGGCGCCACATCACGCACGGCTTCTGAAACACCCGCTTCATATTTCTTAAAGTTCTCATTGAATCGGCGAGCCAGATCAGCTGCTTGCCGATCGTACGCATCTTTGTCTGCCCAGGTGTTTCGAGGTTGCAAAACTTCCGAAGGCACTCCAGGGCAGGAAACCGGTATGCTAACGCCAAAGGTCGGATGCGGCGTGGTCTCGATGGATGCTAGTTCGCCATTTAGAATCGCACGAATCATAGCGCGTGTGTAGGAGATCTTCATTCGTTGGCCCGTACCGTAAGGACCACCACTCCAGCCCGTATTAACCAACCAGCAAGCGGAGTTGTGTTGGGCCATCTTCTTGCCGAGCAAATCGGCGTAAACACCTGGATGCAACACCATGAATGGCGCACCAAAGCAAGTTGAGAACGTCGCCTCGGGTTCTTTGATACCTCTTTCGGTGCCGGCAACTTTAGCTGTGTATCCCGACAGGAAGTGATACATCGCTTGTTCGGGTGTCAACCTGGCGACCGGCGGCAACACACCAAAGGCGTCGGCAGTCAGCATAATGATATTGCGTGGATTGCCGGCCCGCCCCTCCGGGACAATGTTGTTGATGCTTGAGAGTGGGTAAGAGGCACGAGTGTTTTCGGTCTTGCGAGCGTCGTCCAAATCAATCACGCGAGTGGTCGCATCGTAAACAACATTTTCGAGGATCGTGCCAAACATTTTTGTGGTGCGATAGATATCCGGCTCGGCCTCTTCAGACAGCTTGATCACCTTCGCATAGCAACCACCCTCAAAATTAAACACGCCGTCGTCGGACCACCCGTGTTCGTCATCTCCAATCAAACGCCGCTCGGGGTCGGCTGAAAGAGTTGTCTTGCCGGTTCCGGAAAGGCCGAAGAAGATTGCCACGTCGCCGTCAGCGCCAACGTTGGCAGAACAATGCATGCTCATAACGCCTTTTTGCGGCAGCAGGTAGTTCATCAAAGTGAAACCGCTCTTCTTCGTCTCACCCGCATAAGAGGTTCCGCCAATGAGAACCAATCGCTGACTGAAGTCCATCAGGATAAAGGTTTGTGAGCGCGTCCCATCTCGCTGCGGGTCCGCCTGAAAGCTTGGAAAGTTAATGATGGTGAATTCCGGTTGGTGAGGAGTCGAATCCTCAGAGTTACTGATGAACATGGTCCTCGCGAAGAGAGAATGCCAGGCAAGTTCACTGACAACTCTGATCGGCAAGCGATATTTTGAATCGGCACCCACGAATGTGTCTTGCACAAAGAGATCACGCCCAGTCGCGTGAGCCATCATCCGTTCTTTCAGTGCATTGAACTTGTCTTGAGGAAAGTCTTTGTTTACGTCTCCCCAAAAAACTTTTTCCGCACTATCGCTTTCTCTAACGATTGCTTTGTCCCTAGCGGCACGACCTGTATGCTCGCCGGTGTCGACAATCAGGGCTCCATAATTCGATAAAATGCCTTCGTTGCGCCGCGCAATCTCTTCGTACAGCTCAGGGGCGTTGAGATTCCAGTAAACTCGAGCGGGAGTCTTGATGC
>DASYRR010000289.1:0-64977 GCA_036004125.1 Pyrinomonadaceae bacterium | reverse complement strand
CGTCGGTGGTTTTGGTTCGCGGTACCAAAGCGGTGACAAGTCCCCGCACTCCAAGGAGAGACTGCAAACGAACGCTCAGCTACTGCGCCTTTGCCGCCGCATCCTTCGGCGCAATGGTCGACATGTAATACCCCTGACGCGAACTCACCAACAGTTTTCGATCCTTGCCTTTCTGATCCTTCGCCTTAACACGCACTTGAAGCGCGTGCATACGGCCATCATCTATTTCATCTTCCGTCAGCGCGAAGCCAAGACTATAGCGGGCAGTGAGATTGCCAATGATTCGAGCAAGGCCAGAGCCATAATCTTTCGTGCTGTTAACCTTGACGGCTTCGCCACCTGATCGCTGCGCAAGGTATTTTGCGCTGCCATACAGACTGAGACCCATCCAACCCGCGATCGGTTTACCAATCGGCATCAGGAACTTAAACAATGTGCGCAGTTCAACGGTCAGTGAATTGAAGATGATGTTGTCGTGAATCAAGGCCTGTTCACTTGCTTCTCGGTCTTCAAAGAAGATTGGCGCAATGCCGTCGGAAATCCACACAACCGAAACCTGCGAATTGGGACGAATCTGTTTAGCCTTGAGGGCAGCGACCTGGATTGCCGACGCCATATCGTAGATGTCGTTGAACTGGACGGTCATCTTGCCATCTTTGCTAACGCGCTTAACATCGATGCTTCCATCACGTCTGATTGTGCGAGTTATCGTTGCGCCGCTTTTGCCCTTAATGACTTCGGTTGAAACGATATCCTTAGGATCACCTTCATGTTTTGCCGTCTCGGACGTTTTGCTATCACCAGCTGGTTGGCTGGCGCTAGCCTCAGCAATCACCGTAGCTGCCTTTTCGATGTCTTCACCAATGTTTTGATTGCGTGCAACGCCCTCCTCTGAAGGTTCATCGTGTGTTGCGCAGATTCTTTGGGCCTCCGCCAATGCGGTTGCAATCTTAGTCCGATCGTTCGTGAATTGAGTCAACCAAACTCGCCTCTCACCCTCGCCGATATCCATCGCCATGATTGCCACTTCGTCGCCCGCCGGCAGTTTGGCGAGTTCCTGTTCCATTGACTTGATAATTTCGGGCTTCTTCATAAACCTGCCCGCGCCATCTTCGCGAAGATCCATTATCAGGATCAATGCCAATGGTTTGCGAGCCTCACCTTCACGAATGAAATAGGAGATGCTGCGCGGTTTACCGTCGTCCAGTACTTCGAAGTTTGCTTGATCGAGGTTTGATATCGGAAGGTTTGTCTTCTTGTCCTTGACTAGCGCATCCAGAAAGACAACGCGTGTTTTGATACGAATCGTGTCTTCAACTTCCTGGGCTGCTGCGGAAACAGACGACACGGCCAGTACAATCACGAATAACACAACGTTCAGACACAGACGCAAAGGCGCAAAACCAAAGCCCAGCGATCGGGACTGCCATGGCCTGCTGTTGAGAGAGCGGAGTGGCCGAGCCAACGCGTATCTTCGCTGTGCGTCTTCGGATTCACGCCCTTGCGACATTGTCTGAATTGTCTGAAAGAGTTGACTGTTCATATTGCACCTCAATCGGGATCGATAATCGTTGCTTCCTGGGTAATGGCTTTGGCGCCCTGTTCTGGATCCTTCATTAGCAATGCCAGATTCTTAGCTGACACTGTTGCCTGAACGACAGTGGCTTCACGTGGTTCAATAGTGACCACCAGAACGTTGAACTTGTCACCTTTCTCACGCACATAGATGTAGGTTTGCTCGCCTTCAGGAGCTGATAACGTTTGAACCAGTGGCATCCACGTTAGATTTAACGCCGCATTGAGAGAATTGCGAAACTTGATAAAGTCGCCGTTAAATTCCTGGTCTTCAAACGTCGCCAATTTGATACTGCCCGCTTCGGCGAAACGTTTTGCATCCCCACCTTTGATCTTTGCTCCGATCCCCACCGCTTTCATGGCAGCCTTGGCCAGGAACGGAAGACCCTGATGTTTGACGTTATAGAACTGTTCGATCATTTTGACGACTGAGTTAAAGTCGTCGCCTTTTGCGTGGCCCGCGATATCCCAAAGAGAAGCCACCAAGAGAACAGCCACAAGACCTATTGGCTTAAGGTTTTTCATCGAAGACCTCACTGCTCATTCTTTGTCTTTGGTTTGGTAGGCCCGACACCGAGATCGGGAATTCCCAGGTTGCCTTCCAGTTTGGAAAGCTTTTCCAGATCGACTGGGCCAACAAGGTTTACGATGGTCAACTCTTTTGGCTCGGCGCTAATAACCGCCAATCCATTTATCTGAGAACCACTCATCGAGATGTAGACTTCTACGTTACCTTCTCGCTTGCTCGTAACATTGAGCAGTCGAGTCCAGGATGGTTCACGCAATTGAGAACGAATGGAATCGACGTCAGCCGAGGAGTACTCATTGTCGTTATCAAATTCGAAGTTCTTTACGTAGATCCCCTTTAAACCCTGGACGAGTTTCTTGATTTTCGCTTCGTCTTCGTCTTTGTCGTCGAAGAGCTTTATTGTTAATTGGATCAACCGTTCGTCAATATTGACGTCCACAGTTTCGTTAGCCTTTGCGGCTAGGTGATCGAGATGCGCCAGCTGGATCTTTGGATCCTGTGCGCGTGCTGTGATCGCTGGGGCGATGACGAGCAACGCGACAAGCAATAGCGTTCTCGGTAGTCTTTGGAAGAGTGATTTCATACTTGCTCCGTTCATCCTACTTTGTGTTGATTGCGAATCTGATTTGGTGCTGGACCCTGCGCCTTTCGTTGAGCAAGATTGAGTTTTTCACTTGCGAGACGAAGAGCAGTCATTAGTTGTTCTTTTACTAGTAGAGCTTCCTTACTAGGAGCGGCGGGCTCTGACCTGGTTCTCCTGGGACTGTTGTGCGCGACTATTTCGCGGTGACGATCTATCGAAGGCGACTTTACAACCTCCTCTTTCTTCTCTAATCCAGGAACTATTGGCGTTGGCGCACTGGGAATTGTAGGGCTGACGATGGCTTGCTGCGGCAAATCCGTATGCCTGTTTTGAAGACTGAACCACAGAATTGCGACGAGCAACGCGACCAGAATGGTAGCTGCGATAGCAACCAGCGGCAGATAACGATTACGGCGGACCACCTGAATGTCATTTGGCAGTTCGAGCGCTTTAGGCTGATAGCGCAACGTACCAAGGATCTGTTCCAGTTGTTGTATCTCCGGATCTGGTTCGCCGCTTTTGTCCCACAAATACTCTTCGTTCATAAGCCCTCCGTGTAGCTGAGCTTTTCGCGTAGTTGTTTCATACCCCTATGAAGATTCACTCGAACTGATGCCGGCGTCAGCCCGGTACGTTCAGCGATTTCTGGACCAGTCATTCCCTCAACGAGTCGCAAGACAAGAGTCTCGCGATAGGCTTCAGGTAAACCTCGAATCAATTCCAAGATCTCTTTTGCTCTTGTGGTGGAGGTGTCGGTGCTTCGTAAGTCGTCAGTCACTTCCACTGTTTCTCTCAACCGGCGATGAAAATCCATTGCTCGGTTGCGTGCGATCATTGCGATCCAGGGGCCAAATGCTGCCCAGTCTCGAAGCGTGTGAAGTTTCTTGAAGGCGTGCAGGAAGATGTCCTGAACCAGATCGTCAACTTCACTTCGCGGAACACGAGCCAGCAGGATTCCATGAACCAAGGGTGCATATAGATCATAGAGCCTTCCAAACCCGTCGCGATCACCCGACAAGACCGCCTTCACCAACACAACCTCGATCCGAGTCTCGGCTGACGGCGTTTCAGTAGCTGCTTTTGCTTGCGGGCTCATTAGAAGCATGTCTGCTGTGGCTTCAAGCTCAAACATTCGCCGCCTCGTTCAAGTTTACGGAATCGTGGTTTTGCCTGCCTGTCATAGCGCGTTTTGGGTTCCTTGCGAGCTGCGCTTTGACATCGATTAAGACGGGAGAGTGGCGGAGACTGTTAACAGGGACAGTGTCCAATAGCTAAGGACAATGTCCGACAAAGCCAGAAACTCTGAACAAGTATCTTCGACGCGCAGCGTCCGTATGAATTTAGACCGGCGTTTGAACGCCGGGAAGAGTTCGAGAAGTGTTTGCGTCGCGTGGCGACGCCTGAAACGAACGTGAATTCAATCGTCGCTACGCGACGTGAAAGGCACGCATTGCGTACCCAACGTTGAAATGCTGGGCTAATGTCAAACGACGCTACGAGTCGACAAACAGGTGCTTAGAGTTTCCAAGGTATCGGGATGGTTCACGATCAATCCGCCGCCTGAATCGATAGTACGGTAGCTGACGTTGTCGGGTTCTCTTCAGAAGTTAACTTTAGCAATTCAGGTGTTGGCGAGACTAAGCGCGTGCGCCACAGAAAAAGAGAGGAGACTATGAGTGCGATAGTGCCTGCTGCGCCGCCTTCAATGCCATAACTTCCGCCAGTTATCCAAGCAGGTCCGAGATCCTTACCTTGTAGTAGTGGATGGGAGACAAGGTTAAGACCGCTGACAGGCAGTCCGAATAATGCACCGAGCGCCCAATTCCACGACCAGTGAACTCCCAGCGGCAGCCAGAGACTTCTGGTGCGAAGATAGGCAATTGCAAGCCACACGCCAGCAAGGGTGGTGTTAATGAACGTTACACCGCGGACCACGTTAGGATTCCAAAAGTGACCCATGGCAAAAGGTACCGAAGTCAGCAAGATTCCAAGCCACGCGAGTTTTGCTCGAGAAAGAGTTTGCAAAGCATATCCTCTAAACATTGCTTCCTCTGCGAGCGCAGCAATCACAAATAAGACCGCCGAACCTCCCACCGACTTGATGATTGCCAATAATAGGTCGCTGCTGATAGAAAATCGGAGCGCCCCTGCCGCAGCCGCAATTCCGACCGCTAGAGCTAACGAGAGCAATCCAATCATCGACCCGACCAGAAAATCGAAAAACCACCGCCTATGGAGAGTCAGACCAAGCGACCGCCAGGGCAGTCCTTCGACGAAACGGCAGCAGATATAACCAGCTCCGAGAGCAGAAGCTAACAAAAGGCCTCGGTAGATAACATCGGCGACGAAATTGGCGTAAGGGATGTGGAGTCCAGTGACATCAACGACGACGTACACAATACGGACACCGGTGCTGAGTAGCAGAAAAAGAGCTAGGAATGATCCAACGAAGAGGATAAGACGCCAACCACTGCGCAGGCGACCGTGCTCGTTAATAAAGGGTGCGCGAAGGTCCATATGATTTGATTCAGGCGCTGCATTCTAACTGAAGATAGTGCTGAGAGCGCAGGCGTCTCGTCTGCCGCCAGCCGCCATTGCAAGTCTCGAGTGAAATCTAAAGTTGCCTGAGTGGGCGTCTTGCAGGCGAGGACGCCTGCGGTCCCAGCAGGAGCGTTCGTGTTGACACGAGAGCGCCACTAAAGGGTAACCAAGGTATCCGTTGGTCGCTATGCTAAACTTCGCTCAGCAATTTCATGCCAGATAAACGAGAAAACCTTACACCTGAACAGAAACAACGTCGTCGTCGCCGGCGTCGAATGCTCCTCTGGGCGCTTGGGGTAACAGTCACTCTTCTGCTTGCAATCATCGTTTCACAACAGCTGTGGCTGTGGACCGTTGTCCGACCGGATACAGCGTCAGATGCCTTGGTCCTTTACGCTCTTTCGACACTCAACTTCGTCGCTTTCGTTGTGTTCTCCTTCATCTTTGTCCGCAACATTCTAAAGTTGCGGCGCGAAAGGGAGGAACGTCAACTAGGTTCGAAGATAAAGACGCGATTGCTTGTCTACTTTATCTCCATCAGTTTTCTCCCGATAACAGCGATGGCAGTCTTCTCTTATCTGTTTCTCAATCGCTCGTTGGAGAAATGGTTCTATCCATTTCCGGAGCCATTAGTTCAGCAGGCCAAAGAGTTCAGACAACAAACAATCGATAATCAAAGGCGAAGTGTGCACGATTCGTCTTCACTTTTGGTGATGTTGTTAAGCAAGCAATCAAATGCGGAGCGCCAAGCGACGGTCGATCAGATCGTTTCTTCTGGTCAGTTGACTGCCATCGAAATTGTGTCTGCTGACGGTTCCATTCAGGTTAGTAGTCGCGCGACTCTACCTCCTGCAGATAGAGCCAGGCTGGACGTGGTGTTGGCTGAGGCTCGTAAGGCTCAAGCTCCGACCGGAGACACCTTGGTGGACGGTAAAGATTTCGATGTCATTGCTGTCCCGCTAAGTCAATCGGAGACCTTGATCGTTTCTCCGCAGAAGCGTGTCGACAAGGATCTGGATCAATTGATCTCTGAATCGGAGCGTGGTTATCAAGACTTAGTTAGAAAACAGCGTCGCGTCAGATTATCCGGTCTCTCGACGCTGGGCTTGATGACACTAATCCTGTTGTTCGTTTCGAGTTGGGTAGCCATTTACCTGGCACGTGGTATCGCGACACCGATCAAAGCTCTCGCTGAAGCGTCAAACGAAATCGCGCGCGGCAATCTGAGTCATCGCGTGACGACGATTGCAGACGACGAGTTGGCTTTGCTTGCGCAATCATTCAATCAGATGACGACGCAGCTTGAAGAGAACCGAACTCGGATTGAATCCAGCGCCTCAGAGTTGCGCGAAAAAAACCTGGCACTGCTGGAACGACGAAACTATATCGAGACTGTGTTGCAGTCGTTATCGACTGGAGTCGTTTCAGTCGACGAGACCAACCGCATAACAACGCTTAATGCAACCGCGTCTAGAATGCTAGGTTTGTCGAACAAAACAGAGAGTGTCAGATTCTTGAACGAACTCATCGCCGACGACGACTGGACTGTCATTGATCGCTTGTTTCGACGTGCCCGCAGGACCGGACATGCTGCGGAGCAAACACAACTCGAAGGTGCGGCCAACGGAGCAGGACCATTGCCGGTAGCCATGACTGCCACTGCGTTACGTAATCCTTCGGCTTCAGGACACGGCGTGGTACTCGTTATCGAGGATCTCTCGGAGCTCCTGGCGGCACAGCGAGCGGCGGCGTGGAGCGAAGTCGCCCGTCGCATGGCTCACGAGATCAAGAATCCATTGACACCCATTCAGCTATCGGCTGAACGGATCGCTAAGAACTACAAACGTCTTTCTGATAATGGCGCACCAGATGGAAACGGTCGGGCCGAAGATTCAGTTGACGATAAGCGCGTAGGTGCAGTGATTGCGGAATGTACTGAGACTATTAGCAGGGAAGTTGCTGGTCTTAAGGCGATGGTTGATGAGTTTTCACGCTTTGCCCGCTTACCCGCGATTCGACCCGACCTTGCAAACTTGAATGAGGTTGTGACACAAGCCGTCGGTCTTTATGAGGAACGACTCGATGACGCCGAGGTTTTGCTTCGTCTGGAAAATGATCTGCCGTCATCGATGTTGGATGTTGAACAGATAAAGCGCGTCTTTGTAAATTTGATTGACAATGCTCTCGATGCGCTTGCGCGTGCAGAGGGCGTAAAGCAGATAACGATTCTCACCCGACATGATAGTGAGCGGAGTGTATTAATCGCCGAGATTTCCGATACGGGGCAGGGAATCGATCCGGGGGACTTCAAACGATTGTTTCAGCCTTACTTCTCTCGACGCGATAGTGGAACCGGTCTGGGCTTGGCGATCGTGCAACGAATCGTTCTTGAACATCAAGGCCGGATTCGGGCGGAAAAAAATCATCCATGTGGCGCTAAGTTCGTAATAGAACTTCCAGCGGCGAGCTAAATGTCCGATATGCTTCAGCTTGTCGATGTCGAGCAAAAAAGCTGCGAAGGGAAGTTAATAATCTCAACGACAAGCTCAAGCATATCGGACATCAAATCGGCAATCTGAAATCTGCAATCTGCAATGGATTCTATTCTCATAGTCGACGACGAGCGTGGAATACGCGACACGCTGCGAGCCGTGATGGAAGACGAGGGTTTCGTTGCGGACGCAGTCTCGAGCGGAGAGGACTGTCTGAAGGCATTAGGTAGGCGAGCTTACGGATGCATTCTCCTCGACGTCTGGCTGCCTGGAATCGATGGCCTCGAGACGTTGAAACAACTTCGTGCGCTGGGATCAGAAGCCGCAGTCGTAATCATCTCGGGTCACGGAAATATTGAAACTGCTGTTCGAGCAACAAAGCTTGGGGCCTTCGATTTCATTGAGAAGCCGTTGTCGATCGAGAAAACGATTCTGACGGTTCGCAATGCACTTCGTCAGCAACGACTCGAATTAATAAACGCTGACATGGCCGCGGCCCTGGCTCGCGAATACACGATGGTAGGCGAGTCAGTCGCAATGCGAGCTCTGCGTAAACAGATCGCGATCGTTGCTCCTACCGACGGTCGTATTCTGATCTATGGCGAATCGGGCACCGGAAAAGAATTAGTGGCCCACGCGATCCATTCTGAATCTCGTCGGGCGGCGGCACCTTTTATCGAAGTGAACTCCGCCGCAATTCCTGAAGAACTGATTGAGTCGGAGCTCTTCGGCCACGTTAAGGGCGCATTTACAGGGGCGACTACCGCGAAGAAAGGAAAGTTTGAACTAGCCGACGGTGCCACAATTTTCCTGGACGAAGTTGGGGACATGAGTCCGAAGGTTCAGGCAAAGGTGCTGCGCGTTTTAGAAGAGCAACGATTTGAGCCGGTTGGTAGTGGGACCTCGATTAGCGTCGATGTCCGATTAATTGCAGCAACGAACAAGCGTCTGGATGTGGAGATTGAGCAAGGAAACTTTCGCCCGGATCTGTTTTATCGACTGAACGTTATTCCGTTTGAGCTGCCTCCGCTTCGTGAGCGTTTGGAAGACGTTCCGTTATTGGTTAACTACTTCAATGAAAACTTTTCGCAGGCGTACGGGAAAACCCCAAAGGAGTTTCTGCCCGAGGCTTTTGAAGATTTACAGAATTATTCCTGGCCCGGCAACGTGCGCGAACTTCGAAATACAATCGAACGTGTTGTCATCATGCATCCTGGGACCAAGGTCACCGCCAGCGATCTTCCGCCTCGAGGTAAGGAAGAGGCGCCGGCAGTCTCATTTCGTTTTCCCTCATTCAAAGAAGCAACAGAGGCCTATCACCGCGAGTTCATTCAGCGGAAACTCGAAGAAGCGGACGGCAACGTCTCCCGGGCAGCTGAGTTGATGGGTGTCGATCGCAGCCACCTCTATCGCCGCATGCGCGCTCTCGGTATTCAGAACCGCGAGCGAGTCTAGGTGCCACTACCTGGCCCCTCAAACGTCACAAAATGAGAGATTAGTCTGTCTTTTGATTGGAGACTCAGAGCCGTTTGTCGGTGGCTTTGCCCTAAAGGTCTGGGAATGTGATTGCAACGGGTCGGTACCACCTCGCGGTAGAGACTCTTACCAACAAATGACTCGGTCCAAGTCAGGTTCTGACTTTTGAGACAAAGCCACAAGAGATCATTGGTGATGTGGTAACGTAACTCTTGGTCTACGTTTGCAACTATTAACTCAGACACCCTCATCAGAACATTACGTTGACAATGCAGAAGTAAATAGCTTATCTGTAGATTCTCGCACCGATTTTGCGTGCGAGAATAGAGTAGAGGTAAAGATGGATTTCACGACAAAAGAGCTTCTTAAACGTTACGCGAAACTGGCGATTGGTCAGCCTTTCTCGCCAGTATTGCTGAACATCCTGGTTACGTCCGTCTGCGACATGCGTTGCACGCATTGTTTCTTTACGGACGAGTTGGACGATCGACCACGCAAGAAGCTACAGATGAAAACTCACGAGATCGAGCGCATTTCACAAACCCTGGGTGGCAATTTAGGTGTTTTGATTCTTGCCGGCGGCGAACCGTTTACCAGAAAAGACCTTCCCGAAATTGCTAACGCGTTCTACCGCAACAACCAGTTGGAGTCGATCTACATAATGTCAAATGGTCAGATTCAGAAACGAATCTTCCCGGACGTTACTCGAGTACTGCAGGAATGTCCGAATTTGAATGTGACTGTTGCACTCGGAATTGATGGCCCAAGACGGGAACACGAGAAGATTCGTCAGAAGCCTGGTTCGTGGGATATCGCGATCGAAACGGCGCGGCAACTCCAGACAATTAAGAAAGAATACCCTCGACTTGATGTGCAGACTTGTACGTGCTTCATGAATTCAAATCAGGACACCATCTTTGAGTGGTACGACTTTTTGAAGTACGAGTTGAAGCCGGACAAAGTTAACTTCAACTACATTCGACCTCCGTCAGCAGATCCGAAAGAGCTGGACATCGACCACTCGCGCTACACGAAACTGGCGCAGATGATCGACGACGATTCGCGCCATGCAGCAATCAAGAACAACTACGGTGGCAAGGCTGGTTTCTTCAAGGCCGCCATCGACATCTACATGCATGGTTTGATTGCCAAGACTCAGGAAACACAGACCGCGCAAATGAAGTGTTACGCGGGAACCGCCGGTGGCGTTATCTATGACGAAGGTACTGTCTCCTCATGTGAAAATCTCGCACCCATTGGCAACCTGCGAGACTTCGATTGGGATTTCCAGAAGCTTTGGCTGTCGCCCGCTATGAAAGAACGGCGCAAGAAGGCTGCCTCAGGGTGTTTCTGCACACATGAATCAAACAGCTACTACCCATCACTCCCATTCAATCCACGTCATTTGATCCAGATCAAGAAATTGGAAAGGGAAATGAAGAAGGCCCGCAAAGTAATTGACAGCCTCGATCCTCAACCTGATGGTGTTCGAGTGGAAGGGTATTAAGAATTCGGATTCAGAACCGCGCTGATGATTGATACCAAGTACAAAGCACAAAGTTCAAAGAACGATTCGGTGTCGCATCGCAGTCCTAAGATCCTTATCATTTCGTCTGATACCGGGGGCGGTCATCGGTCTGCTGCCGCTGCAATCGTTGCAGGTGTCCAAAAGTTCTTTGAGAGTGAATCGTATGCGATTCGTGTTGTCAGGGCAGTCGAGGAGTCACATCACCTAACTGCCAAATTGGTTCGTCTCTACAATTGGATCCTCCGTCATCGTCAGCACTGGATGAAGTACTTCTATTGGTGCATGAATCACATTCGGCCGGAGACGCGCGAATTCTTTCATAAGAGGTGCATCGGTTACGTCGCGGGCCTCTTCGAGCGTTGGTGTCCGCACATCGTGGTGAGTGTTCATCCGCTGACGCAGCATCTCTTTGGTCGTGTACTGAAAGAGTTGAAACTCACTGACCGAGTACCGCTCGTTTCTGTCGTGACGGATCCATGTTATGGGTTTTGGAAGGGTTGGGCGTGCGACGCTGTGACGTTGTACCTGGTAGCAAGCGACGAGGCGCGACGCCAGTTGATCGATTATGGAGTTGCCCCGGAGCGAATCAAGATTTCGGGAATGCCCGTTCATCCTAAGTTTTCATATCCTGGGGAGGAGGCAGCAAAGGCAGCCCGGGGTGCATTGGGGCTCGATCCCGAAAAATTTACGGTCTTCGTCAATGCTGGTTGGGCGGGCGGCGGAAATATTCCGCAGATTTTCAAAGAACTAATTCGTGGCGAATTGGATGTACAGGCGATTTTCCTCGCCGGTAAGAACGAGGATTTACGAGTCGCGGCTGAGTCGCTCGCGCTGGATGCCCCGTTCCCAATCAAGGTGATTGGCTACTCAGATGAAATCGAGAAGCTAATGAGCGCGGCCAATGTGATGATCTCGAAGTTGGGTGGCTTGACCACTTTTGAGGCGTTGGCTTGTCGAGTGCCAATAATTGCTGACGTAATCACCGAGCCGATGCCTCAGGAAGCAGGAACGGCAAACCTAATTGCCGAACGCGGAGCAGGGGTAATGCTCAAACGCTCAGTTGACATTGTTCCGGTTGTCCGACGGATGATCGAAGATGAGGTGCACTACTCGCGTATGCGTGCCGCCACTATAGGATTGGGGATCCCCAACTCCACTCGCCAAATTGTGGAAGAAATAGCTGCCCTGATCCCCAAACCAGAAAGTCCCGTCTTCAGTGAGGTAGCCTCCGCTTGAGCCATAGATTGACTGTCGGAGCTTTTCACGATTTAATCTCCCGGCAAAACTAACCCTAGTAGCATCCCGCGTATCTCTTGCTCAGACTCCCGTCTGTCGCCGTCCGATGATGCCTGTTCCTACTAGCGGAACTTTTAGGAGAAACATAACTGGTGAGTCTTCTGTTGGAAGGAAAACGAGCGTTCATAACGGGGGGGACGCGTGGAATAGGTGCGGCGCTGTGCGATGTGTTCGCTCGTGAAGGGGCGGACGTGGCGTTCACCTACGCCAAGCGTGATGATCTCGCTGAGGCGATGAGTCTTAAGATTGAGACTTATGGCCGACGAGCGTTCAGCGCAAAAGTCTCTGTTACTGATCGTTTCGGAATGAAGAAATTAACTCGAGAACTCGTCGAGAAATGGGGCGGCATTGATGTTTTGGTAAACAACGCTGCCATCAATCGCGGAGACAATTTTGCGACCACCACTGACCGGGCATGGGACGATGTGATCCATACGAACGTCGACAGTCTGTTTGCCGTTACTAAGCCAATCTACAAACAGATGATCCGTCAGCGAAAGGGATCGATTCTAAACATAACTTCGATCGGTGCGATGCGGGCGCTTCCGACGGCGGTTCATTACGCGACCTCGAAAGCCGCCATGATCGGTTTCACAAAGTGTTTGTCTCGAGAGGCGGGAACTTTTGGTGTGCAGGTGAACGCAATTGCGGCCGGAATATTTGATACTGACTTAGCTCAGTCACTCCCAGACCGGTTGTTGCAGATGCATGACTTTTGGGTGTCCGCCGGCCGCCTTGGCCGCCCTGAAGAACTCGCAGAGTACGCCTGCTTCATGGTTAGTGAGCGGAACAGTTTCATGAACGGCGAAGTAGTGATTGTTGATGGCGGCGGAATTACCTGAGCCCTCGGCCTACTCATTCGGTTTTTGTTCTTCAAGTTCCTTCACTCGGCGTTCCAGTTCCCGAATGGTCCTTTGAATTTCCCCAAGCCTACGAAACGCGGCAGTCGATCTCAACCAATCTCGATTATCAAAAGCGGGTATGCCGGAGATGACTTTGCCTGGTGGGATGTCGTGACTGGTCGCACTCTTCGCTGTTAACACCGCATCGTCGCCGATCGTCAGATGACCAGCAACCCCTGCTTGACCAGCAAGGATTACCCGACTGCCAATATGTGAACTGCCAGCAAGTCCAACCTGTGCGCAAAGAAGTGAATCCTCGCCGACGGTGCAGGAGTGACCAATCTGCACCAGGTTGTCCAATTTTGATCCGCGCCCTATTCGACTCTCACCCACAGATGCTCGATCGATTGTCGTCCCTGCACCTACCTCAACATCATCTTCCAGCACCGCCCGGCCGGTTTGCGGAATCTTGAGCCAGCGTCGTTCTTCGTCTTTGGCATAACCAAAGCCGTCACATCCGATTACTGCGTTATTGTGGATTGTGACTCGTTCACCAACAACAGTCCTTTCGCGTACTGCGGCGCCCGAGTGAATCACCGAATCTTTGCCTATCTTTGCGTGTTCATAAATCGTGACGTTGGGATGAATGCAAACTCCATCCCCGATTTCGACGTTAGGCCCGATTACAACACACGCACCTATCGAAACATTCCTCCCAACGTGCGCAGTCGAATCGATAACGGCGGAAGGGTGAATGAAGGGACGCGGTGTTTGGTCTGGATGGAAAATTCGCAGCGCGCGTGTGTACGCGAGGTAAGGATCCTTCACTCGCAGAATGGAGATATCTTTTTCCGTCTTTACATCTTCTGCGAGGTAAATCGCCGATGCGGCGGTCGTATTCACCTGAGGGGTGTAACGGGGATTTGCAAGGAAAGTAATCTGTCCTGCTTGAGCTTCGTCAAGACCGGCGGCACCGCTGATCTCGACATCGTTACCTTCAACGCGGGCGCCAGTTCTGGCGGCGAGTTCCGAGAGTTTCATCCGGGCGAGTGTAGCGCAATAACCAGATCGTGCGCACGCGCTACATCAGCGAAACAGGATCGATTTCCAGGTTGATAGACCGAAGATTCATCCCTTGATCAGACACTGCTTTCAAGGCTGCATCTGCAACTTCTCGCAAGCGGCGGCGGCTTCGCGATTTTAGTAACAATTGAAAACGATGCTCGCCTTTTAAACGGGCCAGGGGCGCCGGCGCAGGCCCAAGGATTCGAACGCTGCGATCTTTGTTTGCTGTGTCCACTTGTTTGCGAAGTTCCAAAGCGACAGCCCTGACCTTGTTCAGATCGGGTCCGTGAACCAGGACACTGGCGATCGCAACGAAGGGCGGATACGAGTGATTCTGTCGATAACGAGTCTCCTCTGCATAGAAAGCCGCGTAGTCCTGAGCGCAGGCATGTTGCAATGCGTAATGATTTGGATGGTAGGTTTGAATCAAAACCTTGCCAGGTAAGTGTCCACGTCCGGCCCGACCGGCAACCTGGGTTATCAATTGAAACGTCCGTTCGGAAGCACGGAAATCCGGCAATGCCAGCCCAGCGTCGACGCTAACCACACCAACCAGCGTTACATTAGGGAAATCGTGGCCTTTCGCCAACATCTGCGTACCGACAAGAGCGTCGATGCGTCCGGCACTGAATTCTTGTAAAGATTTTTCAAAACGACGGCGATTGGCGGAAGTGTCGCGATCAATTCGGGCGACACGCAGATCTGGAAACGCGGTCTTCAATATCTCCTCGAGCTGTTCCGTACCCTCGCCCACATAGTGAATGTATTCTTTGCCGCAGCTGGGACAGACAGTTGGCACTGATTGCCTGTGGTTACAGTAATGACAAACCATCACACGTTCGCTCCGATGGAACGTGAGCGTGACGTCGCAGTTTGGACATTGGACGGATTCTCCGCATGATCGACACAGCACAAAACTAGAGTAGCCGCGTCGGTTAAGCAGAATTATCGACTGCTCTTTGCGTTCGAAAGTTTCCTGAATAGCTTGCAGCAACTCATCCGAAAACACGCGCGGTTTGCCATGCCGAATGAACACATCACGCATGTCGATGATTGATGCGGTGGCCATCGGT
Organism: Pyrinomonadaceae bacterium; assembly: GCA_036004125.1. Lineage (GTDB taxonomy): Bacteria > Acidobacteriota > Blastocatellia > Pyrinomonadales > Pyrinomonadaceae > PSRF01. The sequence goes on along the minus strand of DASYRR010000289.1, from coordinate 49,977 downwards.
CGTGAACCGATTCGTTCGGGCAAACTCAGATATTTGTACTTTCCCGTACTAGCATTATGAAACGATTCAAGTGACGGAGTAGCCGAGCCCAAAACCACCACTGCCGCCTCTTTTTGTGAACGTACGATGGCTGTGTCTCTCCCACTGTAGTAGGGAGAGTCTTGTTGCCGATAGCTTGACTCATGCTCTTCATCGACAACGATTAAGCCAAGGTTCTTTACTGGCGCGAAGACGGCTGAACGAGTACCAATAACTATTCGCGCCTCGCCGTTCTTTACCCGCGTCCATTCATCAAAGCGCTCCCCGCGTTGCAATGAAGAATGAAAGATAGCCACTTCATCGCCGAAGTGTTCACGCAGGCGACGAGAAAACATCGGCGTTAGAGCAATCTCGGGTACAAGCATCATTGCGGATTTTCCCTGGTCCAGCGCTGCTCGCATCGCCCGAATGTAAACTTCTGTTTTGCCGCTTCCGGTCACGCCGTGGAGCAGGAAGGCGACGAAAGATTCATTTTTGATTCCCGACTCGATCTGATCCAGTACCGATTGTTGTGCCTGAGTGAGTATGTATTTGGGGCCAGTTGTGTTTACTGGCTCGTAGAAAGGATCGCGGCGAACCGCCTGGTTAGTGAGTTCAATAACGCCTTTCTTTTCGAGTCCAGCAACGGTAGCAGCGCCCACATGCGCCTCCTGTAGCAGTTTCTGCAAGGGCATCGTGTTATGCGTCTCGAGTGCGGTTATGACCCTCTGTTGTGCCGCTGTTTGTCTGGGTCCCTCGCTGTCTTGCGTCTTGCTTTTGTTTAAACGAACAAACTTGACCAGTTTCGTTTTCACAAATGAGGTGCTTTGACTCTGACTTCGCTTAATGAGTCCAGTTTGCTCCAGCTCGCGAAGTGTTTTGGCCACCTGATTAGCGCCTGCCAGGGCGTCGACTGCATCGCGTCGGACCTGATCCGTTCCTCGCAATTGCTCCAGGACATTTCTTCGCAAAGTCTGCTCATCGACTGTTCTTTGCAGTTCCTCCATTCCCACCTGGGTCAGACTCACGAACTCTTGAATTGTTGGACTGATGCCAGGAGGGAGCGCAGCCTTAATAACTTCGCCCCACGGTGAGGCGTAGTACTCAGCGACCCAACGAGTGATATCGAGGATTTCGGGGGTGCAAACAGGAACGGCATCGACGACACTTTCGGCGTCTTTAATCTCCGCTTCTGTGAAATCGAGGTGGGTGGGAATTTTGGCGTGCAGCGCTACGATGTATCCGGTTACAAGACTCCGGCCCAAAGGTACCAGGATGCGAGAGCCAAGTTCCGCATGCTGGTCTGAAGGCGCCAAGCGGTAGATGAAAGTCTTTGACACATGCAGCGGAACGGCCACCTCCGCATAACGAGATGTCGAAGTTGCAGCGTCAAAAGTTTCGGAAGCAACCGCACTTGAGGATTCGTTAGGCACGTACGAGAAGTTAACGCAAATTCTTTACTCGCGACAGCGATCAGGTCACTTCATGTCCGCGGTGCTATCGAGATGGGCGCGAACTGTTTTCAAATCCTCCCAAGTCTCACGTTTCTTAGAGGGGTCACGCAGAAGGTAGGCAGGATGGAAAGTCGGCATTACTTTGATACCCTTATACTCCTGAAATGAACCGCGTAGCTTCGTAATTCCTTCGCGAGTGTCCAAGAGATTCTTCATCGCCGTGTTACCAAGAACTACAATCACCTCTGGCTGAACAACTGCTATTTCACGCAACAGAAAAGGCTTGCACATCGAAGCTTCTTCTGGAGTTGGCGGTCGATTGCCCGGCGGACGGCAACGGTTGACATTCCCAATCAACACTTCCTCGCGCTTCAAGCCAATGGCTTCGATAATCTTCGTGAGCAGTTGACCAGCGCGCCCAACAAACGGACGCGCTTGAATGTCCTCATCGGCACCGGGCGCCTCACCGACAAACATTAGCCGAGCTTTTCGATTGCCTTCGGTGTGAACAATGGTTTTTCGTTCGCGATGCAAAGGACATCGCGTGCAGTCGCCAATATCCATGTGGATCTGGTCGAACGTTTCATTCGATTGTACGAGCTTCTCAGGGCCCGGGCCGAGGTCGCCGAACAGGCTGTCGAGCAACCTGGGTGGCGACGGAGGTTCAGGAACAACTGACTTGGCGCGAACGGCTGCGGAGACTGACGTCTGCGGGTGAGAAGGTGGTTGGGTTGTAACCGCTTCGTGTGTAGCAGTCTGCGATTCACGAACTGGGAGTTGGATTTCCCCAACACCCAGGGTCTGCAAATGGAGTAACGTTTTCTTGGTTTCGCTTATTAGGTCGGCCAGTTCCTGGGGTTCCATTGGTCTATGACTATAGTTCAGGTTTTTCAATTGCAAGAAGATTTGGCGTTGGCCTTTTCCGAACGAAGGCGAACCACAATATCGAGGATCTGATTTGCGGTATCAATTTTCGACATCAACGGGAACTCGATCGAACTACTGCTTTCACGAGTCAGAATAGTAACCGCGTTGCTTTCAGAATCAAATCCGGCATCGGGGCGGGTAATATCGTTAGCCACAATTGCATCTAAAAGTTTAGCCTGCAGTTTTGTCGTTGCGTTTGTCAGGAGGTTTTCGCTCTCTGCCGCAAACCCGATCACAAGAGTACCTTCACTTCGGTGCGAGGCCACCTCAGAAAGAATGTCGCGAGTACGCTCTAAATCTATCGTGAGTGACTCAGCTTGCTTCTTAATTTTCTGATCAGCCCGTTTTGTTGGCCGATAATCCGCGACCGCGGCAGCGCCAATGAAGATAGTTGCGCGCCCTAGCTCACTACGAACAACCTTTGCCATTTCTTCAGCGGAAGTTGCTTTAAGAACAGTGATACCCGGCGGTGGCTCCACTGTCGTTACACCTGTGACAGCGATTACCTCGGCTCCTCTTTGGTGAGCCGCCTGAGCCAGCGCGAAGCCCATCCTGCCGGAGGAGCGATTTGAAATGAACCTCACCGGATCGATTTCCTCACGTGTTGCTCCAACGGTTATGAGAACTCTTTCTCGACTTAAGTCAGCAGCATACGCGCGTCGTAAGATTTCTAAGGCAGCATTTACAATCCGGTCAGGTTCGCTCAAGCGTCCAGGCCCGATGGTTCCGCAAGCCATTTCGCCATGGTCGGGTTCGATAATGAATATCCCATCAGCCCTTAGTTGTTTCAGGTTTCGTTGTGTGGTCGGATGCTGCAGCATTTGGGTATTCATAGCAGGAGCCAGCAATACTGGAGACGTGCAGGCAAGATAGGTGGACGTCAAGAAGTCGTCTGCGACTCCGTTGGCGAACTTGGCAATGATGTTAGCCGTTGCCGGCGCGACGACGAGCAAATCGACTGACTGAGAAAAAGTAATGTGAGCGATCGGATCAGGGTTGTCCGGGGCGTAATCGTCGACAATTACGTGTGATCCTGACAACGCGCGGAATGTAAGCGGTTGTACAAACTCGCAGGCGCGGCGTGTCATCGCCACTCTTACCGAGCAACCCGCCCGCTGAAGCCCACGCAGTACCTCAGCGGCCTTGTAGGCTGCGATACCGCCGCAAACACCCAGTGCGACTTTATGACTTGAGGCAGGCAACTGGACTTTCACCGAAGACATTGATGCATTCACTGAAATTGAAGATCAATGTAACATTGCTGAAAGACGGGCGCAATTTTGTTGCCTCGTAGACTGCTATAATGCGGGCCCAGTAAGAAAATTATCACATTGCAGGTAGAGCGTCCGGCCAAATCAATGGCAACCCGCAAGGCACATCTATTTTTGGCTCAGGTTCTCGTTTTCAGTGTCTCTCTGCCCCTCGCAGCAGTCCAATCAGGCAGGTACGACGAGGCTGAGTTCGGTCCTGTTGTCCGGGCTTATCTAGGCTATCTGCGAAATGAGCAGGAAGTAGTTGACGATCGGGTGAGTCGGCGGGAGGTCAGCTCGGGCTATTATCGTCGTAACTCAAACCGCATCAAGGCTCTTCGTCAGATGGCTATCCGTCTGGCTCGTGAGACTCATAACGATTACCTTCCTGAATTAGAGGCGGTCGCAGCGGACGAATTTGGTTTGCTGTTCGAACGCCCTAGACCGGCAAGCAGCTTTAAAGTAGGAGAGATTGTTAAGAATACCTTTAGATTCCTTGGTACCATACGCTCCACGGAAACTTTTTATCTTTTCGCCCGACTGGACCCGTACGAACAGGCTGAACTCGCCGAAAAGAGCACATCAAGACTTAAGACTGACCCTGCACCGCCCGAAGTTGGACCAAAAGCGCTGAGTCGGAGCCGCAGGGTTGTTCCGTAATTGCTCTCAAACTAAAAACCTTCACGATTCCTTGTTTTCCGAGGAAAAGTCTAGACGAAGGGCGAGTCGAGTGGTATCTTCCTGAACCAGCCGAAAAAAGCACAGTTTCGTGGCAAACTCGGCCCAAATGATTGTTGACACAGGGCTTGTATTAGTGTAATAAATCCCAAGTGTTAGCGATTTTTGCGGACCACTTTGAGTGAGAAATCAACGGGTTCGTAAATGATTGCTAATTCGAACTGGTTCTGCACTTAGTTTTCTCACAACTGTTAGGCCGTCGCGGCACGCAATAAAGAATTCGTGTTTCACTATACGGGAGGAAAGTTAATGACTAGCAAAACTTGGAGCCGCAAGTTCATCGCGATCACAGTAGCGGTTGCCGTTTTGAGTGTCTACTCAATGGTGGTGTTGGCCGCGCCAGGGGCCAAAGCATCTGGTGAATTGTCGGTTACCGGACAGGTTACCGTGAACGGACAGAAGGTAATTTCCGGTGGTACATTGTTCTCAAATTCGACAATCAGCACCGCAAATCAAAGCAATGCCTCAATCAGCTTAGGGAAGATGGGCCGTGTCGAGCTCGCACCCAATAGCAACCTTGCTCTGTCGTTTACAGACAAGAGCATTAACGGATTGCTTGAAACTGGTAGCGCACATATCTCGACGCTTGCAGGTGTTACGGTAAATTTAACCACCAAAGACGGCACAGTGGTCGTCGATGGCACACAAGCCACTACGTTTACTGTGAGTGCGTCACATGGTCGAACTTCAATTTCGACTGAGTCAGGCCTAGCCGAACTTCGCTCTGGTGGCAATGTGAAGACGATTGCCGCTGGTGAGAGCGCAATGGCAGGTATTCCGAGTCCACAGGGCGACCCTGGCGATGACGACGACGGCTTGAGTGGTGGCGCTCTGGCAGTGTTGTTGTTGGCAGTTGGTGGCGCGGTTGCGGGTGTGTTGTACGCAGCCTTCCACAACAACGACCTGAACTTTGGCGGTTCAGTTACCGTAGTCAGCCCGACGAAGTAGTTCCGTCCTATTGGGCCATTTCAAAATAACACTGTGGCACTCTTGCGGCGCTGCAGTTACCTAATTGACCTTGCGGGTCACACGATTTTTGGATCGTGCGGCCCGCAAGGTTTTGATTGTAAGGTCATTCTTGTCATTCTTAAGGTCAGGTATTAGGTAGACTCCCTATGCATATTGCGGTTATTGGTACCGGCTACGTCGGTCTGGTTACAGGAGCATGCTTCGCTGAATTTGGTGTCGATGTAACATGTGTTGACGTTGATGAGACGAAGATTGAGCGTTTAATAAACGGCGTAATGCCTATTTACGAACCCGGGTTGGAACAGCTGGTATCCAAGAACAGTCAAGCAGGACGGTTGCGATTCACCACCAACGTTGGCGAAGCAGTCGAACAAGCCTTAGTGGTTTTCCTTGCCGTAGGTACCCCACCCAAACCAGATGGTTCTCCGGATCTCAGTTTTGTGGAAGCTGCTGCTGGTTCAGTAGCCGATCACCTAAACGACTACAAAGTGATCGTTACAAAGTCGACAGTGCCAATCGGCACTGGCGAACATATTCGAGAATTAATCAATGAGCGTAAGAAGAGCCGGTCACACTTTGGGGTAGTTTCCAATCCGGAGTTTCTTCGTGAGGGGGCTGCTATCAACGACTTTATGCGGCCAGATCGCGTTGTGATAGGTAGCCGTGACGAGGAAGCGATTGCCATCATGAAGGATTTGTACCGGCCGTTGTATTTAATCGAGGCGCCCTTTGTGATTACGTCTCTCGAAGCGGCGGAGCTTACCAAATATGCGGCCAATGCTTTTCTGGCTACCAAGGTTTCATTCATTAATGAGATTGCGAATCTCTGCGAAAAGATTGGTTGTGATGTCCACGATGTCGCGCGCGGAATTGGTATGGACAAGAGGATAGGTAGCAAGTTCCTTCACCCGGGACCAGGTTTCGGTGGATCCTGCTTTCCTAAAGACACAAGGGCCCTGTCCTCCGTTGCGCGCCAGTTTGGTTCCGGCTCGTTGATAGTAGACGCCGTTATCGAAGTGAATGAGCGACAGCGACACGAAATGCTGGTTAAGATCAGGAACCTCGTTGGAGACCTTAAGGGAAAAACTATTGCGGTACTGGGTTTGGCCTTCAAACCAGAGACGGATGATATGCGTGAGGCACCGTCGGTTGGCATTATTCGAGGTATGCTCGACGACGGAGCTATGGTGCGTGCTTACGATCCTGTGGCTAGGTTCGAAGCAATGAAGATACTTCCAGATATCTTTTATGCTGATGACGAATACTCCGCAGCGACAGACACGGACGCATTGATCTTCATCACCGAATGGAATCAGTTTAGGGCTTTGGACATGGGCCGGATTCGTGATCTTATGAAGAAGCCACGTATCGCTGATCTGCGAAACATCTGTGACCCAACCGACATGCGTGAACTAGGGTTTGAATATGTTGGGGTCGGACGCTAGGTAGGACGAAAAGAAGCTAATGGCATTGTCTGGAATAGTGGTCGTCACTGGTGGTGCAGGGTTCATTGGTTCTCACATAGCCGGTAGTGTTGCTGCGAGCGGTGCGAAGGTTCGTATTATTGACGATCTCTCGACCGGTCATCGTGAGAATATAGATGAGCTTTCAGGAGACATCGAATTTATCGAGGGCAGTGTCGCCGATCTCCCTCTCATAAGTCGCGTCCTCGATGGTGCTGAAGTTGTTTTTCACGAGGCGGCTATTCCATCAGTGCCACGATCCGTGGAAAACCCAACTCAATCGCACATCGCTTCGGTCGATGGCACGTTCAATCTCCTGCTGGCCGCTCGCGAACAAAAAGTCCGACGGGTAGTTTACGCGGCATCAAGTTCAGCCTACGGCGATCAACCGACACTTCCGAAGGTAGAAGACATGTCTCCAGATCCACTCTCGCCGTACGCGGTTGCTAAACTCGTGGGCGAGTATTATTGCCAGGTCTTTACCAGTGTTTATGGACTGGAAACCGTTTCGCTCCGTTACTTCAACGTCTTCGGCCCGCGACAGGATCCAGGCTCGCAGTATTCCGGGGTCGTGTCGAGATTCATAAGTTCGCTTTGCTCGAATGAGAACCCCGTGATTTTCGGAGATGGCGAGCAGTCGCGTGACTTCACGTATATCGACAACGTTATAGCCGCTAATCTCAAAGCAGCTTCAACAACTAAGGGAATTGGCAAGGTCATCAACGTAGCAACTGGCGATCGCGTCACTCTGAATCAGTTGTTGGCCGAACTAAAAGACTTGATTGGCAAGCCGGACGTCGAGGTTGACTACCGCGAGCCTCGGGTAGGTGACGTTCGGCACAGCCTCGCAGATACAACACGGGCGCGCGAGCTTCTTGGTTATGAACCAACGGTTGGACTTCGTGAGGGACTCAAGCGAACAATCGACTGGTGGAAAACTAGTCGGTATGCTAGTGCCTAGCGAGCTGCCTCTTTCATTTCCAACTCCTTCATCTCAGCAAGTGCCCTCAAGCTCTCTTCGAAAGGCGCTCTTGCCACGCCTTTGTCGGTAATAATTGCTGAAATCAAACGATTCGGAGTCACATCGAATGCGGGATTGTGTACATCAATACCTTCTGGAGCCATTTGATGATCTTTAATATGAGTTATTTCCATCGGATCACGCTCTTCGATGGGAATCTCATCGCCAGATTTTAGCGATAGATCCATCGTGGTCATTGGTGCTGCTACATAAAACGGAATTCCGTGTTCCCTGGCTAACACGGCTACCATGTAAGTCCCGATCTTGTTTGCCGTATCACCATTGGCCGCGATGCGATCAGCGCCTACAACAACGGCATCAATTTTGCCACTCTTCATGACGTGACCGGCCATGTTGTCGGTGATTACCGTAACAGGGATGTTGTCCTTGGCTAATTCCCACGCAGTCAGGCGTAGACCCTGAAGAAATGGTCTGGTCTCATCTGCGATTACTGCAACTCGCTTCCCCGCGTCGCGAGCTCCGCGAATAACTCCCAAAGCCGTTCCGTAGTCCCCAGCTGTCGCCAATGCGCCGGCATTGCAATGTGTTAGGACGGTGGCACCGTCCGCGATCAACGGCGCACCGTGATGACCGATGGCACGGTTCGCAGTGATGTCTTCCTCAAAGATCGCCAGCGCCTCAGCAGTCAATGCTTTCTTGACCTCCTCAACATCTCCGAATGATTTCGCTCGTTGAAAGGCGTTTCGCATTCGTTCGATCGCCCAGAAGAGGTTGACCGCCGTCGGACGTGTTTTTCCCATAACGTCGTAGATGTAAACCAGGTCGTCTTCCAAATCAGCTACCGAGGTACCAACCGATTGATTGGCACCAAGCGCAATTCCCATTGCTGCCGAGACCCCAATTGCAGGTGCGCCACGGATTACCATTTTTTTGATGGCGTCGGCTACTTCGTCGTAAGACCGCAGCATCAGGTATTTCTCTTCAGATGGCAGCAGTCGTTGATCCAACATACGAACGCCATCTTTTGTCCATTCCACAGTTTTGATCATTGGTTAGGTCCTGTTGGTATTGAATTATCTGGCATCTTACTGGACACACGAGAGTGAGGCAAACTGCGCTTTCCACGCGAATCGCGTTGTTTGACACTCTCGCGTCAGCATGGTAGTGTCCGGCCGCTGTCGGAAGTTTGTTCTTTCAACGATGAGTGTATGGGTGCCCCGTTTGTCGGGGAGAATAGGGAAGCGGGTGTAAATCCCGCGCGGTCGCGCCACTGTGAGGAGAAATTACTCTCTGAGCCAGGAGACCTGCCCACACACTTTGCAGCCTCTCAACACTCGCGCAAAGGTGTTTCAGGCAGCCACGGGTTTTTCTAATGTCATCCCGCTGAAGCCTGTTTTCCTTGCCGGAAGATCGGAGGTCAGTGGGTTTCGTGTTTTTAGGGTGGTTACATTACAGAGCATTGCTTTGGTGCGGAATCTTTGCTCTCCTCATCTCTACTTTATCGTGTACGAGTTCGACCTCGCCATCAACAAAAACTTCCTCCAACAGTCGTGAAATAACCGATGATGCAGGTCGCTTGATAGCCCTGCCTCAACGAGTCGATCGGGTCGTATCACTCGCACCCAACTTAACCGAAATTGTTTTTGCGGTTGGCGGTGGCGATAGTTTGATTGGCAACACGACGTATTGTGACTTTCCAGTGGAAGCCCGGTCTATCGAAAAGGTTGGCGATACACTGCATCCCAGTCTCGAGCGAATAATTGCGCTGAGGCCTCAGGTTGTACTGGTATCGACGGCCTCGCAACTCGAGGTGTTCACCCAGCAGTTGGATAGTCATAACATAGCAGTCTTCGTTACTGACCCACACGATCTGGAAGGAGTCTTCCGTTCGATTACACAGGTTGGCGAAATCATTGGCAAGACAGAGCAGGCGAGAATCCTGGTGGCAAAGCTACGAGAACGCTCAGCTGCGGTCGATAATGCCGTGAAGGGATTTCCACGCATCCGTCTCTTTTATCAACTCTCTGCAGAGCCACTTTACACTGCTGGGTGTGATGCTTTTGTTACCGATCTGATCAAACGAGCGGGCGGCGAGTCAGTGACGGCAGACGTACCAGGGGCCTGGCCGAAATACAGTGCTGAGTCGGCACTCGCCGCAAGGCCCGACGCCGTAATTCTTCCCACTGGGGGATCGATGGGTGAGGGAAACTCGAATGTAGCGGAAGCGCTTAGCAAGTCGCCTGCCGCACAACACGGAAGAGTCTACAAGATCAATGATGATTACCTGGTTCGTCCTGGACCTAGAGCGGTTGATGGTCTCGAAGAAATGGCTAAGGCGTTACATCCGGAGGCGTTCAAATGACAGCGACGGTCTCTAATACGAGCACGGCGATGCGCCTTCGCGAGAATCGCGTGACCTTGCAGAAGACCGTCACCGCGTGTCTGGCACTAATCGGCGCATTGGTAGTGGTCGTCGTCATCGCGGCCTTACTAGGTAGCGAAAGACTACCAGCTGGTGACACGCTATGCAGCTTGGTTTCTTTCGGTGCGAGACAGTGTGGATTAACGAACGATCAGTTCGACATTCTTTTCCAAATTCGCCTGCCACGGATTTTCCTGGCGGCTGCTGTTGGCGGTTCACTCGCAACGGCCGGAGCGAGTTATCAGGCACTTCTTCGCAACCCCCTGGCTGAACCCTACCTACTCGGAGTGTCAAACGGTGCTGCAGTCGGCACCATGTTGGCTCTGCTGTTCTTTGGAAAAATGGAATGGAGTCGACCTCTGATGGCGTTTGTTGGCGCGCTCATCGCCACCTTTGCAGTTTATCGATTGGCCCGTGGCAAAGTCGGCGCAAGTCCGGAACGTCTAATTCTTGCGGGGGTCATAGTCACAACCTTTCTTTCTTCCGTAATCGTCTTTGTCACAACCTTGATGGACGCGACTCGAATCCGCTCATTCACTTTTTGGCTGCTTGGGGATCTTTCCGGCGCAACAAAAGCACTTTTGCCACTGGCGATCGCGATTTCGATTGGTGGGGCACTCGTGCTCACGTTCAACGCCCGTTCTCTGAACCTGCTAATGCTTGGAGAGCGAGATGCTTTTGATCTCGGAGTGGAAGTGAGTCGGGTACGAATAGTGGTATTCATAGTGGCGAGTTTGTTAGTTGGCAGTTCTGTTGCGGCGAGCGGATCAGTAGGGTACGTCGGTCTCGTGGTTCCACATCTGGCTCGATTGTCATTGGGTAGCGACAACCGCATCAGCATTCCGGCCGCTGCGCTCACCGGTGCTCTTTTTGTGATCGTGGCAGACACGGTCGCCCGAACTATTATCGCTCCGCGAGAACTGCCTGTAGGTGCAATCACAGCGCTCATTGGTGCACCATTGTTTATCTACCTTTTAAAGAGAGCATAAATTGCTGGAAGCTCGTGAACTAACGATTAAGTACGAAGACCGCACCGCAGTGCAGGAAGTCTCTTTGGTGCTGCGCCCTGGCACCGTCACCGCTTTGATTGGGCCGAACGGTGCGGGAAAGTCGACTCTACTAAGATCGCTTAATGGTCAGTTGACTCCGACCGCGGGGTCGATTCTGTTGAACGATCAACCCATGGAGCAATTCAGCCGACGAGCCATCGCGAAGCAAATCACTGTGGTTGCCCAAGAGGCAGAGTTACGTTTTCCCATTACGGTTCTGGAGTTTGTATTAGGTGGAAGATTCGCGTGGGCCGCGAACTCAGGATGGGGCTGGGAAAGTGAACAGGATCTCCAGGTAGCCGAAACGGTACTAATAGAGACAAACCTGACGGACCTAACTGGTCGACTGATGAGCGAACTGTCAGGGGGTGAGAGACAGCGGGCAGTTTTGGCGCGAGCATTAGCTACGGAAGCGCCGGTGCTTTTGTTGGACGAACCGACTGCGAACCTCGACATGTCTCACCAGGCAATACTTCTTTCGCTTGTCAGGCAACGCTGTGACAGTCGGGGCGCCGCAGCGTTGGTAGTTACTCATGACCTCAACCTTGCGGCTCAGTTTGCCGACATTGTTGTGCTGATGAAGGCAGGTCGATCAATCAAAGTTGGAAACACCGGGGAGGTCTTGACCGCTGAATTACTGCGTGAAGTTTTCGATATGAGTGTGTTGGTCGACGCGCACCCGATTTCGGGGGTGCCGCGTGTAACGCCGGTGCATGAAAGCATCGTGCTAATTGATAACCTTAAGAGTCGTTCGATCAGGGAAGGCGGTTGAAGGCCGCCACTGCCCGCGCAACTGTATGCAGAAACGACGCCCCTCAAAGTCTTAGCCACTGGGTAACTCCGGGAAGGCGAGGAGCGGAGGCGATTCCGATGACATCGGGATCACTACTGCAAGTCAGGAAACCTGACAAACGCTCGATTTCGCTCGCACTGCGACGGGCAGGAGAAGCTAAATGAACAAATTCAAACTGCGGTTTCTTGTATTCTCGACTTGCCTCACTTTCTTTTTTTGTTTCAGTGTCAACGCCCAGACTGGCGGCGATATCAAAGGCAGCGTCAGTGACGAACACAAAGCCAAGATAGCTGGCGGCGAAGTCACCTTACGCTCGGATTCTGGTTTGCAGTTCACGACAATTACAGATCAGGCAGGAGTGTTTGAGTTCAAGGACCTTTTGCCTGGTTCTTATTTCCTTGAAGTTAAAGCTAGCGGCTTTTCCAGCTATAGCTACGATGTGATTCGCCTGGAACGGGGTGGAACCAGGCAAATTGAGATCACCTTGGAAGTTGCCGCTGTAAATGCCAGGGTCGTTGTGACGGCGACCGGCACAGTTCAGCGTCTTGAGGATGCGGCGAAGGTAGTATCCGTGCTCGATGATCAAGAGATCGAACAAAGACATGAGTTGGGCTTGGCGGAAGCTCTTCGTGGAACTCCAGGAATTCGCGTCCAACAGCAAGGTTCACCCGGAGCACTGACGACCTTGCGCCTGCGCGGTCAGCGGAATTTTGATACCGCCATTCTTCTGGATGGTTTGAGAGTGAGGGATGCTGGCGACATCAATGGTTCCGCAGTCTCACTGATATCGGATCTAAGCACAGTAGCTCTCGACCGGGTTGAGATACTTCGCGGATCAGGCTCATCCATCTATGGAACCCACGCGATCGGTGGGGTACTAAATATGATTCCAGATGTTGGTTCCAAAGGACTTCACTTCGGTGCCTCTTTCGAGGGCGGTACGCTTGCTACCTATCGAGAACGTCTGATGGCGACCGGTGGTGGTGATCGTTATGGTTTCAACCTGGGAATCGACCGTATAGACGTTCGAAACGGAATTGACGGCGATGATGCCTACGGTAACTCGTCAGCTGCCGGACGGGTACAGTTCAACCCAAGTCAGACGATTACAGTTGCCGGAACGTTCTACGGAAACATTGCCAACGCAAGAGTAAACGACAATCCCTTTGCTTTGGCAGCGGCTTTTGCCGGGACTCAGTATCCATCTGCCCGCGCTGGCGTTACCTTCCAACCCGATTTCAACAATCCTGATCAAGGGCGACGTAATCGACTGCTAGTTGGTTCAGGCAGATTGTCTCACGTTGTTAACGATTACGTTTCTTACACTCTCGCTTATCAACGAGTGGCAACAAATCGTCGGAACTACAATGGACCTGCGGTTGATCCTCGGTTCACCGCATTTGTGCCGTTCGGAGATTTTGAGTTTTTGAGTGTTAACCGGGGAACTGTTGATACGGTTGATGGTCGAGTCAACCTTCGTTTTTCACGTTCGAATCTCGCCACCGTCGGTTTGGAGTACGAGCGTGAGAGTTTTTTCCAAAGCTCGCAACCATCGTTTAGTACCTTCAACAACACTACAGATCGTCAGCGGACTTTCGCTCTTTTTGGTCAGGATCAATTCTCGTTGTTCAGTGATCGACTCCGATTCTCGCTGGGCGTACGTGGTCAGTCGTATCGGATTCGAAGTGCTGACCGGCCGGGAAGTTTGGTAGCGACACAAGCAGAGAGTTCTGTAACCGGAGATGGGTCGGTTGCTTATGTCTTTGGCCTGAGCGGCACAAAGCTCCGCGCTCATGTCGGTAATGGGTTCCGCGCTCCATCGCTGTTTGAACGGTTTGGAGAGGGCACTTTTGGCAGTGCCGGTTCGGTACGATTTGGTGACCCAACACTACGTGCCGAGCAATCAATAAGCATTGATGGTGGTTTCGACCAACGGTTAGCCGGTGATCGATTAGTGTTTGGGGCTACTTATTTTTATTCGAAGTTACAGCGCGTAGTTGCGTTCACTGGATTCACTGTCGATCCCCTGGGCCTGGGACGATTCAGCGGCTATCTGAATCGACCGGGCGGGATCTCACGAGGTGTTGAAATGGTCCTGGATACAGCACCGCTGAGAGGCATGCAGCTCCGGGGCGCCTACACCTTTACCAACAGCGATCGATTTGTACCCGCGAGAGGTCTTCAGCAGGAATATGTGATCCCAAAACATCTTTTCGGTCTGACCTGGAGTCAACGATACCGGAAATTGTTACTGAGCTTGGATATTAATGCGACGGGTTCGTATCTGGCTCCGGTGTTTGAGAATAACTTTCCGTTCCGGATGGCCGAGTTGACGTTCGCTGGATATACGAAGGCAGACTTCTTCGCGAATTATGAACATCGAGTATCCGAGCGAACCACTATGATTTTCTTTGCGGGGCTGGAAAACTTACTGAACCAAAAGTATTACGAGAATGGTTTTCTGGCGCCGGGAGCAATCGGTCGTGGGGGGATTAAATTCAAGTTCTAGGTAGATTCAGGTTGCAAGGTTAAAGAATTCGTGGGCGCTTCCGCGTCACCTATCGAACTCCACCTTGCAACCTGAAAGTGAACTCCTCAAGTGGTTTTTGTAAACAACCCTCCGCCAAGGAAGACCACGCCAAGGAGGATATGGATACCATGATCAACCTGACCCAGATGCAATGGTCCAACCATCCACATCTTTTCGGCGCCACCGCCGAAGGCCAATCCACAGATTCCAAGAGCGAGATAAATAAAGCCAAAAACGAGGGAGAAGGCTTTGGCTCCAGAAAGGGATCCCGCGAAGCCAAAATAGAGTGCAATAACACCTGAAACGATATGAACGACGTTATGAGGTGGGCTCAGGTGTGCTCCTAACAAATCCGGCTTCGCAAAACCAGCGACTCCAACCAGTAAGAAAACAACTCCCAAAATCTTGCAAACTGTCTTTGCCATGGCTTGTGTCTTACTCCTCTGTGAAAGGGTTAAAAAACTGAGCGGCCTGCGCCGGTCAATTGGGCGTCCGCGGAATAATTTCAAACCTGAGGCTGTCGGGGGAATGCGGCGCATGTATATCAGAGAGCACTTACCGTTGCAAAGGAATTCGAACATAAAACCATGGGTTTTCGCAGTGGAGAGAGGTTTTGGGCGGGTGCTATACTCTTTACGTTCCCACTCGCTCGAGAAAGTCAGGTCATTTCCATGTGGATTATTATTCGAAATCGAAAGAATATCGGACACGTGCTGACGACGATCTTGTTTGTGCTAGTCGCTTGCTGCTCGGTAAGTGCCTACACAATTGTGTTACGTGACGGTCGTCACTTTGAGATTCCCAATACTTTCATAGTGGGCAGCTCGACGCTGACATACGAAGCCGGTCCAGGAATTCAAATTACCTGGCAGCTCGCCACTGTGGATATTGCGGCAACTGAAAAAGCAAACGGGGAGGCGAGCGGTTCGCTGATGCGGCGTGGCGCTAAAAGAGCAGGTGAAGTGTCTGCCTCAGAGTCGACGAGTGGGGGATCTACGATTACAAACGAGGATCTTGAGCGATTCAGACAAGCCCGCGTTGCCGGTGAGCGTAACTATGAGAAACGTCGTAAGGAGTTAGGTCTGCCGACTTTGGAGGAAAGCCGCCGCGCCGCTATCGAGGCTGGGGAACGTGCTCAGGTGCAATTATTGACCATGCAGTCCAAGGAGCAACAGGGGGAGAGCTACTGGAGAAGTCGTGCCGCAGAATTACGGACGGAGCTGACGGCGACGACTGCGCGGATTGCGATGATACAGACGAGATTGAACGAGCTGCCATTGAATTATTCCTTCGGAGCGTTCACAACCGCGGTGCTCTCATTCGGAAGGTCGGTCAGCAGAGTGACGCCTGTTTTGAGCGTCGATCAACTTGCGCGCGGTGCAGGATTTCCAAAGGCAACGTTCGCAAATCCTCAGTTTGGACAACCCCGATTTGGAATGCAAATCGGTTTTGGAGGTCGATCTCGTGGCCACTTCTCACGTCCAGGTTTCGCTCGGCATGGTTTTCCAAATCGTGTTCCGTTCGGAGCAGTCGTAGCGTTGCCGTTTGATAGCTATGACCTCTCTTTTGAGCGCGCACAACTCGTAACGCAGTTGGATGAACTGTTGATATATCGAGCTGGACTTCAGGCGCGCTGGCGTGAACTTGAAGATGAAGCCCGACGATCTGGTGCGTATCCGGGATGGCTCCGGTGATCTCAAATCTCAGATCTCAGATCTCAGATTACAGACCACAAACCACCGATCACTGACTCCTGACCACTGACTACTGGCTACTGACTACTGACATTTATGACTTGGGAAACAATCATCGGCCTCGAAATTCATGCTCAACTGAGCACCGAGTCAAAGATCTTCTGCGGTTGTGCGACGCGGTTTGGTGATGAACCAAACGCAAACACCTGTCCGGTTTGTCTTGGATTGCCAGGCGCGCTGCCCGTGTTAAATCGTCGCGTCGTCGAACTCGGTGCTCGGGCTGCGCTGGCTTTGGGGTTGCAAATCAATCAAACATCGATTTTCGCCCGGAAGAATTATTTCTATCCAGATTTACCTAAGGGTTACCAAATCTCTCAATACGATCAACCATTCTCCGCAAATGGCGAACTCGAAATCATGACCGCAGAGCGAGATGACGCTGGTCATCCAATTGAGTGGCTACCAAAGCAGATCAAGATAACCCGGCTACATCTCGAAGAAGACGCAGGCAAGAATGTCCATGAAGGACTGCCAGAGGTCGATCGATATTCCTACATCGATCTGAATCGTGCGGGTGTACCCCTGGCGGAAATTGTTACTGAGCCCGATTTTCGTTCGTCATGGGAAGCATATGATTACGTGAATCATGTTCGTCGTTCATTGCAGTGGGTCGGTGCCTCCGAGGCGGACATGGAAAAAGGAAACCTGCGTTGCGAGGCCAATGTCTCTGTACGTCGTGTTGGTGAAGAGAAATTTGGAACGAAGGTCGAGTTGAAGAACCTGAATTCAGTTCGATTCATGCAACGTGCGATCGAATTCGAGGTTGCGCGGCATATCAAAACACTCGAGGCAGGCGGCAAACTAACGCAGGAAACGCGACTGTGGGACGAAAAGGCAATGGAGACGCGCGTTATGCGCTCAAAGGAAGAGGCGCACGACTATCGGTACTTTCCAGAGCCAGATTTGCCACCACTGATGGTCTCGGGCGAGTTTATTGAGCGCATGCGAGGCGAAATGCCTGAGCTTCCGGAAGCCCGGCGGAAGCGCTTCATGGACCAATACGACTTATCATTTGCCGATGCGTCACAACTCGTTTCCGATCGCTCGCTGGCTGACTATTACGAAACTGCCGCCGAAGCGTCCGGCAATCCACGCGCTGCGGCAAACTGGATTCGCTCAGAATTGCTGCGAGAACTTGAAACGGGCAACTTGTCAGCGTCTGACTCACCAGTGTCGGCGACTGAATTGGGTGCCCTTGTGCGCCTGATCGACGAAGACAAAATAAGTGGAAAACAAGGCAAGGATGTCTTAGTCGAGATGTTCAATACTGGGAAAGCGGCGCAAACCATCATTGCCGAACGTGGGCTGGTGCAAGTCAGCGATACAGTTGAGATCGATCAGCTGATTGACGATGTAATTGCAGCTAATCCGGATCAGCTTGCAAGTTACCGCGCCGGCAAAGAGACTTTATTCGGATTCTTTGTAGGCCAGGTAATCAAGGCTTCGAAGGGTAAAGCCAATCCGAAGGTAGTTAATGAGCGCTTGCGTTTGAAGATGCAAGCATAACTAATCTGGATTATGAAGCTCACAGGCAAGACTGCCATCGTTACAGGCGGTACGAAGGGAATTGGAAGAGCAGTTGCTGAATCGCTAATAAGGGAAGACGCGAGTGTGGTCGTAAGTGCCAGGAATGGCGATGAAGTTGAAAAGACAGTTTTGGACTTGGTAGACATCGGTCCGGGTCAGGTAGCTGGTTTTGTTTGTGATGTTCGTGATTACGAACAGATCAAGGTGTTGTTTCGAAACACAGTCGCGACGTTCCAGAGTGTTGACATTCTTATTAACAATGCCGGCATCGGGATCTTTGCTTCGGTTGAGGCGATGCCTCCGCAAGACTTCAAGGCGACACTTGAAACTAATCTCCTCGGAGTCTATCACTGCTGTCACGAAGCAATTCCCTTGATGAAGCAACGTGGCGGCGGATATATCTTCAACATCTCTTCACTCGCCGGGGTCAATGCACACGCCCGAATGGCAGCCTACAATGCTTCCAAGTTTGGTCTCAACGGATTTAGCGAAGCTCTAATGCAGGAGGTCAGACACGATGGCATTAAGGTCAGCTATATCATGCCCGGTTCTGTTAATACGGAGTTCGGTGGCGACTCACCAAATGACGAAAAGAGTTGGCAACTACAACCAGCTGACATCGCTCATGTTGTAATGGATCTGCTCAGCTATCCCGAGCGGAGTCTGCCCAGTCGAGTTGAGATCAGACCTACAAAGCCTCCAAAAAAATAGTGAATGTCCGATATGCTTCAGCTTGTCGCGCTTTCCCATCGGGCCTTTACGGATCACTACGACAAGCTAAAGCATATCGGACATTAAATGCGAGCTGTTGTTCAGCGGGTTACGCGCGCAAGCGTAACACTTGATAATCGGATGGTCGGCGAGATTGGAGGTGGTCTTGTCGTGTTGTTAGGCGTTGCCTCAGAAGATACACGTTCCGATGCCGATTACCTCGCACAGAAGATTGTGACATTGAGAATCTTCGACGACGCAGAAGGACGAATGAATGTTTCTTTGAAGGATACTGATGGTGCCTTGCTCGTGGTTTCGCAGTTCACTTTGTTCGGAGACGTGCGTCGCGGTCTAAGACCCTCGTGGAGTGATGCAGCTCCGCCTCAAGTTGCGGAACCACTCTATGAATACTTTGTCGTGAAGTGTCGCGAGTTTATTGGGCGAGTGGAAACCGGAAGTTTCCAGAAGATGATGCAACTTGAATTAGTGAATGACGGACCGGTCACCCTAATGCTGGATAGCCGGAAACTATTTTGAATTCAGATCATGTCCTCAGTCGATTTTGAACTCTCCTCCAATTCAAATCGTTCCCGATCGCGTCTCTCAATCTTGTCGATAAACTCCAATTCTTCATTGTCTTCGTAGCTTACGCCAATCGCTCGAGCGTTTTCCTCCACCAAAGACTGGTCGGGCGTAGGGTTATCGCCGGCGACGGTCTCAGAGCCGCTTTCGTTCACATCTTCCCAATTCGCATCCAGGTCGCCACCAGCATCTCGTGGTGACGACGAGGTGTTGTTTCGCAGACGATGTGCAAGCAATTCGGAATCTCGCGGAGCTCGAGAAATCTCCTCTTCCATGAATTCTTCTATGTCCGGATCCGGAACATAGTTAGGATTGTTGGCCAGGTACTCGAAATCTTCTGCATGCTTCTTGGGCATTTGGTTACCTCATTCGCGGTTTGCTTGGGGCGATAACTTCAACGATTCAGACCGACCTCTTCAAACAGCTCGTTGGCCTGAAAACCGTTCCATCTTTGTCGGGGAAACTAATGCCGAAACTATAACAAATGCGATCAAACGCAAGCAATCAGACATGCTTTCAACAGTGCGCAAAAGTGAAGGAATGGCTTGCTTGACGATTGACCATACGAACTTTACACTTGAATTTGAACCACGCAAGTTTCCACTCTTCATCTCGAGAGGCGCGCCTCGGTCGTCTCACTCTTTAGGAAAGGATTTCAGCATTCCTATGCCAGAAGGTCCGTTCGATTCTCTGCAAACATTTGAGTTGAGTTCCGGTCGTACTGTCCGTTTTTTCTCTTTGCCACAATTGGAGAAAAATGGTCTAGGGACTATCTCGCGATTACCCGTAAGCATCCGGATCGTCCTCGAGTCGGTACTGCGCAATTGTGATGGAGTGAAGATAACGGAAGCTAACGTTAAAGCACTGGCAAATTGGCAACCAAATGGCAAACGCGTCGAGGAGATCCCTTTTGTGGTAGCCCGCGTTCTTCTCCAGGATTTCACAGGCGTGCCGCTATTGGTAGACCTCGCCGCGATGCGGTCCGCCGTCTCCCGGCTCGGTAAGAACACTGGAATTATTGAGCCTCTTGTGCCCGTTGACTTGGTTATCGACCACTCAGTTCAGGTTGATTTCTCCAGCACGAGGGATGCGCTGGAAAAGAACATGGCGATGGAGTTCAGACGCAATCGCTCACGTTATCAATTCCTGAAATGGGGCACGCAAGGTTTCGATGGTTTTCGCGTCATTCCACCAGGTATTGGAATCTGTCATCAGGTCAATCTCGAATACTTGGCTAAGAACGTTTGGGATAAGACTGTCTTTTTTCCAGATACGCTGGTAGGCACTGATTCACATACGACGATGATTAATGGTTTGGGGATTGTAGGTTGGGGCGTTGGTGGAATCGAAGCCGAGGCTGCAATGCTAGGTCAGCCTGTCTATTTCCTGACTCCCGACGTTGTGGGAGTTAACCTGAGCGGAACATTGCGGGAGGGTGTGACCGCTACCGACCTCGTGCTGCGCGTTACTGAGATGATGCGGGCGGCAAAGGTTGTCGGTAAGTTTGTGGAGTTTCACGGCGAAGGCGCCGCGGGTTTGTCGGTAACAGACCGCGCGACAATTGCGAATATGGCGCCAGAGTATGGGGCAACGATGGGTTTCTTCCCCACCGACGAAGAAACTTGCGAGTACCTGATTGCTACAGGCAGATCGGAAGAGCATGTAGAAACCGTAAGGCGTTATTACCAGGCACAAGGAATGTTCGGCATTCCCCGGCAGGGTGAGTGCGACTACAGCGCCGTTTTCGATCTCGACCTGGCTTTGATTGGGCCCAGCGTAGCTGGACCTAAGCGGCCACAGGATCGAATCGAGTTACCGAAACTCAAAGATCAATTTAATAAGTTGATGTTGCAACCGATTAAGGAGGGCGGTTACGGAAAGACTGAAGAAGAGTTGTGGACCCGTTATCACGTAAGGATCGGCGAGGATAGACAAATGACAGTGGCAGGTGGCGGCGAGCAACGATCTGAAACTGTTCCAGCTGGGGTTGCCGTCGACGTTTCAGCGCGAAGCACGAGCGTCTGGACTGAGACGGAGATGGTTAACAACCGTCCCACACCTGACATCGTAGACATCTCAGAAGATGAGTTTGCCAGTGGTGACGAATTACTAGGACACGGAGATGTGTTAATCGCGGCGATTACGTCGTGCACTAACACGTCAAATCCGAGTGTGATGTTGGCGGCTGGTTTACTCGCGAAGAAAGCCGTTGAACGTGGCCTATCCGTTAATCGAAAGGTCAAAAACTCTCTTGCGCCAGGTTCCAGGGTCGTGACGGACTATCTGGAGAAGACAGGACTGCAACCTTACTTAAATCAACTTGGCTTCAATCTGGTTGGTTATGGCTGCACAACCTGCATTGGCAACTCAGGTCCCCTCGATCCAGCAATCGAGCACGTCGTTAACGAACGTGACGTCATTGTGGCTTCGGTTCTTTCTGGCAATCGAAATTTTGAAGCGCGTGTGCATCAAAGTATCAAGGCAAATTTTTTGATGAGTCCACCGCTTGTGGTGGCATTTGCGCTCGCAGGTCGAGTTGATCTTGACCTGTCTGCTGAGCCAGTTGGAACCGATCCGGATGGCAAAGAAGTTTATTTGAAG
The DNA here is from genome assembly GCA_036004125.1 of Pyrinomonadaceae bacterium. Taxonomy (GTDB): domain Bacteria; phylum Acidobacteriota; class Blastocatellia; order Pyrinomonadales; family Pyrinomonadaceae; genus PSRF01. The sequence continues at coordinate 28,207 of DASYRR010000289.1, read as the reverse complement.
GACATTTGGCCAAGCTTACAGGAAGTGAACGATGCCATGCGTGCGGCCTTCAATCCCGAGACTTATCGAGCTCTCTACAGCAACTTCGCTGACCAGAACCCCTTGTGGAATGAGATTCCAATGACGACCGGTAATGTTTACTTGTGGGATGCTGAATCGACGTACATTCGCGAGCCTCCGTATTTCGAGAACTTCAAAAGCGGAATGGAATCGATAGCTGAAATTAAGGGAGCTCGACCCCTGGCAATCTTTGGTGATTCGGTAACCACGGATCACATTAGTCCGGCGGGTGCGATCAAGCCTTCGGCACCGGCAGGTTTGTATTTGCAACAGCGCGGCGTCGATATCAAAGACTTCAACAGCTACGGTGCGCGGCGCGGCAATCATGAAGTGATGGTTCGTGGAACGTTTGCCAATGTGCGAATCAAGAATCTAATGGTTCCGGGTGTTGAGGGGGGCGTGACGATTCATCAACCTGACGGCGAGCGCATGAGTATTTACGATGCGGCAATGAAGTATCAGTCTGAGAATGTGCCGCTCCTGATTATTGCTGGTCAGGAGTACGGGACCGGGAGCTCTCGAGATTGGGCGGCCAAGGGAACGAGACTCCTCGGTGTGAAGGCTGTGATTGCCCAGAGCTTCGAACGTATTCATCGCAGCAATTTAGTGGGCATGGGTGTTCTTCCTTGTCAGTTCAAGGAAGATACAAACGCGGCTTCATTACGGCTTGATGGTCGGGAGACATTTAATCTAATTGGAATTGAGTCGGGCATTGAGCCTTTGCAGGATTTGACGCTTGTGATTCGACGAGCGAGCGGGGCCTTGGAGGAAATACCGGTCACTTTGAGAATCGATACGCCAATTGAAGTTGACTATTATCGGCATGGTGGAATTTTGCCGTATGTGTTGCGCCAGCTATTGTCAGGGACGACGGATTTCTAGATTGAACAAGGAGCAATATGTCATCTGCACAACCGGCTGAGAAGAAGTATCAACTGTTTATCGATGGAGAGTGGGTAGACGCTGAATCGGGCAAGACTTTCACAACACCGAATCCGGCGACTGGCGAAACGCTCGCTGAAGTCGCCGAAGCCGACAAAGCCGACATCGATAAAGCAGTTCTTGCTGCGCGGCGGGCATACGAAGGTAAGTGGTCGAAGATGAGCGCGCGCGATCGTGGGCGTCTGCTCTACAAACTATCCCAATTGATTGAGCAGCATTCTGCTGAACTCGCGGCAGTTGAGACCGCCGATAATGGCAAACCAATCAAAGAGTCGCTCTATGTCGATGTTCCTCAGGTGGTCGAGAACTTCGAATACTTCGCAGGTTGGGCAACCAAGATCGAAGGAGAAACGATTCCTGTTCCAGGCAAGATGTTCAACTACACGCTCCGTGAGCCCATGGGTGTCTGTGGCCAGATCATTCCCTGGAATTTCCCTTTGTTGATGGCGGCTTGGAAGTTGGCGCCGGCATTGGCGGCCGGGAACACTGTCGTACTCAAGCCGGCCGAACAGACTCCGGTTGGTGCGATGGAACTCGCGAAGTTGATCCAGGAGGCCGAATTTCCGAAAGGCGTTGTCAATGTGGTACCCGGTTACGGCGAGAGCGCGGGCGCTGCTTTGGCTTCACATCCGGGAATTGACAAGGTTGCGTTCACTGGTTCAACGGAAGTAGGGAAGTTGATCGCAAAGGCAGCTGCTGAAAATTTGACCAAAGTTTCGCTTGAGCTTGGTGGCAAAGCTCCAAACATTGTCTTTGCGGATTCAAATCTCGATCAAGCCGTTGCTGGAGCGATGATGGGAATCTTCTACAACCAGGGCCAGGTTTGTTGTGCTGGCTCCAGATTGTTTGTCGAAGAAACAGTCAAAGACGCGTTTCTGTCAAAACTCACCGAAAAGGCGGAGCGGATTGCCGTCGGCGATCCGATGGACAAATCTACGCAGATGGGGCCACAGGTTTCCGAGGAGCAATTGAATCGGATCAGAAGCTATGTCGACATTGCGCGTGGCGAGGGTGCCACCGTTGTTACCGGGGGTGAGTCGCCGGCGCTCCAGGGTGCTTTTCAGAAAGGTTACTTCTTCCGGCCGACGATATTTGCGGATGTTAACAACAAGATGCGTGTGGCCCAGGAAGAAATCTTTGGACCGGTTGTGTCAGTGATTAGTTTTAAAGATGAAGACGATCTAATCAAACAGGCAAACGATACGATCTACGGTTTATCGGCTGGTATTTGGACACAAGACATTACTCGCGCTCATCGGTTTGCGCGCGAGATCAAAGCTGGAGTTGTTTGGATTAATACCTACAACATGTTCAATGCAGCGTCTCCCTTTGGCGGGTACAAACAGTCTGGTTACGGTCGTGAGATGGGCCGGCATGCGTTAGATCTTTACACGCAGGTAAAGAGCGTGTGGGTTGACCTTTCGGGACGACCGATTGGTTGGTTTGGGAAGTGAGCCCTCAGACTTCGGATCTCAGATTTCAGATCTCAGGGATGCTATCCGATCCGTATCATTCTGAGATCTGAAATCTGAGGGCTTAGGCATCTCAAATGCCCGTGCTATCATCCCTATGAACTCTCCCGAGATGGAACACAACGACATTAAAGGAGACGCCATGCTTAGGTTTAGAAACGGTGCTTTTCTGCTAGCCTTTCTCGTTGGGACGCTTTTGTTAACGGCCTGTCCCAGTCAAACAAACATCTCAAGAATCAACGCCGATCCCGGTCGCTATCGAGGCAAAGAGGTTGGTATTGTCGGCAGAGTGACCGATAGCTACGGAGTGCTGGGCAACGGTGCGTACGAAATCGACGATGGCACCGGAAGGATTTGGGTCGCAACGAGACGAGGTATCCCATCGCGCGGATCGCAGGTTGGCACCAAGGGCTACGTTCACAACGGTTTTAGTTTTGGTGGTCGCAGCTACGGAACGGTCATTGAGGAAACAGATCGTCGAAGTAAAGGGCGATAGCTCAGAGCTACCTCTCCCCAGCATGCAAAGCACTCCCGCCAGTCAACTTGAAACCGTCGATCTGTTCGACCGGGAGTTTACGTCTTTGATCGATAGTCTGCGGACGCTAACAAAGTCAGTACCTGCTGAGTTGCTGTATCGCCGACCTCCATCCATAACAATCGGCGAGAACATTTTGAAAAGCGCTGGCGTAGTAGAACAGACGTTTGGCGGCATAACCACGAATCTCTGGGACGATCCCTTCGAATGGACGTTGCCGGAAACGCTGTCTACACCCGAACATCTTCTTGAGTATTTGTCAGAGGTTGAGACCACGAAATCGCGTGCGTTCCGAAGTTTCGTCGACGACAAAACGCTTTTGAAGTATATAGCCGTGCCTTCCGGGGATCCTTGTCGTCTTCTCGAATTGTTGGTTCGGACACTGATCGCCGCGGCGGATTATCGGGGCCAGGCCGGGTCGACGCTGAAAATGCTTTCCGATGTTAGCGCTCCCGGGTTTATTATTTAGATCGTCCTTCAAGTTCTGTTGGTGAGGAACAACCTAAATGTTTTGTCCGCAATGCGGTCAGCAGCAAGCTCCCGGCACAGTGAGATTCTGTTCGCGGTGTGGGTTTCCTCTTGATGGCGTATTGCAGTTGCTTGCCAACGGCGGAGTGCTTCCGGTCTATCGAGATCCTGAGCCGAAAGAGATTTCGCCACGAAAGAAGGGGGTAAAACAAGGTGGGTTGTTATTTCTGTCGGGTGCGCTAATTGTCCCCGTGCTCGCAGTTTTCGCCAGCTACATTAACTCGCCGTTTCCTGAGATCTTAGCAATCCTTGCTGCGCTCATCTGTTTTCTCGGTGGGCCTCTTCGGATGCTCTATGCCGGTATCTTCGAGGAGGGTGCCCCGAGGCCAGTGCTACATGCCAGACCGTTTGTTTCACCCCCAATGTCAACGCCACATTTTGGTCCTCCCGTGCACAACCCTGCCTTACAGCCACCGCCGGCCCAGTCGTCGTTAGGTTGGCGTCAGAGACCAATCACAGCTGAGCTTGCGAATCCGCCAAGTGTCACGGAGAACACGACGCGGTTACTCGATAAAGACGATCGCAGCGGGAATCAATAGTTCAATTGCGTTTTTCTCAGTCTCGCCTTGTCCCGAAGAATCAAAGTGTCCCAATCGACCAAACAAATAGCGACCGCTCTCGCTGTACAGTTGGCTGACCGTATCCGGCAAGAGGGCAGAATCACTTTTCGTGATTGGATGGCTGCAGCGCTTTATCATCCGACTTTCGGTTACTACAACCGCTCAGATCTCAAACGATGGGGAAGAGAGGGTGACTATCGAACGAGTTCGGAGCGTAGCCAACTCTTCGCTGCGACATTTGCGCGTTACTTCGCAACTCTATATGACCGAATGCATCGGCCTTCGCAGTTAACTATTGTAGAAATGGGTGCGGGTGATGGTCGATTTGCATCGAGTGTTCTTGATGCGCTGGAAGCGAAGTATCCGTCAGTTTTCAGCGCGACGCGATATGTTGTAGTTGATCGGAGCAAAGATGCACGTCGGCGGGCTACGGAAGAACTTCAGAGATTTGTTGGACGTGTGGATTTTGAGTGTTGCGCCGAGCTTAAGCCAATTCAATCAGCTATTGTCTTTTCGAACGAACTGCTCGATGCGTTTCCTGTGCATCGCGTAAAATGTATCGACGGTGAGCTAAAAGAACTGTACGTCACACTGCAGGGAGATTTCGATTTTAGTTGGTCTCCCGGCGAACTCTCATCGACCAGGCTCCTTCAGTTTTGCCGAAAACACATTCCTCCATTATGCGAAGGCCAAATCGTTGAGATTAATCTTGGCATCGAGGACTGGTTTTCAGACTTAGCAGACAAATTGATCTCAGGTTACTTAATCACAGTTGACTATGGTGCAGAGTCGCAGGATATCTACGATCCTTCGATCCGCCACGAAGGTAGCTTAAGAGCTTTTCGTCGTCACGAGTTTGTCGATCACGTGCTTGAAATGCCAGGTGAGTACGACATCACGAGCAGTGTTGATTGGAGTTGTGTCAAGCTGGAAGGTCAGCGATATGGTTTCGAAGTGGAGGAATTTGCAGCGCTTGATAAGTTTCTCATGCGCACAGGAGTGCTGGAGGAGCTCGAGGCTCGACTGGCTGCCCTTTCGAGTGAGGCCGAGAAGTCTTGTTTGACGACTGCCGCGCGAGAGATGATCTTGCCGATTTGTATGGCTGCGAGTTTTCAGGTACTGGTTCAGAAGCAGTCAGTACCTTAACGCGGTAGCAGCTGTGTGCAAACTCCTCTCATTCTCACCCGGTTTCAACCGGGTGACAGGAGTGCCCTTGATTTTGGAACCGTTTCAACGGTTTCTGATTGGACTTGAGCGCCGGGAAACCGTTGAAATAGTTTGGGGAGGCGTCAGCTGACCAGTCCCACCCGGTTGAAACCGGGTGAGAATGAGAGGAGTTTTCACACGGCCTCGGTTCCCGGTTTACTTCGAGATCTTATAATCATACGAACCCGACGCTACGGCGTTAACAGTACTGACTTCGAGGCCCAACAGCATGAATCTCGACTACGAACTCATCGACGTTTGTCACACCATCGAAGACGGAATGATCACGTACAAAGGTCTTCCGGCGCCAGTGATCAGCGATCATTTGTCACGAGAGGAATCGAAACGGCGCTACGCTCCTGGAACCGAGTTTCATATCGGCAAGATCGCAATGGTGGCCAACACCGGTACGTACCTCGATAGTCCCTTTCATCGTTATGCAGACGGAACGGACCTCGCTGGTTTGGATCTGTATTCACTGGCGAATCTTGATGCCATCGTTGTGAGACAGGTTGATAAAGATCAACGCGACCTTGACGAGAAGCTGATCCGGCACCTGGAGGTCAAAGGCAAGGCAGTTTTGTTTCAAACGGATTGGGATTTGTGCTGGCGCACCGAGGAGTATTCGAATGGAAGACATCCATTCCTGACCGAAACGGCAGCGCAGTTTCTGGCCGACTCCGGTGCCGCCTTGGTGGGGATCGATTCCTTCAATATAGACAGTACCCAGGATGGCAATCGCCCTGTACATTCCATCTTGCTCCGGCACAATATTCCAATCGTCGAGCACCTATGTGGGCTACGCGATTTACCTGATAGTGGATTTAGATTCTTCGCAGTGCCCGTAAAGATTCGTCACTTTGGATCCTTTCCAATTCGTGCGTTTGGCCTCGTACCGAAAACCGTTTGACTTGGTCTGACGTTGTTCTGCGTTAGGAACACTGTTGGAGGCTGAATGTCTCGACTTTTTGAGCCGTAGTCCACAAACCAGGGTTTACGGGTTTAATGGCTCAAAATCTATCAGATGAATGGAAACAAGGCTTCCGGCTGGGCTGTACTGTTGTAGCTAGGCGACTGAGGCAGGCAGAAGAAAAAGGGCGTCCACTACGCCTACATGCTGAACTTCACCGACTCGCGGAAGCGTTTAAAGGAGGACAGTGATGCACCGTTTTAGTCTCCGAGCAGCTGCACTGCGCTTTGTCCTCTGCGTCTCCGCGGTTGATCCAGTCGAAGCAAACTTAACCGCAGAGTCGCAGAGGACACAGAGCAGCAACCAATATCGTTGTCGATGATTTCTTAATTCACCAAAACATCGGCGTTCCTTACCCCGCTAGGGGTTACATGTTTATAGCTCGCCGAAACCCACCCCTCCGGCGCCGTTCGGAGGAGCGGGAGGTGCCGTGCGTGTTAAGGGCTAGTTCGTTCCCGCTCCTCCGAACGGCGTCGGGGTGGCGCTTGAGGTGGCTATAAACATGCAACTCCTAACGGAGTAAAGAAACGCTAGCTAACTTGTGATACGAACATAGCCAGCCGAAATGATCGCGGAAAAGCAAAACTCTAAACGTTTGTTACGCAGCGGTAGCGCAGAGAAATCTGATCCACTCCCCACCCGCTCAAACTTCTCCAATGGACAACCGAAAATCTTTTCTTTAGGCTGGCCAAAATCAGTAATCAAAACGGAGGAAGCAATGAGTATAGGTGCATCAATGTTACCGGAGTTTGATCATGAAATGGCAAATACCCGCAAGACTTTAGAACGCGTGCCAGACGATAAGTTTGCGTGGAAACCTCACGAGAAGTCATTTCCAATGGGAGATCTTGCCACTCATCTCGCGAACCTTCCGAGCTGGACCAATGTAACCATCGACATGGATGAGTTTGATATGGCGCCCGGTGGCGAAAACGTGAAGGCTCCCCCGTGTCACACTCGGCAGGAACTGCTCGAAGTCTTTGACAGGAACATTAGTAAAGCACGTGAAGCGCTGGCGGGAATTGGCGACGAAAGAATTTTCCAGACTTGGACATTGCTCGCCGGTGGCCACAAAGTACTAGCTTTACCGCGTGTGGCGGTTCTGCGCAGTTTCGTAATGAACCACATCATCCATCATCGAGCACAGCTTGGAGTTTACCTGCGACTCAACGACATACCCGTGCCGTCCATTTACGGTCCATCAGCTGATGAGCAGATGTGATTATGTTAGAAGAGTTCAAACTTGATCGTCAGATACTTCTTTGGATTCTGACGGAAGTCGTAAATCATTTTGACACCTTCGGACGATAACTGATTCACGTTCGAGTAGAGTGTGTCGTCAGTCAAAAGTTTACCGACTGTACCTTCACCTCTTTGTGCGGCGGCGACAATGTTGTCGATCCGTTCCGCTGTTGTATTGAAGCGGGCAATGGCCGCGCGAGCGTCGTTGTAAATCTGCTCGTCCTTGATCAGTTTACCCAGCGTCCCGTGGCCGGCATTGATTTCGTCAATCATTCCGTTGATGCGGTCAACTGAACGATCGAGTCGATCGGCGGTGCGGTTAATTCTGTTGTAGAGTTCGTCGTCAGTAAGTAACTTGCCAGCCGTACCACGGCCCGCCCGGAGATCGGCGGAGATCGCTTTTAGCTCCGTAGCGATCTCGTTGGCATTATTGTAGAGCGCTGGATCGTTAATGAATCTGCTGGCAGAACCGCTGCCAGATCGCACCTGCTTCATCACATCTTCGGTCTCAAGAATCGTTGCATTCAAGTTGTTGTAGAGCGCTTCATCGCTGAACAGTCGTCCGACGGTTCCTTTACCCTCCTTCACATCGCGCACAATACCGTTGATTTCGTCCGATAGCTTGCTCAAGCGTTGCGCGAGATCAGTTCCAGAGGTCGCGAAATCGTTAACGGTGTTCGACGACGACGAAGGAAGGATTGCCCCTTCCTGGACTGGCGAACCCACGGCCGTTCCAGGCGTTATGTTGATAAGCATTTCGTTGCCCAGCAAACTTGGCGAACCTTGCTGAGCGGTTGAATCTGAACGAATCCTCTGACTTGCCGGTTGACCATCGATTGTGGAATCAATTGTCAGCATCGCTTCGACACGAGGTGCGCTGGGAACATCAGACGGCGGCAATAACGTTATGCGCTCGACTTTTCCCACGCGTACTCCAGCCAGGCGCACCTCTGATCCCTCTCGCAATCCGTTCGCGTCCCCAAACCGAGCCTTCAAGTGCAACTTTTTGCTGAACGGGTTGATGTCGCCCGAGGCGTTGAGTACCAGGAAGACGAGAACGACAATCGTTACGAGGACGAAAATGCCGACTCTCAACTGGCCCAGAGATACACTCTTCTTTGATGAAGGCATGGTGTTTTCCAAAAGGACGAAGCTCCACAAAGGTCGCTGGCGCTTCGCTCTTTATCCTTTCTTAATGTCCCCTTAAAAACTTCTTGATGTATGGATCCTCGGCACGCCGGAGGTTCTCGTCGGTACCGCTGAAAATTACTTTTCCTTGCCGCATCATCATGACCTTACTGTTTATTAGACACAGGCGTTCACCTTCACGTTCAAACACGACCTTGCCGTCTTCATCGACAACTGCGTACTCTGAACAGATGTAGTCGAGGTTGTTCATTTCGTGAGTTACGAAGATTGAAGAGACGTCCTCCAGATCCCGGAGCTTCATTGCTAATTCGCAAATCGTACGGGCCGTAGGTGGATCTAAACCGGCGGTTGGTTCGTCAAAGAGGACGATCTTGGGATCACCGATTAAGGCACGAGCGATACCAACGCGGCGGCGCATGCCCCCGGATAGCTCGATTGGCATCTTGTCGATTGCATCTTCAAGATTGACGAATCGAAGCATGCGCCTGACTTCTGGTTCGACTTCATCATCAGGCACACCTTGCTCGTGAAGACGGTAGGCAACATTCTCATAAACTGAAAGCGAATCGAAGAGTGCTCCTTCCTGGAAGACCATCCCAATCTTCTTGCGAATCTTCATCATCTGTTCTTCTGTATAGTTGGTGATGTCTTCGCCATCCACCAATACCTGGCCACTGTCAGGTTTCAGCAAACCCAAAACGATCTTAATAATCGTCGACTTTCCTCCGCCGGACCCACCAAGGATGATCTTGGTCTCGCCCTTCATCACTTTCAAACTTAGATTATCGAGGATTACCCGTTCGTCGAAGGCCAGGACAACGTTCCTAAATTCGATTGCCGGAATCGCACGATCGAGATCGTCTACTTCGTGAAACGTGGATTCGGCGGCATTGCTGCTGATAGTGGAATCCGTAGTATGGATGGAGCTAGTGGACATCGATGAACCCTGTCTAAGTAGGAGTGCCAAGAATAACCTGAAGCGCTTTAGCGAGAAAGTAGTCGGCGATAATCACAACGATCGATGCCATGACCACCGCGCGGGTTGTTGACCGGCCAACGCCGACCGTGCCTCCTTCGGTGCTTAGTCCCTGACGACAGGCGATGGTTCCAATAATTAGAGAAAACACCAGCGGCTTGATAATGCCACCAATCAAGTCGTCAGTAGTTATGCCGTCTCTTACGGCAGCAATGAATACGCTGGACGACACGGAGTAAAGTCCAATCGCTGTAACCCAACCTCCAAAGATTCCTAGTACGTCAGCCAGGACCGTGAGTAAAGGTAAGCTTATCAGCAAGGCAAAAAGTCGGGGAGCGACCAGCTTCCGAATCGGATCGGTGCCAAGTGCCCGCATAGCGTCGATTTGTTGCGAGACGACCATCGAACCGAGTTCTGCTGAAATAGCTGAACCAACACGACCGGTAACCATTAGGGCGCACAGAACCGGACCAAGCTCGCGGACCAGGGAGATGGCCACCAGATAACCTGTCTGAGACTGGGCGCCGTAGCTCTTTAAAGTGGGAAAAGTCTGCACGGTCAAAACGCCACCCGTGAAAAAGCCAGTGAGGATAATGATAGTCAGCGAGCCCACACCAATCGCATCCATCTGAGCAATGGTCTCGGGAATATAGTGTGGTCGTTTGAAAACGCCGCGGACGGCCCGCGTGGCCATTATCGTTGTGTCTTGGAGTTCCAGCAGGGCCCGCGTAGCAAAGTTCATGGGGAACGTTATGAAGCTAGTTTCGTTTGTGGCAGAGCGTTAAGTAGCTTGACGGCGGCGAAAAGAGAGCAAGAACAGGGGCCAAACTAAACTTGTCTTGTCGGGGGCCAACGCCGAGATCCAGTTAGATCCACTACTTTAGAAAAGAGCGGCCTATCATGCGCAAATTGTGCCGAAGGCGTCAAGCTTGAAGTGTTTGACAGTGTTTAGGCTAATGAGTGTGATGTCACAGAGGTCAGGCTGCATGGGTTATCGAGCACGTCTTCAAGGTCTCAACCTCTCGTAAATGTCTACAATAAATGAACCTGTGCCACGTACAAAAAAGGGCCGACCAGCGGTATCGCTGATCGGCAGATGGAGGTGCGCGTGTGCCTCCTTAGGGGCGAGGGTTTCGTACGGGTGCGTTGCGGCGCGGATCGAACGGCGCGATTCCATTCCGTTGATTCGGACGCAAACCTTCGACGCCCGGTCGGTTCGGTCGTCGATTCTCTTGTTGGGCACGAATGAGGTCTCCGGCTTTAAGGCGTAAGCTTCTCCAGATTGCCAGCTGTTCGGAGTTAAGAACTCGGCGAATCCTGACTTCTCTTTGGATTCGCATGCGCATTTGAGCATTTTGCGCCGCTGAAAGAGCCTGCACTCGTTGTTCAATCAGATTTTCATCGAGTGTCTCGGCATCAAGCGCTTCCTCCAGTGTTCGGTTTGCTTCACGCAAACGCTCGCCAATCGCCGCTTGCTCATCCTTTGTTTGCCGCTGAATTTGCCGGATCTTCTGGACCTGATCTGGTGTCAGATGGAGTTGCTCAAGAAGATTAGGTGCACCTCCGACTGGAGCCACATTGGATTGTGGATCCAGGGGAGTTTGAGCGATGACATTCGCTAAGCCAACGAACAGCCCAAGCGCCAAAGTGGGGAGTGTTAATCTGCCAATTGATCTCATGAGTAGCCTCTAGAACTCTTGATTGATTCGATCACCTAAAAGGTTCAGACTGTCTTCGTCGCGGGTCGAGAGCAATCTCAAATCAGCCGCCAGCTGTTCCCGTTCCGATCTAGACAACGGGCTGCGTACTTTGGCCTGTTGAGACGGTTTATTAAACTTCGTATGCGGCATCGTCGTCTTTGGCGCGCTGGCAGTTTCCTTGTCTGCAACCCTATCCTTTTGGGCGGCGGCTGCCGCAAACTCTTCTTTCTGTTTCTTCAAAGCGTTCGCAACGGATTCTTTTAACTGTTGTTCTGAATACTTTGCGTCAGTCGGGACGACCACAGGAGTTTGCTTTCCAGTTCCTGCCACAACTAATACTGCCATCACGCAGAAAAGAACCCCGGCGAACCCAACAGCACCTTTCATCCACAACGGCGACAGATTGAAAAACTCTCGCAGCGCCGCCAGTGCCGATTTTTGTTTTACTGGTGCGACGATCTGAGGTGACACGAAGCCAGCCAATGCCTCTTCCTTCCACAGATCAATCGACGCTCGAACGTGACCAAACGAAGTCATTTCACTTTGACAATCTCGACACCGTTCAAGATGTCTCGCAAAGTCTTGAGCTTCGTGCTCATTCGCTTCGCCGTATAGAAACGCAATCAAATCGTTTCCACGTTCACACGCCGGTGTCATCATCTCGTTCATCGTCCTTACCTACTTTCAAGCCGCGTCACTACCGAATTTTTGGAGTTTCATTTGCAACTGTTTTAGCGCAGTGTACAGACGGCTCTTGACTGTACTAAGCGGCAGGTCTAACGCGTCGGAAATCTCTCGAAACGTCAGTTCTTCGAATTCTTTCATCACCACGATTTGTCTTAACTCAACTGGCAAACTGTTGACCGCACGCCGCACTGCCTTAGTGACTTGTGCCCCTTCCGTCACTCGCGCGGGAGAAAAAGTCAACGGAGCGGCAAAGCTGCTTCCGTTCCTTTCCTGTTCGTCTTCGAGCGCCGACTCGCTTCGCACTTTTGTCCGTCGCTGCCGGGTAATACACTGATTTACGGCGATCCGGTGCAGCCACGACGAAACCTTCGCCTCACCCCTGAAGCCCCTTAAATTCCGAAACGCCGACAAGAAGGTCTCTTGAGTGGCATCCCGCGCATCCTCTTCTCGACCAAGCATCCCGTAGGAAAGCGCAAATATCCGACGCTCCCAGCGCCGCACTATCTCGCCAAAAGCCTCCGCATCCCCAGTTAAAGCACGCTCTACGATTATCTCGTCGGTGGTAACAGTATCCATTTGTTGGCGAATGGGGCTCGTCAGCCTTCCTCAACCGATGAAGCGGGTCGGGCATTGGCGCTCAACCATTTAGACGCGAGCCAGGACCTAGAAGTTGATCAAAACCCCCCGCCCTCGATGCCACTGCAAGTTAAAAATTGTCAAAACTCGTTGACACTTTCTAGAAAGCTCGACAATAATGGGTTTGCGGAGGTGAGACCCGTCGGTGGCAACCCCTCCGTGTTCCGCCGTAATTAACCGCACTCGACCCTCGGGATTGTACCCGCCAAAGTCTTAGAATGCTCGAAAAACTCGGACGAATTCGACTCCTCTACATCGTTTTGGGAGTATTGCTTCTGGTCGGTCTGCTGCCGCTGGCCTTCGCAGGCGCACTGCTCTCCGGCCGAAGTGCCGATGAATTGCGTTCCATCGAAGGTCGTTACCAGGCTCAGCTGGTACAAGACAAGGCCCGTCAAATCGAACTGTACGGACAGCGTTATCGAGACGTTGTCACCGGGTTGGCGAGGGCTTTCGAGATTGCTGGCGGTATCCAGGAGTTTGATGATCAAGGGTATGACCAGCGTTTGCAGAAGACCCTGCAGGAAGATCCAAACCTTATTGCTCTTGCCCTGTGGCCCGTAAATGGCAACGCGCACAGGGCCTTTCAGCCAGATGTCATCAAGCTAGACGAAGTAGACGCACGGGTGAGTGATGTGCTGTCTCACATGAATGGTCGTGGCGTAGTCGTAAGTAGACCTCAGATTATTCGGTCCGGTCAGGAGATGGCGCTGACGATCGCTGAACCCGTTCTTGGCGGTCAGAATAGTCAGGAAGTAGTAGCTGCAGTCGTTGCTATCGTTTCATTCCAGGAGGTTTTTCACGCTGTCCAACAACCAACATCCAAGAGTGAGCGAGAGCTGTTGGATGCCGGACTACCTGTTGTTTTTGTTGTGGATCAGAATGGCAGGGCTGTGGCGCATCCGGAAGCAAGCGTTGCGTTTTCGGAGAAGCCAATGATTGATTTGAAAGTCGTGCAAGACTGGCTTGAATCGGGAGCCCAAGTTCAGTCAGCGCTCGCCCCTTTTTCCGCCACTCGTGATGGGCGACAGGTTGAAATGCTTGGCTCGTATGCCACGGCTGAGCTCGACAAAAATTCACGACTCGGAGTAATCGCAATTCAGGATGAGGCTGCTGCCCTTGTTTCTGTCGCAGACATGCGCCGCCAGACTTTGTGGATAAGCTTGGTCGCGGCTTTGTTAACGATCTTGATTGGTATCTTCTTCGCTAAAAAACTGAGCCATCCTGTTCGTGAGCTGGCAAGCGGTGCTCATCGCATTTCATCGGGAGACTTTTCACAGCGAATTCAGGTTACGAGTCGCACTGAGTTAGGCGATCTTGGAAATTCATTCAACGTCATGACTGATCAGATCGAAAGGTTCATCAGCGATCTGCAAAAATCAGCGGAAGAGAACCGGCAGCTCTTTATCGGAACTGTGAAGGGATTGGCGGCTGCGATCGACGGCAAGGATCCATATACTCGAGGTCACTCGGAGCGCGTTTCACGATTCTCAGTTGCGATTGCCCAACGCCTGGGCCTCGACGATGACGAATGTGAGAAGATTCGTATTAGTGCACTGCTTCATGACGTCGGCAAGATTGGTATCGACGATAGTGTTTTGAAGAAGCCCGCGGCGCTGACTGACGAAGAGTACGAACTGATGAAGAAACACCCGCAAAAGGGTTACAAGATCATGTCGCAGATTCCCGCGATGAAGGAGTTCCTTGCGGGTATGTACATGCATCATGAGATGGTCGACGGAAAGGGTTATCCTCAGGGTCTTAAGGGTGATGAAATTCCGTTGATGGGTAAGATTGTCGCGGTGGCTGATACTTTCGACGCAATGACGACGGACCGTCCATATCAGAAGGCGATGAAGTTTGAAGACGCAGTGCTGCGGATCGAGAGTTTTGTGAACACGCGCTACGATGCTCAAGTTGTTGCTGCCTTTACGGCGGCTTGCCGAGAAGGTCAAATCAGACCGGGTTCGGTGCGACTAAAGAGGCCTTTGCCCGCGACACCAAAGCCGGAATTGGTAGCTCCAGTTCAGGAAGCCGAGAGATTGTCGGTGAGCTAACTTCAAACAGAAACTGTTTTCTTAGCCAGCCGCGGTCCTTTTTGAGAGGACGCGGCTGTTGTGTTTTAATCGACTGCTAAACAAACACAGCCGGAGCAAACACTAATACTGCACTCATTATGGGACTTTTTTGGAGAAGAAAATCTGGGGACGAGTTTGTCAGACTGGGATTAAACGAGCCCGCAAGCGGTAAAGGCAACGACACTCCCGCGGTTGACACTACTACCACTACAACAATCCCAACCACGCCTGAACTCGTGCCTCCCGTCACTGGTGCAGATCCGAGTCCAGTTCCAATTGAAACGAAACCTGGCAATGAGCGGGTTACACCGCGTTTAGAGCCGGCGTCACAGGCCGTGCGTGAAAGACCGGTTCCGTCAAGATCCCCGTTTGCAACGTCTGTCCTGGGATTGAACCTCTCGATAGAAGAGTTACAGGCACAGGAAGCTGCGCTTGAACAGGAATTCTCATCCAGATTTCGACGAGCCGTTGCGGCAACACGCGATTCACTTTCGGAGCGATTGGATACCGTCTTCGCTGGTCGCAAGCAGATAGACGATGAACTGCTCGATCAACTTGAAGAGGCGCTGATTGCGGCAGACATTGGCGTGCCAACCACACTCGAAGTACTGGAAACGGTGCGTCGCGGAATAGCACGGAAGCAGATTAATGATCTGGATGCTCTGAAAACAGCAATTAAGGATGAGTTGCTGACCATTTTGAAGCAATCGGAGCGGCAGGGCGTCGCTTCCGAAACCACTGTGCCTGACGGCGTCGCACCTTACGTTATGATGATTGTAGGCGTGAACGGAGTTGGGAAGACGACTACGATAGGAAAGCTCGCGCAACGTATCAAGGCCGAGGGAAACGACGTTTTGATATGCGCAGCTGACACATTTCGCGCTGCCGCGTCCGATCAACTAGCCATCTGGGCGGAGCGTACAGGGGTTCCCTTGATTCAGCAGAAGCAAGGGACTGATCCCGCAGCAGTTTTGTTCGATTCGTTGAAAGCCGCAAAAGCGCGCGGATCGGAGGTGCTGATTGTCGATACTGCTGGGCGACTGCACAACAAATCAAACTTGATGGCCGAACTGGAAAAAATGAAACGCGTTGCCGGTCGAGAAGTTGAGGGAGCACCGCACGAGACGCTGCTGGTGGTTGATGCGGTAACCGGTCAGAACGGTCTCGAGCAAGCGAGGCAGTTTCTTAAGGTTGCCGGTGTTACAGGGATTGTATTGACTAAGCTGGACGGTACGGCGAAAGGTGGAATCGCCGTAGCGATTGCGAAGGAATTGAGTCTCCCTATTCGTTATGCTGGCATTGGCGAAAAGCTTGACGACTTAGTCGTTTTTGATCCAGAGCAGTATGTCAATGGCCTGTTTGGAAATTAGTTTCAGTGCGCACAATTACCTCAACAATAGTTTCGACGCCGGGTTGGACGGAAATGGATCACCGATTCATGCTCCGGGCACTCGAACTGGCGCGAAAGGGATCTGGTCAGGTGAGTCCAGGTCCACTAGTTGGATGCGTTATCGTTGACGCACTGGGCGCGATTGTTGGCGAGGGATTTTATGTTTTCGAGGGCGTGAAACACGCTGAAACAATTGCCTTGTCTCAAGCAGGTGACAAAGCTCGCGGAGGAACAGCCTATGTATCGCTCGAGCCTCACGCACATCAGGCGCGAACGCCTCCTTGTACCGACGCTCTTATAGAGGCTGGTATTGGGCGAGTTGTTGCTCCGATCCAGGACCTGAATCCCAAAGTATCTGGGAGCGGTTTCGCGCATCTACGCGACGCCGGCATTGATGTGCAGATTGGTTTGTTGGCTGAAGAGGCTGAAAGGATTAACGAAGTCTATCTGCACTTCATGCGTACAGGGCGACCGTTTGTTCATTTAAAATCGGCTGTTTCATTGGACGGAAAGATCGCCACACGAACAGGCGATTCTCGTTGGATTACCGGTTCTGAAGCGCGTGCGCGTGCGCATGAGCTTCGCCATCATTACGACTCCGTTCTTGTGGGACTGGGCACTGCCATAGTTGATAATCCACTTCTCACCGATCGCTCAGGAAGTAGACGAAGCAGGCCGCTAGTGCGAATCGTCCTGGACGACAGACTGCAACTTTCAACGAAATCACAGCTAGTACAAACAGCACGCGAGACTAGCCTCCTGGTCTTTTCCGCTGCGGATGTTGATGACAGTAAAGCGAAGGAGCTCGAGGCTAATGGTGTCGAGATCGTAAGAAACGACACTCATGATCTGTGGTCTGTTCTGGACGAACTTGGCCATCGTTCGCTGCTGAGTGTTTTGGTTGAAGGCGGCGCCGGAGTCGCGGGGAGATTTGTTGAAGCCGGGCTCGTCAACAAGGCAACGTTCTTCATTGCACCGAAGATCATTGGTGGACGCGAGGCGCCGAGTGCAGTGGGAGGCAAGGGTGTTGAACTATTGAGAGATGCACTCAAACTTGAAGATATCGAAGTCACTCAGCATGGCGATGATCTCGAAGTCACTGGTTATCCGCGCTCAGGTAAAGAGTGACGGCCGTGGGTGACGCTGGAGACAAATCATCTGGTTCAAGAGAAGCATTCGCCGGTCATCGTCCTTCGAAACGACTTGGTCAAAACTTCCTCAAAGATCCGAGAGTAATCAATCGAATAATCGAAGAATTTGCTCCGCAGCCCGACGAGACGGTGATTGAGATTGGACCGGGTACTGGAGCACTGACATCAATCCTTCTTACGAGAACGGCAAAGGTGATTGCTGTCGAGTTGGACAACAATCTTGCGCCAATGCTTCGCGACCGTTTTCGTTCGTACAGCAATTTCAAACTGTTGCATGCCGACGCGTTGGACACGGAGTTTTGCGCGGAGGTTGCAGTGGATCAAAAGGCACGGCTTGTTGCTAACTTGCCGTACAACATATCAACTGCAATTTTGCAGCGATTCATTTCGCAGCGACGATGCCTTGCAGAGATGATTTTGATGCTACAGAAAGAAGTCGTCGAACGAATTCAGGCGCCAGCCGGATCGAGTGACAGAGGTTACTTGTCTGTACTTGTCGAAGCATATTGCGAAACTGAGAAACTATTTGACGTGGCGCCTGGAGCCTTTCGCCCTCAACCAAAGGTTTGGAGCACCGTCATTCGTTTGAGATTCCGTCCGCGAATGGTTGTTGCCATCGCAGATGAGGAATTATTTTGGTCTGTGGTGAGCGCGGGATTCATGCAGAAGAGAAAGACGATTCTCAACAATCTGCGGCACACCACCGGGCGATTGCAAGAGGTGATCAAGCAGAACGGCGGTGCGAGTATTGTGTTATGTAAAGCTGGAGTCGAGCTGCAGCGACGGGCTGAGAGTTTAAGTATTGAGGAGTGGGGACGAATCACAGAGGCGATGGGGTAATCACCGCTTTTCTCTACTTCAGTCTGGGTCTTGTTCGAAGCTAGTGCGAAAGCATTTTCATTTCATGATCAATTCAGTTCTTCTCTGCGTTTCTCTGGGTAGGCAAGTTCTTAAGATCTTGTTTTTTGAGCAGATTTTTCGACATGTCGTTGAGGTTCGGAGTACGTGCTTGGATACAGTCAGTACCGTCATGCGATAGCGTCGGGTCCGTAACCGTCCACACCGTCAGAGGTGACAACGGACCCGACGCTACCGCGTGACGGTACTGACTGTATCCAAGTTTGGTTGTGGCTCCGCTGCGCTGCGTCTCTGTGACTTCTTAGAAATCGTCACAAGTTTCCCTTTGTTATCTGCTTGTCGCAGACACAAGCAGGGAGGCTCTGTGGTGATTAAAAGTTCTTGGTTCACCACGGAGTCACGGAGACACAGAGATACGCAGAGAAGAACTAACGTTCGTGCAGTACAACTCTAATTCCATCCTTCGGTCTTAACGACAGCACAGGTAAGACCTCCACCTTATGATCGGGTGCAAGTGAGAATGTAAAGCGCTGACCAATCGTTGCCAGCAGCAAAACGATCTCCATCATTGCGAAGTAGTTGCCGATGCATTGACGTGGCCCTCCGCCAAAAGGGAAGTACGCGTACTTAGGAAGTTTTTCAGCCTTTTCCGCGCTCCATCTGTCTGGATCAAATGCGTTAGGGTTTTCGAAGTAACGCTCATCGCGATGTGTGACCCACTGAAACGCGAAGACCTGACTTCCTTTTGGAACCCGGAAGCCGCGAATCTCGATCTCCTCCAGCGCTTCACGACCTACTGCATATGCGGGTGGATAGAGTCGCATAGTCTCTTTGGCAATCATCTCCGTGTAAGTTAGTTTTCGCAGATCATCAACCGTCGGAAGGCGCCCCTGCAGCACTTGGTCAAGTTCTGCATAAAACTTTTGTTCTGCCTCCGGATGTGTTGCCAGCAAGTACCAACTCCACGATAGCGCCAACGCCGTAGTCTCATGACCCGCCAGAAAAAGAGTCATTACTTCATCGCGTAACTGAGCATCGGTCATTTGACTGCCGTCGTCGTCCTGCGCCTGCAGCAACATCGAAAGTAAGTCACCCTGGTCGGATTTACTTGCGCGACGTTCCGAGATGATGCGAAAAACGATCTTGTCGATCTTCGACACGGCATTGAAATAACGACGATGCCCCGGCGTCGGTAGCCGATTATCCAGGATCCACTTCAGCGTGGCTTGTGAGGCAAATGGTTTCACGATCTCTGAGAGGATTGCACCGACATGATCCGCTTCATTTGAAACGTCGGCATCAAAAAGCGTCTTGACGACAATTTCCAAGGTGAGGCGGTTCATCTCGCGTGAAATGTCAAACATCACGCCTGAGCGCCACCCGGCTATCGTGCGCTGCGCGTAGGCCACCATTGTTTCACCGTAGGAGCTGATCCTTTGGCGATGGAAGGCTGGTTGTGCTAGCCGCCTTTGTCGTCTCCAGAAATCACCCTCACTAGTTACGAGTCCATTGCCGACGAGGCGCGCGAAGAATGGAGATCTAAGCGACCCCGCCTTACGAAAGCTCTTCGCATTCGTCGTCAACAATGCCTCTATGTCTTCGGGGTTGTACAAAAAGTAAGCGTGAACGTACAGGAAACGCGTGCGAACAACGTCGCCATACTTGCGACAACGCTCGATGAAACCAAGCGTGTCGTTATTGAACTCACGCATCACGCCGAGTATGAAGTGACCTTTTGGTCCGGGTGGCAGGGGCGACATTTGGGGCGTCGTCGGTCGGGTCGATAATTCTTCCTGAGCCTTCATTGTTTTAAGAGATCCGTATAGATACCTGGCTCGCTATCTCGGATAACGATCGCCCCGACCGTCTTTTGGTAGAAATGAACTGGGCCTGCTCCCCCGATAATGCCGTAGACGTAACCGATGTCGCGCAGACCTTGGAGCGACGCGAAGAGAAGTGACTTTCCAATACCCTTGCCGCGCGCTGACTCGACGACACCAGTCGGACCAAAGAAACCCCGTCTTGTGCATTCGTATGCAGCGAATCCGACGAGTCGCTGTTCGACTGTTGCCACATAGACACTAATTGGTTGGTGAGCGAAGCCTACCGACACCTCGTCCGCCCACCCTGCAGAAAAGTTTTGCTGGATGAATTGGCGTACCGCGGACAATTCAAATGGCTGCGCGCGACGGACAATGAAGTCCTGGTTCGGCGCCACCTCAGGCTGGGGCAGCTTTAGAAGGTTAACCAGTAGGTCAGGCATTTCGATTTCTGCGCGTTCAATGGTGGTTGGTACGTGTTGGTGCTTTACCCGGCAACCATGCGGGCTTGAACGAAGAATCCGCCAACCACCGTATCGGCTTGATTAACGAGTTGATCGCTTGGGTCATGAAAAGGAAGTCGATCTTTGAAATGTCGTCGCTCACTCGGTGATAGTCTGTATGCAAGCCAAAGCTGGAAACAGTGTGTGCCACCACACCACGCAAAGCCAATGTGTAGTTGTCAGATCGTTGAAAGAAGTTCTGCTCTGGATGTGGGTCGGCTACCAGAAGGGCGCCCTGCTTCGCCAATTCCGGACCAAGCGTTGACCGTTCGTAGCCTGTAAGCCAAAGGGTATTTGCTGCTACTTTCGCGTCTGGCCTGCCCAACATCTCAAATGTGACATCTGCCACGACCTGGTCTAAAGGAACGGGTGAATGGGCAACAAAGTACTGCGCACCGTAGCCACCTCGTTCTTCACTTCCGAAGCACACGAAATAGATTGTTCGCTTCGGTCGTTTGCCGGATGCTAACACGCGGGCCAACTCCATAACTGCGACGCAACCCGAAGCATCGTCGTCTGCACCATTGAAAATTGCATCACCCCCGGCAGGTGTAGTCTGGTTAGTGCCGAGATGATCTAGATGAGCGCTGAGCATAATCACTTCTTTGTCTGCGTGTGGATCCGAACCGCGCAGCACACCCACAGCGTTCCAGGTAAATGAGTCGCCTGCCGATTGCGTGGGACCGCCAAATTCGACCCTGGCATCTCCACTGATCGCCGCGATCTCGTCAAACGCTTGTTTGCTCAAAGCAATCAAGGCGAACGATGAGTCGTTACCGCCTTCGTCTTGTATCCGGGTAGGAAGATTTGGTAATCGCGCATTGCCGGCTTCACGAGTCCTCTTGTTAATCTCGCTCTCGATCAGGAAAACGCCGGCGGCTTGTGCAGCCCTGGCTTTGCGGACTATGTCTTGTCGCTTTTGCGCATCGGCACCATCAGGTAGTTTGACTAAAGTGACTGCGCCTTTTGTGAAGGTGCCATCGGCATCAATGAGCTGAAGTTTGCCGGAGATGCTCGGCGATCGCAGAAAGGAAACGAGGAAGTCTTTGCCAAACTGCCATTTCTTTACTTCAGGCCCGGCAGTCACGGTTAGCGTCGGTGCTTCCGTAAATTTGAAACCTGACAGGGCGGCACGTTGTATAAATCCCTTTTGGCCCGAACTATCGGCATCACCAGCCGGTTCGAGTCCAAACTGTCGAAACTGCGATCCGATGTATTCAGCCGCCAGGCGTTCATAGCCGGTGCCACTTCCGCGACCTTGCAAAGCGTCACTAGCAAGAAAGCCTAGCTCCGCGCGAATGTTCCGCTCGATGACTGTTGCTGGTTTTTGTGCAAGTGAGGCAGAGGGCGAAGTCGCAACGAGGATGGAAACGAGTGGGGCGATGAATATTTTGAATCTCATTAATGGCCTCTGATACGGAGAATATCTGTGCAGATTCGCGTTTTCATGGAATGTTATCTGGTACCTATCTTTCGGGCGCCTCCTTGGAGTGCGGTGACCTGTCACCGCTTTGGTACAGGGCGTTGTAGACGCTGAGATTCGCTGTACTAAAGCGGTGACAAGTCCCCGCACTCCAAGGAGATGATCCGACATTCACGCCTGCACCTTCACCACTTTTCCTGTGCGGGCAGCTTCGTAAACGGCTCCGATGATAGCCATGTGCGTTCTCCCCATCTCACCCGGCACCGGTGTCTTGCGTCCAGTGATGACACATTCGGCGAAGTCGTCCATTTGAGCAGCCTGTTGATTAATCCATTCGTAGTTCAACGGTCCTCGACTGGTTTGACCCACACCGCCACTGTAGCTAAAAGCACCGCGACTCATTTCAAACCAGCCCTTGTTTCCTTCAGCGCGAAAACTGTTTCCTCCAGCGTTGAAACTCGTAGTGCCTTCGCAAGTTGCACCGTTAGCAAAGTTCAAGGTGAACTTAATAGTCTCTTCGGTTTCGTTAAAGAAGTCCGGGCGCTGCTTTGGTTCCTCGTGAGCCGTCACCGATACGGGCGCTGAGTTAGTCGCCTGCATCGCGGCCTGCAAAATATAGATCCCCAGGTCCATCATCGCCCCGCCACCAGCCAACTTCTTCCGCACCCGCCACTGAGGTTGATTCATAATGAAGCTGAAGGTACCGCTCATCTTCATGAAGGGACCAAACTCCTGCGTTTGGGCAATCCGCATCAGCTCTTTGCGAAATAAGTCGTAGTGCAGGCGATAACCAATTCCGAGTTGAACTTTTGCTTTTTTGCAGGCGACGATCATTCGATCGCACTCTGGCACTGACGTGGCCATCGGTTTTTCTGAGATGACATGCTTTCCTGCGTGGGCGGCGCGAAGCACAAAGTCAGGATGCAATGCTGGGGGAGTGACTACGTAAACGATGTCGATATCGGAGTTGTTTGCGATTTGATCAAACGATTCGTAGCTATAGATGTTCTCTTTCTTCAGATTGTAATCGGTCGCCCACTTCTCGCCTTTCTCCGGATGACCGGTAACAACGGCCGTGAGTTTACATAGTTTAGTTTCCCGCAATGCAGGTGCGAGTTGATTTGTTGCGTAACCACCGAGCCCGAGCATTGCGATGCCGAGTTTGCGCCCACTGTTTTGGGCCAGGAGCTCAGCGATGTATTTTGGACTGAGAGTTAAACCTGCAGTTGTGATCGTAAGGCCGCGAAGAAAATCGCGTCGCGACAGGGAAGTGAATGGTAGTTTCATAGGCGTCTTAATCCCGGATTCATTCCATGCATCTCATAATGTTTCTGTGGCCGTGAACCGTTCTCGTTTTCTCCGCGTCACCTCTGCGTTCTCTGCGTCTCTGCGGTAAGCGAATGTCACGTCTTCTAACCCCAGAGACGCAGAGAACGCCGAGTTGGCGCAGAGAAAAACGTAGTTATTTACCTTATCGGGAGACATCCACAACTCGCCCCGTGCCTGCCGATTCATAAATAGCCTGCACGAGTTTCACACTCCGCCGCCCTTCGCGGCCGTCGCAGCGTGGAGTCGTGTTCGTGGCGATGGCTTTTAGAAAGTCTTCCAGAATTCTTTTGTGGCCGCTGACGTCCGAGACAATTGGCGAAGTCGAACTGGGGTTCGTATCTTGCTCGCTTGGGTCTAGTCCGTTTGGTAAAGGCGTTTTTAGATCGGCTCGGACGATGCGATCGCGCTCCACTATGATCGTTCCTTCAGAACCGGTGATTTCAACGCGGCGATCGTAGCCGGGAAAGACTGATGTTGCGGCCTCCAATGTTCCAAGAGCTCCGTTTGCGAATTCCAGCGTTGCCACTAGCGTATCTTCAGATTCGATCTCGTGAAGTGCCGTCAGCGATCTGGCATAAACTCGTTCGACATCTCCGAGTAACCACAACAACAGATCGACGGTATGCACTCCCTGATTCATCAACGCGCCGCCACCATCTAAGTCGAGTTTGCCGCGCCAACGCGAACCGCTGTAATACTCGGGCGGACGATACCACTTAACCCGCCCCGAAACGAGAATCACCTTTCCGAGGTTACCACTTTCGATGAGTCCTTTCAGACGAATGAAGTCGCCAGAACCACGATCCTGGAAACAGACCCCAAGTTTCACGTTCATTCGGTCGCACTCAGCAATCAACGCGTCAGCTTTATTGACTGTGACATCGATCGGCTTTTCGACGAGCACGTGCATTCCTCGTCGAGCACATTCGATCCCCTGCTGCGCATGAAGACCAGACGGACTGCCAATCATGACGGCATCGAGAGGCTTGTGGTTCAGAAAGCTATCAAAGTCGACGTACGCTGCGCCGCCGTATTTCTGGCTGAGTAGTTCGACCTTGTCTTTGTTGGCTCCAACGAAAGCCGAGACTTCGGCATTATCGACTTCAATAGCGGCTCGTGCGTGTGTATCGCTAATACCGCCGCCTCCGATGATGCCAATGTGAAACATGAATCTCCTTGGAGTGCGGGGACTTGTCACCGCTTTGTTAATGCGGGCCTCAACCAACACGCCCTTCCTTGGAGTGCGGGCGTTTTTAGTCTCGCTGTAACAAAGCGGTGACAAGTCCCCGCACTCCAAGGAGGCGCCTAACGCGAACGGGCGCGATTCTAAGATCGCGCCCGTTCATTCCCGTATGGACAGAAAACGGCAAACTAACGCGCTGTTGATGTAATGCTAGGACCCGACGCCTTCTTTACATACTTCTCGTACCAGGCCAAGTAGCGCTCCATCCGATCACGTTGATAACTCGGACGCTGAATCCCGTGATTCTCGTTTGGATAAATGATCAGCTGCGTTTCGACACCAAGGCTACGCAGCGCCTGGTACATTTGCTGTCCACCCTGAACCGGCACGTTGAAGTCTCGCTCACCTCCAAGAAATAGCGTCGGTGTTTGAATTCTATCAGCGTGAAGGAAGGGGTAGGAGATCTTTACGTACGTCTCCCACGCCCTTGGATTCCAAGGTGGGCCAATCTCGTGATCGTATTGAATGATGTATTGGTCCGTACCATAGAAGGCAACCGTGAACGCGGTGCCAGCGCCGCTGGTGGCGGCTTTGAATCGATTGTCGGTGGCGATCATGTAATCGGTTAGTATGCCACCGTAGCTCCAGCCGCCGACCCCAAGCCGATCGGGATCAGCAACCCCCATCTTAATTACATGATCCACCCCTGCCTGCAGATCCTGTACTTCATAGTTTCCCCAATCGGCAAAGATTGCTCTTGAAAACTTCTGACCGCGCCCTGAGCTGCCACGATAGTTTACCGCCAAAACGGCATAACCATTTGCCGCAAAGAATTGCCGCTCCAAACTCAGTAAATGCTGATCCTGGCCGTTTGGTCCACCATGAATACGCAGCAGCAGCGGAACCTTTGCTCCTTTGGCATAACCAACCGGGTACGTGAGCAACCCGTGGACGTCAGTTCCGTCCTTGCTCTTAAACTCAACTTCTTCGGTGGCTCCGAGGTCTAACTCAGCGATCAGAGGATCATTTTGGTGAGTGACCTGTCGCAGTGTGTTGTTTTCGAATGCGTAGATTTCACCGGCCTTTGTGTCTCCACCTGAAAGAACGACCGTTCGTCCTCCGGCGAAGTTCCATGATGACATGACAATTGGCGGTTTCATCAATTTCTCCACCGGGCCGCCTGATACATTGGCACGAGCGGGGTAGACTGAGCGATCATCGGCGACCAGGAAAGTTATTGATCGCCCGTCGGCACTGAACTTCGCTGTCGAAACCCCTCGATCTAGATCTTCCGTTGATTTGAAGCGCGTCGGGACGCTATTGCCGTCCGTAGCGACAAGCAGGAGGTGATCCATGCTGTACGCGCCGTACTTCTTTTCGTCGCCTTCAAAAAAGGCGATCCATTTTCCGTCGGGACTCCATTCGGGCCGTGACCGTCCGGCACGATTGTTCGCTGCACTCAGTTGCTTCTCGGTCGAGCCCGGCTTCGCGTCGACGACGAAAAGTTGAGCCGAAGGATCGCGGTCAGGATCATCCGTGTGATTGCTCATGAAAGCGATTCGACTGCCATCAGGTGACCAGGCGGGAGAGCTCTCGTCCCATTTGCTTGCTGTCAGACGTTCTAGTTTCTTAGTTGCGATGTCAAAAAGATAAAGGTAAGTGTGACGGCCAGAAAGCAGGTAACCCTGCCCATCCTGTTTGTATCTGTAACGATCGATGACAATCGGTTTCGGAACTCGCGGCGTTGCGCTCGCGCCCGGTTGAGGTGATGGAGCGGGTTCGGCCTCGGGATCCGGATCACCAATTGTCAAAACCAGTCGCTTCGAATCAGGCGACCACTCATAAGCCTGCAGCCGTCCTTTTGTTTCAGTCAGTTGTTGAGCCTCGCCGCCTGCCCGATCCAGCAGCCACATCTGGTTACCGCGCGCCTTGCCGGGTCGCGAAGAGGTGAAAGAAATGTACTTTCCGTCCGGACTCCAACGCGGTGAACTTTCGCTGTCCTGGCTGAAAGTGATCTGACGATTATTCATGCCATCAATACCGGTCAGCCAAATGTGCGAACTGCCTTTGTCTTCCTTTACATCGGTAGTGCCGACGACATATGCAACCCATTGACCGTCCGGCGAAAGTTGCGGATCGCGCACGTCACGAAAGCGTGGGATGTCTTCCAGCTTGAGTGGATGCTTTGCGGTTTGGGCAAAAAGCGCGGCCGCGGAGAGCAGCACAACCAGCAGGATCCATGCATAGCTTTTGCGGAACATAGACAGTCCTCCTAAAAGTGAACCCGGGTGCGCGGTCTAAAGATGTAGAGTTACAAAACTGACTTCTTAGAAGATGAGGGTTATTTTACACGTAGACGGTTGGATGTCACGTGGTTTGTGACGGTCTCAGCTTCCACCTAATCAACTCCCAAAGAATTTGCGGAGACACCAACGGCTTGAGCCACGTGGAGTTTCAATTTCCACCTAATCAACTTCCAAAGAATTTGCGGAGAGACCACCGGCTTCAGCCGCGTGGAGTTTCAATTTTTACCTAATCAACTTCCAAAGAATCTGTGGAGAGAAACCACCGGCTTGAGCCGCGTGGAGTTTCAATTTCTACCTAATCAACTTCCAAAGAATCTGCGGAGAGACCACCGGCTTCAGCCGCGTGGAGTTTCAATTTCTACCTAATCCGCGATCCTTAATCATCCTGCGCGCGGCGGAGCCGCGCGTGAAGACGGCGGGACCAGGTTGAAGATGAAACTCCACGCGGCTGAAGCCGGTGGTATCTACGAGAGGAGTAGTTCCTCCGGACCAGGTAGAAGTTGAAACTCCACGCGGCTGAAGCCGATGGTGTCTTGTCTTATCAAACCGTCTACATCAATAAATATTGAATGACATAGCCACTTGGATAACGGAGTCCACGAATTTTCGGTCCCTGACAGCAGGTAGAAAGACTGCCTTGCGTGCTGCCTCGATGGCCTTTTCATCGAGTCCAGATCCCAGGCTGTTTAGAGTCCTTACTTTGCCAACCGTTCCATCTGCGAGAAACTCGAGTCGCAGCCCTATGAACCCGCCAACTCTTTTTCTTCTCGCCTCCTCTGTGTATTGAGGCTCTCTCTGGCTCAGGACGATAACCTTATGATCAGCGATTGGTACCGTGTAAGAGTTAAGCTTACCTTCGAGTAAGAGTTCAGCAAGTTGTTTGGTGTCCTTCTTATCGCCACGAGACCGTCTTACTGCCTCGCTTGTCGTACGAACCGCGTTCCACCACTTGGTTTCTTCGGGAGAGCAGGCAAGCGAAGCCTCGGGGACTGTTCGACGATCCTCGAAGTTCGGCTTTTCTTTAGTCGGCGATTTCTCATTTGGCTTTAGCTCAATCTGAACCTGTGCTGACGCGATCGTCCCAGTGCCTGCCAAAAGCAGAAGCACGAGCGACCTAAGGATCCATTCGCAGCGACTAACGCGAGTGTCGTTCATGTGCCAGTTGCTCCTTGTAAGCTTATTCTAATGCCAAAGGTCATTTTACTCATCTGTTGGTGTGGAGCCTGGGCCTCGTTGGCGGAGAAGCCGTCAAGTTTCATCGCCTCGAGCGCGCTGCTGTTTCGCTGCCAACTCCCGCAGGTACTTTGCAAGTTTCTGGTCGGAGCTAAATGCCTGCATCGTCTTCGTCTATTTCCGTGGATTGTGGGCAAGACTGTTGGTTCCATTGGTTTTCAATCAGAGTGTAACGTTTGGGCCACGAAAAGCGCCTCCTTGGAGTGCGGGGACTTGTCACCGCTTTGGTACAGCGAACCATAACCACCGTCGCTCTGTACCAAAGCGGTGACA
>DASYRR010000288.1:0-12304 GCA_036004125.1 Pyrinomonadaceae bacterium | reverse complement strand
TGTCACCGCTTTGGTACAGGGCGTTGTAGATTCTGAGATTCGCTGTACCAAAGCGGTGACAGGTCCCCGCACTCCAAGGAGGCGCCCGAAGCTGAAAGTTTATCGGACACTTTTACTTAAGCGCCTTGGCTGCATTGATCCTACCCCCGGAAACGACCTTCCCTTTTAACGAATTCAGAGGATCAACCGCTGCGAGTAGTCTTGATCGTAGTTGGTCAACCGTGATCTTCGGTTCGTTTGCGGATATCAAAGCGGCGACACCCGCCACCACTGGCGTTGCCATTGAAGTTCCAGACTTTTCCTCATATTCGTCCCCAAGCCAGGTGCTGAGAATGTCCACACCGGGCGCCGCCACAGCCACACTCTTAAGACCATAGTTTGAGAAGGACGCAAGTTGGTCGTTTCGGTCCAATGCAGCGACACTGACAACGTTTGGAACGTTGTAGCTTGACGGGTAATGAGGCGTGCGATCGTTGTTGGTACTCGCGTTTCCGCTTGCTGCTACGAACAGGATGTCGGCCTCGTAAGCTTTACGAATGACATCTTCGAGCGCTCGCGATTTTTGCGTCGAACCCCAACTCGCGCTAATCACTCGCACATTCACACCAGCCTTCTTGCGATCGATCACGTAGTTGATTGCTTCGATCGCATCTTTGGTAGTTCCGTATCCGCCGGCGTTCATAAACTTCAGCGGCATGATCTGAACCTTCCAATTCACTCCAGCGATGCCAATGTCGTTTCCACCCTCAGCGCCGATGATTCCGGCACAGTGTGTACCATGACCGTTGTCGTCCATCGGATCTGCGCTGTTCTCAACTGCGTTGTAACCATGCAAATCCTGGATTGTTCCTAGATCTCGATCTTCATATGGGTTAACTGAGTTGGGGCGTATCCACATATTGCTGGCCAGGTCACTATGCGTGTAGTCAACTCCGCTATCGAGCACAGCCACAACTACTTTGTCGCTCCCAGTTGTAACCGCCCATGCATGAGTCGCGCTGATGTCAGCCCCGGTCGTTCCGCCCCTGCTGCCGTCGTTGAACAGCGCCCATTGTTCTGAGAAACGCGGATCGCGAGGCGTGACCGGCGACACTGCTGAGTCAAAATCATCGATGCTAAGTTCAAAGATAGCTTCCGCGTACTCAACTTCGGGAAGTCCGCGATACTGGGCCGCAACAGCCTCGGCAGTTTTGTCGTCCAGATCATCGATCGCATCGAGCCCCGGGACCGCCTCGATTTCGTCTTCAACACGGTCGTGTAACCCGAGCGTGATTCTTTCGATTGCTTCTTCATCGACGCCCTGTCTGAACTTCACCAGAACTTCTGGTGCGCCGAACCCGCGGTTTTCGTAGGGAGCGGCTTCGACGTTATTGATCGGCGCGCGCCGTTTTTCCTCGGCAGGAATTATTCGAACTCGGTGTTTCCATTCCGTTTGCCAGCGCCTTAACTGGCCTGCAAAGGCGGCAACGAGAATGAGGACTAGCGCCAGTGCGACATGTGGCAGGAAATTATTGCGGTTCATGATCGTGCCTCAATGGATCGTTTGGTCTTGGGTCTTTGGCCTTTGGTCTTTGAAATGGCTGCATAGCTCGAAGACCAAAGACCAAAACCAAAGACCTAGATTTTGTAATTCTTCCCCTTAAACTGGTACAGCCGCAGCTGACCTTTGTCTGCGCGATATTCGTAAGTGTGCCCGGCGGCTTTAAGTTGTATTTTCCAGCCGCGAGTAATCATTTGACCACTCATTTCACCGGCGGCGGCTGCACCTAAAGCCATGTCCGGAAAGTCGGTTTCCGCCACAGAGTGCTCGCTGACCTGGCTTTCCTCAATACCGAGTCGCCTGGCTAAGTCCTTGCGCGCCTTCTCGGTTGCTTCTTCTTTTGTCATCAAGATTCCTTGGTTGGGGTCGCAGTATTACAAACGACCCGCTTGCACCCTTTGTTCCGCCGACTTCTGTTGCATATTCTGAGCCTGAAACTGATTCTGGTCAAAGCCTGTAGCCATTCTGAAGTCATTTCAAATCGCCGTAGACGTGTTGGAGCAGCACGCTAACTGCAATCGCCGCAGTTTCGGCGCGCAAGACGCGGCCGCGAAGAGTCACCACTTTCCAGCCCGCTGCGCTCGCCTGACTAATCTCTTCATCTGACCAGCCACCTTCCGAACCAACCAGGGCGCTAACAGACGTTGGAGGTGGGCTGACCAACAATGAGTCACTTAAAGTTTTGCCTTTGCGTTCCGAGAACATCAGTCTTACCGATTCGTCGCTAGTTGTCATTAGCGAATCAAACGTGACCGGCATTCTGACCTCGGGCACTTTTGCACGGCCGCATTGTTTCGCTGCTTCCAGAGCAATTCGTCGCCAGCGGCTGACGCGTTTGTCAGCGTCAGAAGCGTCGCGCAGGTGAATGTCCGCATATTGAGTCGCTACAGGCACAATGCGGCTAACACCCAGCTCGGTTGCCTTCTGCACCACCAAATCGAATTTTTCACCTTTCAACAGAGCGACCGCGAGTGTGAATTGTAGAGGAGATTCAGGGTGAGCCGGGTCCATCTCTTCACAGTTTTCAAGCGTGACCTCATTGCGATTCATCTGAGCGATTGTGCACCGAAACTCCTTTCCCTCGCCGTCGAAGACATAAACCTCGTCTTCATGCTTCAGTCGCAGCACATCGCGCAGGTGTTTGGCTTCGTCTGAGGTCAGGGTGACGCTTTGTCCTGCGAACGCGTCAGGCGGTGCAAAGAATCTTCGTCGCGACATTTTGTAGGACTGCTAACTTAGGGACGATCCGCGATACGGAACCAGGAGCGAAGCGACTGCACGCAAGAGATCGAGGCATTGTTACCCGCATTCACACAGGAGGCCCGATCTCTTGCGTGCAGTCGCTTCGCTCCTGGTTCCGTATCGCCGTGCTTCTTACCGACTAATTCGCTGTCTGCAGACCACGGGCTCACGTTTCGAACACCTCACACTACACAACAAACCCACTCACCGTCCTGGGTTACTTCGACATCAGACACGCCCTTCGTGTGTAATGCGTCGAGCATGACGCCGAGCTGCGTCTCCAGAATTCCCGATAGGATCAGTTTCCCGCAGGTCACATTCAGCAACGTTCCCAGCATCGCCAGAATCACATCTGCCGTCAGATTCGCACACACTACATTAGCCGATGCCGACGAGTGGTCAATCGAGCCATCGCGAAATTCGATTTGGTCTTCCACGCCGTTCGCTCTGGCATTCTCCTCCGCAATCGTGATCGCGTCGCCATCTATGTCACATGCCAGCACACGCACATCAGGAGCGAGTTTAGCGGCGGCAATCGCGAGTATTCCGGTGCCAGTACCAACGTCCAGAAAACTGCTACCAGCAAAATGTTTTTCAATCGCGGCAAGACAGAGGCGCGTCGTCTCATGAGTGCCAGTACCAAAGGCCATTCCCGGCTCAATGCGAATGACAATCTGATCCGAATCGTAACTCACATCCGTCCATGGGGGAGCAATGAGGAACCGACCGACTGCCATCGGTTGCCAGTTCTTTTTCCACTCTTCGAGCCAATCGCGATTTGCGATCTGCTGCACCGACATCTCGCGGACCGAAGATGATGGCAGGCTGTAGATGCGCAGGGCTTCGAGAAGTTCTGTTCTAACTTGTTCGCGATCGGGAATGACTTCGAAGTAACCGATTATTCGCACCAGACCATCATGCTCATCGTTTGTTAACGTTCCGAGCGCACCAGCTTCCATCAGAGCATATTCAACTGCCTCGCGAGCCGATGGCTCGAGGTCAACGTTCAATGCGTGCCAACTTGGATTTGGTGCCAGCGCGTTCAATTTACTAACCCAGTCCCATTTCATCGAGCAAAGCATCTTTGTTGCGCCAGTCTTCTTCGACTTTGACAAATAGCTCGAGATGAACGCGATGTCCGATCAGGTGTTCGATGTCCTGCCTGGCTCGTGTCCCAATGTCTTTTAGACGAGCTGCGCCTTTGCCAATGATAATCTTCTTCTGTGATGGTCTCTCAACGACGATAACGCAGTAGATGCGCGTGAAGTTGTCGCGCACTTCTTCAAAACGCTCTGTTGCTACGGCGGTCACGTAGGGAATTTCATCACCTGTGACCTGCAGCAACTTTTCGCGTACGATTTCGGAAACAAGCACGCGTAACGATTGATCGGTCAGTTCGTCTTCGGAAAAAATCGGTTCGCCTTCGGGAAGATGGCGCAAACAACTCTCGAGCAATACATCGGTCATTTCATTTTTCAATGCTGAGATTGGAACTATCTCTCGCCAGTCGTATTCATGTCCGTACCACTCCATCAAGGGCAATAGAGCCGATCTGTCTTCAAGCTTGTCGATCTTGTTTAGGAGCAACAGAGCCGGCTTACTGGATCGCTTTATCAAATCGAGCACGAAACGATCACCTTGACCGGTAGACACCGAAGCGTCGCGTAGGAGGCAGACCAGATCTACGCCCAGGAGCGCGTCCTGAACTGCAGCCATCATGCGTCGATTGAGCTGATAACCGGGTTGGTGCACTCCCGGTGTGTCTACCAAAACGACCTGGCCTGCTGGCTTGGTGATGACTCCCTGAATCTTGAAACGTGTGGTTTGCGGTTTGTTGGAAACGGCAGCGATCTTCTGGCCGACGAGACGATTAAGCAGAGTCGATTTACCGGCGTTCGGTCGGCCAATAAGCGCGACATAGCCGCTGTGATAGGTATGTGGTTGTGTTTCTGACAACCGTGTCTCCGGTTTGCGTTCTTCTCTGCGCTACCTCTGCGTTCTCTGCGTCTTCTTAGTAACTCGGAGGAAAAGCGAAGAAATCCAAACGTCTTTGTTGACTCAATGAGTTACACCTTGTTATCCGCACCTCAACGACATGTCAAAACATCTGCTCAAAAAAACAAGATCTTAAGAACCTAAGCAGAGAACGCAGAGGTAGCGCAGAGAAGATTCAAATCACCACCTACTTCGCTTTCTCTGCAAAGATCTGAACCAAGTGGATCAACGTCTCGGTTGTCTTTTCCAAGCCGCGCCGTGAATTGAACTCCAACTTGCCGTGAAAGTTTTGACCACCGGTAAATAAGTTGGGCGTTGGTAATCCTCTGAAGGTTAAGTTGGATCCGTCTGTCCCGCCGCGAATCGGTCTAATGTACGGCTTGAGACCTGCACGCTTCGCAGCTTCGATCGCGTTATCGGTTAACTCAGGATAGTCCTTCAGCACTTCCTTCATGTTCTTATAATTCTCTTTGATGTCAATCGAGATCTTCACTTCGGGAAACTTTGCTTGTGTTTGTGTAACCATGTCACGCAGTAACTTTTCCTTTGCTTCTAAGCCGCTCACATCAAAATCGCGCAGCAATATCTTGAGGGTCGATTTCTCAACCTCCAAAGCTCCGGTGTACGGATGAACAAATCCGACGCGTCCCTCTGTTGTCTCCGGGAGCATATCGTGAGGGAAGCGACCCAGGTAATCTGCAATTGCGAAAAGTGCGTTAATCATGATGCCTTTCGCCGTGCCCGGATGGGTGTTTTTGCCTTGGAATGCAATCGTGGCGGTTTTGGCACTCCACGTTTCATTGCTGATCTCACCAAGTGTTTCGCCGTCAACCGTGTAAGCGACCTGCGCACCAAAGGCCTTGAGGTCAAGTTTGTCGACGCCTGCGCCGACTTCCTCATCCGGAGTGAAGGCAATGGCCAGGGTGCCGTGTTTGATTTGTGGGTTCTGACGCAGCGTGTCGATCATCGTCATTATCTCGGCGCAGCCTGATTTGTCGTCGGAACCAAGGAGAGTGGTTCCGTCCGCTGTGATGATGTCGTCGCCAATCATGTCTTTGAGAACCGGATTCTTCTCCTCAGAGATGACTTGCGAAGGATCTTTCGGCAGGACAATGGCGCCACCTTGATAATTCTTATGAATGATCGCGTTGACGTTTTCTCCTGAAACTTCCGGGGAAGTATCCATGTGCGAAATAAGACCGACCACCGGTACCTTCGAATTGTCAGGCAGATTGCCGGGAATGATCGCGTAGACGATTCCAAACTCACTAACACGTACGCCCTGTGCGCCGAGGGCAGTCAATTCTTTGGCGAGTAGATTTGCCAACGTAAGCTGTTTACGCGTGCTTGGGACGGTTGTCTGATCTTCGGCGGATTGCGTGTCGATCTTGACGTATCGCAAGAAGCGGTTGATGGCCTGTTCCGTGGGAGGTTTCAATTGAGTTTGTGCCTGACTGCTTATGGCTGCGGCAAGACACAAAGCAAAAACGAGAATTAATTTCATCCTTAGTACCTTTCATAGGGAACTGATTCTGGGAGATGAGTATGATCAGATAAATCGATGCGGAAAAGCAAAAGCGGGCTGCCTGATAGGATCGGTGCTCTAGAGAAGAGCCCCAATCCGAACACTAGCAAAACCTGTAGCACCGTCTATTTCATTTAGCGCGAACTTGATCGCCATTCGTCGCATCGATTGTCCAATTCATCAAGCACAGATTGCAGCTCGTCGCGTTTCGCCGCGAGGCACCGCTCATCAGCATCTGCAGGAACATAAATAGGAGGAGCAACATAAACACGAGCCCGGGTGAAGGGCTTGGGGATTTGAAAGTGATCCCAGCTAGGGGCTTTCCAATAGCGAGCTAGGCCCATCGTTACGGGAACGATTGGATGGCCGGATTTCTTTGCCAGTAAGACAGCACCCATCTTCGCAACATACGGTGGTCCCTTCGGACCATCGATGGTAAAAGCCGTGGTACAACCCGCGCGCATGAGTTTGGCCATTTCCACGACTGCACCAACAGCGCCTCGGGTGCTTGAGCCACGAACGGCACCATAGCCGAACCGCTGAATGAATCTGGCTATGTACTCACCGTCGAAACTGCGCGACGTCATCACGAGGATTCGGCGCTTTCGCCACCAGTAGGTCGTTAAGAAGATTCGGTCATGCCAAAACACATAGATTGGCAGCCCGCCGTTCTGTTCTGCTTTGTCATGATTTTCCCACCCGATGACCTCGAAACGTGCCGTCAGACCAATCAGGTTGATGAGGAAATAGAAAACGAGATCAGCGGCGCGAATCAGCATTCGATCCTTGAACGAATAGTCTGAGAGATCGGCAAACTCATAAGCGCGATCCACGCGCTGCTGAATCGATTGCTCACGATGAAATTCACGTTCGACGGATGCTTGCATAGTCTTTTTGGAAGTGGCTGAAGTATAGCTGAAAGGCTGCCAATAGCAGGTCGTCACGTCGACGAACTAATAAATGCTCGGTTCACCGGGTGGTCGAGTTTTCCAGCGCCTGTGGATCCACAACCATTGATCGGGATATTCTCGAATCCTGTTTTCGATGAAGAGTGATAGTTCCGTCGTTAGCCGCCTCACGTCCGCCTCTTCATCACCGCTAGCTTTTGGGATTATTGGCTCGTGAAATTGAACGGCAAATTTTTTTCCATCCTCTTTCCAGGGTGCGAAAACCGGAATAATCCGTGATTGCGTTCGCAACGCCAGTTTCGCGACCATAAAGCTAGTTGAGGCAGGTACACCGAAGAAATCCACGAAAATACCTTCCTCGTCCAGCGTGTTGAGATCGAGCAGCAGACCCAGCACTTCTCCGGAACGCAGAATCTTCACCATTGGACGCGCGGCGCCAAGTTTATTCACCGTCTGATTACCAAAGCGCGTTCGTGCTCTGTCAACGAGTTGCTCGACCTTCGGGTTGTCCAGTCGGCGCACCAGGAAAGTTAATGGATGGCCGATGAGGGAGCAGCCGAAGCTTGTTAATTCCCAGGCGCCCAAATGTCCGGTAAATAGAACCACTCCTTTTCCGAGCGCTTTAGACCTCTCGAGATTCTCCACACCGGTGAACTCGCAGATTTCTCGCAATGACGACGCTGAGTCGTGGAGAAAGTGACTAAAGACACCCAGCTCTCGGCCTAAACTGCGAAAGCAACCCAGTAGAAGCTTGCTTCGTTCGTCGTCGGAGGTTTCAGGAAACGCCAGGCGAAGGTTTGTCTCACCAGTGCGTCGCAGGCCGGAAGCAAGTGTGTAGGCTGCCCGTCCCATTGCTTGACCAATTGCCATTGAAACGGACATCGGTAAGCGGCTGAGTAGGTCAAGAACAAGACGAGCCACGAGGTATTCCGCAATTATTTGTAGGTTTCTGTGTTTTGCCATCGGGAAGGATAGGTCTCTTAGTGTAGCGGGAACCGTAGAGGCAAGACAATTCTGGCCGCATTCGTCTGTTATCCGATCGTGTCTTTCTGATATATTCCGAACGTGGCGCGTCAGAATTTCGTACAGAGTTTTCGTCAGGGCGCCTTTAGCGCGGTGCGGTCTCTCCTCAACAACTCGTTTAGATAGGAGCTGGATGGAAAAACGCCGGATTCTCATCGTCGACAACAACGATGAGTTACGTGCTCTCCTCGAACAGAGCCTCGGTGGTTTGGGGCACGACGTGGTCGTGACAGGCGAACGCCAGAAGGCATTGGCACGTAATGATCTGGACGAATTTGACCTCGTTATTAGCGACCTCAGTGAAGCGGAAGTAAACGGCGCACCCATCGGTGATTTGCAGCGGAAACATTTGGTGACACCAGTTACGCCGCATACAGGCGAACTGGCGATTATCAAGGCCTTCAAAATGGGAGCCGCGAACTATTTACGGTTACCTTACGACGCGGACGAGTTGCGCGAAATCGTTGAACAGACGCTTTCCTACAAACTTCGTTACGTCGACGACCCCAACGTTCTTCCTCACGTTCACGAAAAAATCGAATTTGAGCTTCCCAGTGATCTCGCGCTGATGGATGGGGTTCTTGAGTATCTACAGGAACGAGTGTCGAAGCTGGGTTTAATAAAGCCGGAACGTTCAAACCTATTTATTGCTCTTGATGAGGCGTTCGTCAACGCCGTCAAACACGGAAATAAGAGCGATCCTCACAAACTCCTGCGAATCACCGCCGAGCTCTCACCAAAGGAAGCTTGTTTCACCGTTGAAGATGAGGGCGAGGGCTTCGATATTGGTGAGATTCCCGACCCCTGTGACCCCGCAAACTTGTTTCGCACCTCCGGCCGGGGAGTGCTCCTCATTTACAACATCATGGATGAAGTTGAGTACAATGCGCAGGGTAACCGCGTAAAGATGGTAAAACGACCAGACGCACGGGTCGATACTCAACTCGTTGATCCAAACACCCCTGAAAACAAACACGCCTAACGAACCCCAACCTCGACTCGTCGCCGACCGTCGCGATTTAGAGTCGTGCGCGACTTCATTTTGGAAAACTTGGAAATGGTGGTTACCTCCGGCGGTTGTTGGGCTTGCATTGGTTCTTTACTTCGTCGATCCATTCATCGGTGATTGGGACGGCATGGACTACACCATGCTTTCGCTCGCCGGCTATCCCTCATCGATGGCGTTCGGTCGCAACCTTTTTATCTTTAGCAATCACAGCCTCTTCGTGATCGCCAGAACTCTATTTCACCTGCAACCAGAGAATGCATATCTCCTATTCAAATATGCCGTAGTGGCCCAGGCGCCGTTGGCAATTATTGCTTGTTGGTGGTTAGCACATTCGGTAAGTGACTCGTTGTACACCGCAACCGTGAGTGCAGTCTTGATTGTGTGTTCGCCAGTTTTTGTGTTGTATGGCGGTCAAGTAATGACAGACGTCCCCTCGGTCTTGCTGTTGAGCGTTGCGCTGTTTATTCACCTTTGCGGGATTAGACAGAAGAATCTATGGCTCATTCTCGCTGGCGCAGGACTGCTGGGATTAGGGGTAAACCTTCGAGAAACTATCGGCTTCTACTTCCCCTGGTTGTTGTTGGCGCCGTTTGTAGGCGGTTGGAAGCTTCGCCGGCGCGAGATTCTCTACATCGCAGCGTCTTGCCTGGTCTTTGTCCTTTTGGCGTTCGGCTGGTTCGCATACTGGTTTCTAACGGATTCATACTACCGGCACATCTGGTATGGCTGGCGGGCATCAATGATCGAGGAATCGAGTCGGCATCCTGTTGCTCTGAAGAATCTGCGGCCCTTCGTCGCCTATCTGTTTATTACCGCTCCCTACGTTTTCATTTCACTTCTGTTTGCGCCAGTGATGGAATGGCGCAAAAAGGGTTTCACGCCAATGCTGTTGTTGTGGGTGGTGGCATTTTTTGCCGATATTCTCTTGTTTTTCAACTACAGCACCGCAGTTAATTGGCGCTATTTTTTAACCGGCTTGCCGGGTCTGGCACCTCTCGGTGCCCATGGTTTGTTGGTTGTGGCAACCCGCATCGTTGGCAATACCCGTCGTGCGCTCGCTGCTTGTATTTTGGTGATCGGTGGGTCTGCGATCACATTCAGCTTCATCATGAGACCTGTCAGTTTAGAATTCATCCAACGACGCGCGATGAGCAAAGATTACCGGCAACGGTTGGCAGAGTTGCCGAAGGATGCGGTCATGATTTCGGGCTCCCAGACTATAGCCGTGACTTATTGGGTGGCAATTGGTGCGGGTAAATGGGAAACAATTGGTACCGGAGGAGGTTGGCCTGGCGAGCGCCTGTTCGGCGTAATTGATGATCACTTCGTTAAGGGAAAACGCGTCTTCATCGATAGCGATCCTCGTTGGTGGTTACCTTGTGGTTGGCAACGTGACGAAATTCCACAAATTGTTGAACTCGAGCAACATTTTCGATTCCGGCGAGTGACGAGTTCGATCTTCGAGTTGCGACCATTGAGTGACAATTCCGCTGACGATAAGCCGAATCTGAAACGGTTGTTGCCGGAGAATCGACCCGAAGACACGAGGAAATGTCCGTCTAGCGCCATATAGATCTCAGATCGCAGATCTCAGATTTATGATTTGACAATGGTTTAGTGAGTTTTGAGATCTGAGATCTGAGATTTTCATGATGCCTTACGAAGTTTTTCTAGCGTTACGTTATCTCCGCTCAAGACACAAACGCCGTCTGGCGCGTTTCACTGCCGTGGCCGCGGTAGTCGGCGTTGCGATGGGAGTGGCCTCACTCATCGTTGCGCTCGCGCTGTCAAACGGTTTTCGCGACGAGATGCGCGACAAGATTCTGCAGGGCACAGCGCATTTGAACGTCTTGCGAACTGATGGCCTTCCAATTACTGACAATGCCACGCTGACGGTTCGTATTCGTGAGGTTCCTGGTGTTGTTAGTGCCTCGGCGACTACGTATGACGGAGCTGTTGCGCAAGGACCCAAAGGATCGGCTTATGCTGTCCTGCGCGGAATTGCAGATACCGCAGCCGAATCAGCGGCGTTAAGACAATGGTTGCGAGCCGGTTCCTTGTTTGAAGTGGCTGCAGGCAATACCGAACCTCAAGCGGTTGTCGGTATCGAATTAGCAAATCGGTTAGGCATTACCAATGGCGACATGATCCAGGTAATTCCAGCAAGAGCGGTCGGCAATAGTCTTAGCGTAACAACCAGAAGAATTCGCGTTTCAGGTATCTTTCGCTCGGGACTATTCGAGTACGACTCGACCTGGATCTATCTTCCGCTCGACGTAGCTTCTGCTTTTGCGGGAGCAGACCACTCAGCGTCAATCATCAGTGTTCAGGTAGACAATGCCGACGATGTCAAACGAATTGCGGGAGACATCAAAGGGAAACTTGGTTCGAGTTACAGCACGATCGATTGGCAGGAAGCAAATCAACCATTGTTCGCGGCGCTCGCACTAGAGCGGCGAATGGGTTTGGTGATCATCGGACTAATCATTGCGATTGCGGCGCTCAACATAACAACGATGCTCATTTTGGTTGTTGTCGAACGCCGACGCGACATTGCGATACTTAAAGCGGTTGGTGCAAAGCGAAAAGGGATAATGCTCATTTTTATGCTTGAGGGCGCGCTCGTCGGAGCGTTTGGCGCATCGACCGGCATCGTGGTTGGTTTGGTTGCTTGTGCGATTGCCAATCAATACAAGCTAGTTAGTTTGTCAGCTGATGTCTATTCCATTAGCAATGTGCCATTGAATGCACGCGCCTCCGAAACGGCTATTGCGGCTCTAGTGGCGTTTCTGTTGAGTGTCTTGGCAACAATCTATCCGGCGCGGGCGGCTGCTAAGATGCAACCAGTGGACACCTTGCGTGACGCTGGTTGAGTTTTCCTTAATTTGGAGCCATCTCGTGCATCCAATTGAAACAGCCTTTCACACGGAAGTTCATTCAATGGTTTCTGCGGATGCGCCAGTCGCGGCTCTTCGTGTGGTGGATGTCCGGAAAAGCTTTTCCGCGCCAAGCGGAGAGCGAATCGAAGTTCTGCGCAGTGTGTCATTTGAAGTACGAGCCGG
>DASYRR010000287.1:0-9629 GCA_036004125.1 Pyrinomonadaceae bacterium | reverse complement strand
ATAGATGTCGATCCAACCATCGTCGTCGAAATCAGCGGTAACCACTCCCAATCCGTGGCCAAACTCTTTGTCGACGCTGGCCGCAACTGTTACGTCTTCAAAGGCTCCGTTTCCTTTGTTGTGAAACAGCCGGTTGCCTGGCGCGCGAAAAACGCGCGGCGTGCAGTAGTCTTTCGCGGTGGTGGCTGCGTAACAGTTGGGACTGTTAGTCACGGAAAAATCAGCGTAGTTCACAATCATCAAATCGAGCCAGCCGTCCCGGTCGTAATCGAAGAAGGCAGCGCTTGTGCTCCAGCGCGGATCATCAGTTCCAGTTTCTTTCGTGACATCGGTAAACTTTCCCTCACCTTTGTTCAGAAACATCTGATTAGAACCCAGATTCGAAAGATACAGATCGGGTAGGCCATCGTTGTTTATGTCGCCGACGGCTACACCCATTCCGTACCCGGTAGCCACGATGCCACTTTTCTCAGTTACATCGGCGAATGAGAAAGTACGACTGCTTCCTTTGCTAACAACGAGATCGTTACGGAATAGTTTGCCTCGAGGCGACTCAGAACTGGTCCAGGGAAACAGTGTGCCTGCTGCTTTAGTGTTTGGTTCGAAAACGTTGCCTTGAACTAGAAAGACATCCAGATCACCATCGTTATCAAAATCGAATAAGGCTCCGCCGCTACCTGTGATCTCCGGCAAGTAAAACCTTCCAGTCATGCCGTTGTAGTGTTGAAATTTGAGACCAACCTGGTCGGCAACCTCTTTGAATATTGAGAGGGACGGACTTGCGGTGCGTATTTCCGGCTTGAGCTTTTGTTGAGCGGCGAGGCAGAACAACAAGCAGCACTCTTCGATGAAGACTACTGCCAGGATTACTAGCCTTATGCCGATCATGATGAGGCCAATTATTATCTTGATCGATTGTGCGCGCAATTTGTATTTGAAGCGGCGAGAAAACTTATTGCAGGGTCAGGCGGCCGGACCTTTGGCTCCGCTAGAATAAGTAGGATGAAACTAGAGCCACAAGCTAGCGAGGCTATGTGAAAACCAAGGGAATCCGATTGAAATCTAATGGCCAAACGCACAGCGTAAAAGACCTGAACTAAGCTAACGCCTTCACATCAGTTCCAGGCTCAAGAATTATGCGCACCTTCATTCCACGTCGGAAGGATCATTAAACAAGGCTGTGAGTTTAATGCTTCCGTGACCGAACTGCGGGAATCCGACTGCATTGCGGTCTCCTGGGTCGAGATTGGAAGATGTGTCGTCGGGCGGAAAGAGGACCAAGGAATTGAGGAATTCGAAGATCTTAGATTGATTTGACGACGACAGCGCAGCAAACGCATCGCGGGCTGCGAGTGCTTCGCCACCATGTCGGAGAATCACCTCTCTTAGATTTATGCTGCGGCCGTCATGACCATAAGGCGCTGTTGTCCCCACACCCCAAAGTGGTGTTGTAAGGAACTTCTTGCGCATAGTGCCGTCATAATTTCTTTCGTAAAAATTCGGGCCCACGTCGTGAAGCTTAAAGTCAGTAAAGATATTCCTCACGAGGAATGGTTGATCGGCAGGTCGCTTTAGCGCAGGAAAGCCGCTGCCATCGTCGACCGTATTAAAGAGTGGACCAGCGCTCGCGAAAAGATTATTGAAGATTCCGTTCAGAGGGTCGTAACCAGTCTCAACATCAGCGACCCGGCGATCGCGACTTATTTGCAGGTCAGCGATGTGACACTGTGTACAGCCGATCTCCTGAAACTTCTGCCGGCCGGCAGTCACCACTGAGGTTTGTTCGTAAATAGCCGGCTTGAAGTAATTCAGCAAATAAAACTCCATAAAATCAACGATGCTGGTGGGGATTTCATTGGTGACACCGTCGTGATCAGGATCCGTATAGGTCGCGTCTGTGGGCGGTGCTTCAATCTGATCTGTTCCACCGTCGAGTACCATTCTTGAAGGTGTGGTGAATCTCCCGCCGTCATGGGCCGCTGCCAGTTCCGGGTCCACGGCCTGGAGGCCCATCTCGGCATTCCACGCTCCGACAATGAATTCACGAATTGAAACGGTGCCGCCATGTGCGAAAAACGGGCGAACGCGCAAATCCGTCTCTACACCTGACACAGCAGAAGTCTCTACATCGACCCGATTGCCGCGACGCATTGCGCTGATACTGCCGAAGTTGATTCCCTTGCTAATTAGGTTTTTCGTTATTCTCTGTTGAGAGGGTGAATGAAGCGCCTCATCAATGGCTTGTTGACGAATGGCACGAAGGTCTGACGTGATTTCATCAGCCAACATCTCTTTGAGGCCAAGCCCGAACAGGTGAGGTGCATCGCGACTATCCGGTCTGGTAACGACATCCCCTCCCGACCCTGCTGCACCCCGCGGACGTCCATGACAACCAGCGCAGCTATCAACTAATCCGGCTCCAATCGCCAGTGTGGTCTCAATATTGCCCGTGCCATCGCCAGCAAGCGGACCGATACCCTGCAAGCGCGTGTACTTACGCTGGAAGAGTTGACGGCCACGACGAATTGCGCGGAACGGATCACGACTGATAACAAACATTGAGGAATCGGGGGTCATTATGTCACCACGACCCATCCCTGCCTGCTGGGAAAACGATTTGTTGATGCCGACACCAGCGGCGTTCGGAGTCACGGTTTTGTC
Organism: Pyrinomonadaceae bacterium; assembly: GCA_036004125.1. Taxonomy (GTDB): domain Bacteria; phylum Acidobacteriota; class Blastocatellia; order Pyrinomonadales; family Pyrinomonadaceae; genus PSRF01. The sequence goes on along the minus strand of DASYRR010000287.1, from coordinate 6,968 downwards.
CGGCAGCTGGGCGTTTGCTGAAGGAATGGCCCACGCTAACGCAACTCCAATAATTAGGCTCAGAAGAGTTGCAAACACCTGGGCCTTGGTTGAGGGGCTCATAACGGTCTCCTTATTTGAAGATGGAATCGTGTGGGGGAAACAGACTGAGATTTGCTAACTGAATTCACACGGTCACACTTGCGACGAGTGTCTTCATCCTGATAAGACATTTTGATGAAAACATTTCATGAGGAAGGCAGGGACTCTACGAGCGGGACTCATGCAAATGATGTGCGGTTCTATTACGGTATTAACGGCGGTGGTAATCTGCTATCGCTGGCCATGCAGGTTAGCCCACTCACCCGATTGAATAAAGTTCGCCCAGTAGAATGGATGAAGTTGTTTATTGTGCGCGAGCATCTCAAGTTGCACTTGTCGCAAAGCTGCTCCGCGTCCCATTCCAGCTTTCAGATTGCTGTAATAGTTAGTCATGAACCGCCGGGCCGTATAATCGCTCGCGGGCCATAGACTCATCACAACAGACTGGGCCCCCGCCAAGGCGAAAGCGCGGCGGAGACCATAAACACCTTCACTCGTTCGAACCTCACCCACACCAGTATCGCAGGCCGATAAGACAACTAACTTCGTTCCCCAAAGATTCATTGCTGTCGCCTCGAGCGCGGTGAGGATTCCATCATCATTACTGCTGCTGCGCGCATTTGCCCCGGCGAAAGCAAGTCCAGAACGCAACAACGGGTTTTCCGTCTCTGCGTTCGCTTTCAGGCCCTTTGCTGTCTCCACACTTGGCGTGCCCTCCTGCAGAAAGAATCCATGTGTGGCCAAATGCAGGATATTGGGTGCCGCGACCTGCTTGACCGCAGACTCCGTTGCGGCTGTTCCACTCAAGATGGTGGCCTCTGGAAAGAGTTTTTTGATCGAGAGGGCTTCGTACTCTGTTCCACGGAGGGCTGGAAAGAAGATGTTGAAAGCCTCTGCACCCGTAACTGGTTGCTGTCGTTTGACGTTCGAGTCTGCTTCAGCCGATTTAGCCGCATGCGCCTGTGGCGCTTGGGACACTGGGAATTCTCCAAAAGCCGGATTGGCTAATACAACAGGTCCACTCCTGCTCGTTTGGCTAACGCTTGCACGCAATAAGTCGCGCCCGCTGGTTAGATAGGTGACTGCATAACGCTCGACCAGATAGGAGTTGCGTTCATCGCGCAAGGCTGCAAACGGTATCAAATTCAGTTGGCCGTCTGGTGAGATGAGTAGTTGTGTCGCGTCGCCAAGCAAACTGCGGATGGGCTGCATCACTTGCGCGTCGACTGCCCGCCCGAGTTGCTGCACATTTCTGCTCTTTGGGTCACGTAAAGCCTTGCGCCACTGATCGATCTCTTGATCCAGATCACTAGCGGAGCCCAGGTCCTTCCATTGCAGTTGCTCGTTGCGGATTATGTACGCAACATAACGAGGGGGACCGAACGCGATGTTCTCCGGAGCTTTGGGATCAAACGGGCGATAAATAGCGAACTCAATGAGCGCTGCTCTTGGAGGGATTGCTGCCTGGATTTTCGCTATTGTCACAGGTCTGGAGCGCTCGAAGTAACCGGCGCTACGTTGGCTGATCTTTTCCTCGATCTCCTCTTTCTGTTCTTCGAAGTTCTTTATGCGTTCTCGATGCTCCTCCGGATTCATTCTTCCAGGCCCATTAAGAGTGAGCCAGGCTAATTGGGCGCTGATGGTGTTCAGTTGATCAATTAGCTTCTGATCTTGAGGCACAAGACGCTCTCGTAGTGACTCAAGGCCTTCCGACATCGCGTCCTGCGCGCGTCCTTTCCGCCCAATGATGGCTGAGGCAGCGAGCGTGACCGCCAACGGGTTGTTAACAGCGAATTTCGCGTGCAAAGACACGAGGCGATCTGTTTGCTTCGACAGGGCGCGAAGATACGACAGCTTCCAGCGCTCAGAGCCGGCCGCCAGATTGAGAGGGAGGTTATGATCTTCAATGGCGGTAGCCCTTGCTTGAAAATCGATCGCTCGATCAATGTTACCCCTGGCCAGATGGATTCTGGCGAGGTTATCAAACGTGTCGGCAACGCCTGGATAGTAATGACCGTTTGACTTCTGCCAGATTGTCAACGCCCGCTGATAAAGATCTTCGGCTCTTTCGTACTCCCGTTTATCGGTATAGACGTTTGCCAGGTGGTTCAGGATAAGGGCTGCCTTCGGATGATCCTGGCCACGATTCTTGATCACAATAGCCAGCGCTCGCATCAACGCGGCCTCAGCTTTTATGTACTCGCGTCGTTGTTGATAGATCTGTCCCAGATCATCAAGGGCATCAGCGATGTTAGGATAGTTTGGCCCAAAAACCCTCTCTTTTTCCCACACAGCGATCGCTTCAAGATAAGACCGTTCTGCGTCATCGTGGTCGCCGGTTCTATAGTCAAAGCTTCCCATTTTGTAGAGCGAGTAACCAATAGAAGCATTATCTGCAGCTAGAGTCCTTTTTCGCGTCCTAAGCACTTTCTCGTACAACAACTTCGCTTTCCCGTAATCCTGACTTTCCATATAGAGGTCGGCCAGACGCGTGAGAAGGCTCCAAGTCCAGTCACTCTCTGGACCTCTTTGACTCTCATAAATAGTTGCAGCCCTCTGATAGAGTGATTCTGACATTGCGAAGTTGCCTTCGGCCTTGTAAACATACGCGAGTTCCTCAAACAATTTACCAACTCTCCAGTGATCTGGACCCAAGAGCTCTCGGTACTTCTCGATGGCACGCTGATATAGAACTTTCGCCGCCGCATAGTTTCCGGTCGCTGTGTTGAGATTCGCGAGGTTATTTATTGAAGCGACAACGTCGGGATGCTTCAGACCCATTAAGCTTTCTCTAATTTGCAACGCCCTAAGATATAAAGCTTCGGCCCGAGCGTAGTAACCACGCCTGGACCAAAATAGACCGAGTTCATTTATCGATTTGGCAACAAGGGGATGTTGGGATCCGAGAACCTTTTCTCTAATTTCTAAAGCCCGGGAAAGCATAGATTCGGCGATATCTAACCGCCCCTGCAGAACGTGAATCCACGCGAGAGTTGATAGGTTCGCTCCTACATCGAGACCTTCAACTCCCTCAACACTCTCAAACAGCTGCAAGGAACGTTCAGCTAATATGCGAGCTTTTTCAACGTCAGTTCGCGGAAGGTATAGGTCGAACGCCTGCGTATGCAGGACCTGCGCCTGATAAATTGTTCGCTCTTTCTCAGTTGCCGGCCGCAGTTCTTCAAGCCAAATTTCACAAAACGCGGGCGCTGAAACTTTCTTTTCAATTCGAATCGTATAACTTCCATTCCCATCACCAACGAGCTCCACCGTCTCTTCACCAGAATCGCGTAACTCAGAATCGACATAAGCAATCCGTACTTTGTCTGCTCGAAAAACACTCACTCTGAGATCGGACGTGCGCTGTTTGACAATTAATCTCGCGTACTGCCCTTGGACGAGCGCCAGCTCGTATTGAGGTTGATTCGCCTCTGATGCTTCTCCAGAAAACACCCTACCCATCTCGAGACGTGTTCCGACTGTCGAGTTTTGGGCCTCCACAGTAATTAGGTGGAAATGAATTCCCAGAATGAGAACAGCAAAAACAAAGACACACCGGTATGACCACCGAGAGGAAGGCACGCACATTAAAGACAGTCGGCTCATGGCAAGTTCGCAAACGCTGCGCTGTTGTGAGCTGTCGGGGGATTTGGAGGAAAGTTATTTCAAAACGCGAAAGTGATAATCACTCATTTGTTCGGTCCTGCCATTCTCGGTTAAACCATAAACTTGCAACACATACAATCTTGGCTTAATTCTTTGAAGCGGTAAGTGAATACTGAGCGTTTTACTACCATCTTTCGTCTGGCCGAACATTCTCCTGGAACGCCATAAAGGAACTCCCTCATTTTCATTGCGAAGCACCACGCGGTACGTGGAATAATCATTTGGCTCCAACTCCAAACGTATTGCCAGGTCTTCCGCCTTCGCTGGAATGGCAACAATCGGAATGTTTGTAGTGCCTCTCATCTGCGGCGAGAGAATCACTGAAACAAGATGACCCCTATTTGAAGAGGATTGTTGTTGGTTGTGGTCTTGGGCAACTGATTGTTGGGTACCTTGTCTCGTTTTCTCGGTAACTTCAGGCGTCCGAGCTTGTGAAGGTTCGTTGCTCTTAACGCTCGCTGGATTCTGCTGCTGTGCGGGAGAATTTCTGCTTGAAGGACTTTGTTCCGTCGGGGCATTCTGGCGAAGGCTAACGAAAACAGACCACGCAACGAATGCCAGAATTAGCGATGCGATGCCTGACAATCCCCACTGCCAACGCCATCGAGCGAACGAAAACAGCGTCGGGCGAGCGGCATAATCGCTGGTGGATTTTGTTGATATATCGAACGCCGCATTACTATCGCCAGACTCGTAGAACACGCGCGCGAGTTCGACTTTTTCCCGTTTCAGAGGTGAAGCAAGATAACGAGCTTCAAATTCGGTCGACAGAGAATTTGGCAACTGTAGCTGAACGTAGGAATCAATCAGGTCTCTTTCCACAGCGTTTACTGCGTCGACAAACTCGTCGTCCATAAAACTCAGTTCGTCCAACCGCTCCGTCTCGGCGTCCGAAAGAGTCCCCAACAGGTATTGTCTGATTGATTCGGTGTTGTAGGGCCTTTTATTCATTTCAGAACAGAACGCTTCCTAAGAATATAAGACAATGTCACACAAAGTATTTCATTTCATCCTCATGCATTTCCTGACGCAAGACTCTAGCTCATCTCGTATGCGGCAGGCCCGAATGCTCAGACCGTTGGTCGTCACCTTCAAACTACTAGCAAGCCGTTTTCTATTCTCAACTTTTTGCCGTTGTTCTCCGGTGTAGTAACCAAGGATTAACTCGCGTTTTGCAGCGCCGAGTTGTTGAATACACTGCTGCATGCAGGCCAGCATCTTTTCGCGACCATCATCAGTTTCAGAATGGGTCGACGAGCTTCCCTGTCTTGCTAACTCATGTTGAAGCGATCGGACCCGCTGACCTTCACGCAACGATTCCATGAAAACAAATCGAGCCACGATGTAGCAGTATCGTTCGGGCTTTTCATCCTTTGTAAATCCTTCTTCTTGAATCCTGCGAGCAACGCGATTGAGTGTTTCGTCGGCGAGGTCGTCGGGCGCTGAGCAGTTTTTGCGATAGAAATAAGTAACCAGTCGTTTCCGGATTTCAAGGTATTTTTGGCCCTCGGAATTTACGCCGCAATCCAACCAAGCGAGTAAGCGGTTAAAAGAGTCCGCATCCAGAGTGCGATTTTTCTTTAATTCTGTGCGGGAGCTGTAGAGCTTGCTCATTGATAAAACGACACCGCTTCGAAACGCAGAGCTTTGAGATTTGTGAGTTGACGGGGGAGTTCCGAGCAGCGAACTGCAAGGTCGGGCTTAATGGCGCATCAAATCAAACAAGGTCTTCATTGTCACACAAAAAGCTTCCGTGAGGAATGCTGAATGATTCGTCTCTCAGTGGTAAGACGCTGGCCAGCGCGAGCAACGATAAGACGGTCAAGCTATGGGAAGCTGCCTCGTTAAGTTACTGTTATTCGTTGCTAATCGTTGCCGTTGTTCCATCGAATTTCGTGATGTTGATAGTGAAGGGTTCGTTATATGACTCGGCCCTATCCTGCAAGACGCTAAGTGCTACCTGCTCGCCCAGCAAGATCGACCAGTAGGTCGAGCTGCGGAAGTGTATGCCGGCGTGAATCCCATGACCAAAGGAGATGTTATATGCGAGCTTGTTCAGTTCCCCGTTAATGTCCAGCGAGTTTTTGTCAGCTCCAGTGTAGGCATTAAGAGAGAGGCCGTCAGTGCTTGGTTCGTAGACGTCTCGGCCGGCGGCTGTCAACAGCGGCCGAAGCTTTTGGCCACCATCAAAGAAAAACTTCAGCGTAGTGATGCATGCCCCACCAACCGCGCCGTGACCGGTCGGGTAGCAAGGATGTGTTGGTGATCCTTCGGGAAATGCTTGCGGTAGCAAATAGCTACCATAGTCTGCGAAAGTGAGTGGCAGAGCAGCCGAATTGAGGACGTCGTTATGCAAAACAGTTGCTGCTTGCGGAAATGGACTACTGCCAGTCTTCCTCGCATGCACCAGCGCTCCATATTCTTCCGGCCGTAGTCGCAGGTCTTTGATCCATTTGTGATACCAGGAGGCTTTGAGAGCGCGCGTGGCCATTTCGGCGATCGTCGCTGCAGCGTCTGGCCCGCCCAGGGTGGCGAAGGCTTTTTCGGTTGTCGAACCGATATAGGGGTTACCCGGATTCGGTGACACACCTAACCCTGCCAAAACGAGGAAGGCAACGAAATATCCCTGATAGAGCACGTCCACATGGGTGTATGCAGTCAAGTCCCGCCCATTCCGAAGGTATCGCGATGTTGGGTCGTAAGCTAATAGACGACCAGAGTCGCCACCATTCTGGACCAGTTGGTACTCACTAACCGTGGTCATGTAGTTGCTTCCACCACCGCCGACGGGCAGAAAGGTTTGGTACTGCTGGCTAAGAGGCTGAGCTCCAAAGAACGTCGGCTGGACCATGAACTGTGAGACGTACGGCCCCTGCACGTTACCATCGCCCGGAACAAACTGCCCGCGGAACAGATTCTGTCGGGTGACGGGATACGGGAACTGATTATTCTCGGCGCTACTTAGGAAGGACATGTTATTCATATCCGCGATAGCCTGAGCCACCAACCCATTCGTCGAGTAATCGGTGAACGGCACGTCGGCTAACAGGGCAGCCCAGTAATGCTCGACCTGTTCAGCTGCAGTCTGCGCGCTATCAATTCTCGGCGCTGGTGGGATTACGGTGGCATGCGAGTCTAGCCCTTGCAAGTCGAATGCAAGTGAGAGCTGGGGACCATTCAGTTTCGAGTTGGATCCGCCACCGGGTGTGCCAACAATGATG
>DASYRR010000286.1:0-6152 GCA_036004125.1 Pyrinomonadaceae bacterium | reverse complement strand
TTCCAGTTGTGGAAGGAAGGGATTGCAAGGTATACGGAATATCGAATCGCCCGTGAGGCGATGAACAGATATTCGCCGAGCAAAGCGTTTCGCGACCTGAAGGATTTTAAATCGTTCGCTGAGGTTGCTGAGTCAACGATGGGTCGAATTCTGAATCAGCTCTCCACACTCAAGCTTGAAGAATACAAGCGGGTCGCGTTTTATCCGATTGGCGCAGCGGAGGGACTGCTGCTTGACAGAGCAAATCCAAAATGGCAGAAGCGTTATTTCGCAGAAAAGTTTTATCTCGAGAAATACTTTTAGTCCTCGAGTAATTCCTGACACTGCGAGCAATCCCGTCGATGACAAGGGTTGAAATCTCTCCTCAGATTCTAGAAAGTTCGTAAATATCCCTTGAAGCTTTTATGTTACGCGCGGAGACCGTTGGGTGAAGCGTTGAAAGTCTGCTGACGTTTCTGACTGCAGAACCCCGAGCGCTAATATCGGACCCTGTAGATGTCAATGAACAACAAATCAGTAAACAATTTCCGCACTTCTGTTACGGCCACTCTGTCCGTTCGTAACTGGGAAGCGGCAATCACTTTCTATAAGGCCGCATTCGACGCAGTTGAAGTATTTCGCGTCGAAGGAGGCGGTGTGGGACAGCTCTCAATTTCGGGCGCGGATTTCTGGGTCGCAGAAGAATCGCCGGAACATCTGAACTTCAGTCCTGAATCACTCGGTGGATGCTCGGTTCGAATGTTGTTGATTGTCGCAGATCCGCAGGCAGTGTGTGCGCAAGCAGTTGCCGTGGGCGCCACTCAGGTCGTTCCGGTTGCGGATGAATACGGCTGGCGCCTGGGACGGATTGTGGATCCCTTCGGACACCACTGGGAGATCGGCAGACCACTCAGCTGACAGGGGTTAATGGTTCGCCCCCATTTGCAGTCCTGTCCGACTTTGAGCTTGTCTGCGCATTCTCTGCGTTCTCTGACGAAGCGCAGCCGAGCCACAACCAAACTTGGACTCAGTCAGTACCGTCACGCGGCAGCGTCGGGTCCGCGTCACCTCTGACGGTTTGGGTGGTTACGGACCCGACGCTACCGCGTGACGTTACTGACTGAGTCCAAGCTCAAAACTCAGAATCTCAATCATTGAGAACGAAAAAGCTGCGCAAAAAAAAGAACTCAAGAACTTGCTACGCTGACGACGCAGAGATTACGCAGAGGGGAAGGTAAATTGGCACACTCAAAATGCGGAAGCTAACAAACGTTCTTTTCGACCTTGACGGTACATTGACTGACCCAGCCGAAGGAATAGTTCGTTGTATTCAGCATTCGCTTACGACTCTCAACATCTGTTGTCCCCCACCAGAAGAATTGACTCGCTACATCGGGCCGCCACTCAGAGAAGTCTTCGGGTTAGTATGTAATTCGTCGGACGATCTTTTGGTGGAACGAGCCGTGGCGGTCTTTCGCGAACGGTTCTCGACAATCGGTTTATTCGAAAACACTCCATATACTGACGTATCTCAGATGTTGATTGAGCTCCGTTCGAAGGCTTACCAGCTATTTGTCGCGACGTCGAAGCCTCAGGTATTTGCGGAAAAGATATTGCGCCACTTTTCTTTAGCCGATCACTTCATCGAGATACATGGCAACGATCTGGAAGGCCGTCTGGATGATAAAGCAGAGCTGTTGAGAGAGTTGCTCGAAAGAAGGGAATTGCGCGCTGAAGAAACGATCATGGTTGGGGATAGGAAACACGACGTGATCGCGGCGAAGCGAAATGGCGTTATGTCGCTAGGAGTAACTTACGGATACGGGACAAAGGACGAACTCGTTGAGGCTGGAGTGGATTATCTTTGCCACAGCCCTTTGGAGGTCGTTTCTCAGATTATGAAATTCTGAATCGGTACGGTACTTTGAAAGTCAGCCTTGTCAAAGCTACTTAACATCACCATGCACGACGGTTCGCGACATTTTGGCGATCTGCCGCAGGCCGTTTCCTGGTACGTGCTACGCGACCACATTTCAGATCTCAATGGCGCCTTGGTAACCAACTTTATTACAGACGATATTACGGAGGCCTGGATTGACTTTACCTTCGCCGGGCACCGGTTTTCAGTCAACGATCAATTTGGCAATTATTGGTTCTTTGTCGATAATCCCAATTGTCCCGATGACATCCTCCAAACTGTCCTTGCTCACTGTGAGTTGTTGTTCAACAGTAAGTAAACAGATGTTTCCCTTGAACCCCTCCGAGCTCGAGACTGTAAAACGCAATAAAAGGGGGATTTATGCAAATCAACAACGCACCGGTTGCCAGGGCGGAAATGATGATTCGAAAACCAGTGGCTGAAGTCTTCGAGGCTTTTGTCGATCCGGCGATCACATCGCAGTTCTGGTTCACCAAAGGCAGCGGCAGGCTGGAAGCCGGAAAACAAGTTCAGTGGGATTGGGAAATGTACAACTTCTCAATCCAGGTGAATGTAAAAGAGATCGAGCAGAACAAGCGGATACTTGTTGAATGGTCAGCGTATGAGGGTCCTACACTTATCGAGTGGGTCTTCAAAGCTCTGACGGATAACACAACATTTGTTACCGTTACGAACCGGGGATTCACTGGCGACGGCGACACGATCCTTAAACAGGCAATCGACTCAACCGAGGGTTTTACATTCGTGCTGGCGGGCGCCAAAGCGTGGTTGGAGCACAGCGTCCAGTTGAATCTGGTGCGTGATCGTCATCCGGAAGGACTGACCGCGGGCGCATGAGTTCTACATAATGTGATGCTTCGCCAGAACCTGAGATTTGGCAGACTGATTCTGGCTGTCCCTCAGCGAAAATAACAAACGTGCTTTTACTGCTGGCTGCTCTTATTTTCGTTTACAACCTTGGCTTTACCTTAGTTCGTCTTCGCGGAGATGAGTTATCAGCAGCCGTCGAGTTTATGTATCACGCCTCGTTCTTGTGTGGAGTAGGATGGTGGCTGCAAAGTGAGCTGCGAAGACATAGAGTCCACCAGTTGTACTGTCGCGGATTATTCCTACAGGTTGGTTGGCCCATTGTTATTACCTACTACCTTCTCAAGACTCGTCGCGCGAAGGGTTTGATTCCTATTGCGATTCTGTTCGGCTCATTTCTTCTGGCTCAGTTTGTAGCCGTGGTTATTTATGTAGTCGTTAAGCCTGATAAGTAGAAGGGATCATCAATGGACACAGCAGATCATAAGAGAGAGCTGCTCCGCCATACCGTTGCGACTGTCGCTTACCGAGGCGGTAAAGCAGTTTCTTCAACGCCAGATGGATTTAATTCATTCCGCGTAAATGAGACCACCAGAACCCCTGAACAAATCCTGGCGCACATCGGTGACTTGTTCGCCTGGGCCCTTTCGATCGCTCGTGGTAAACAAACCTGGCACAATTCGACACCACAGGAGTGGAATGCGGAGGTCGACAGGTTTTTCTCCGCCTTGAAAGCTTTTGACGATTACCTGGCGTCCGACTATCCACTTGCTTGCCCAACCGAGAAGTTGTTTCAAGGTCCAATTGCGGACGCGCTGACACACGTGGGCCAAATCGCGATGCTAAGACGTATGGCCGGCGGTCCAGTTAAGGGCGAGAATTATTTCGTCGCAGAGATTGAAGCGGGAAGAGTTGGTGCTGAACAGTCCAGCAATCGCTTTGAATTTGATTGAGAGCTGGTCAAATGAAGCGAAACCTCACAATTGTGATCGCGGTGTGTCTGCGTTTCGGCCGTTCAAACCGCGATATCAGGGAAAGATCAGAGAAAATGTCGGAGGGTATTTTCTGCCTGGACAACACTGAATTACATCGTCCTGGTTGCTGACAAACAGAGCGTCAATCCGTATGAAATCATTTTTCACGAGTATGAACATTTTGTGTTGCACAATAACCTCCTGCACTTACCGCTGTGGCTTGACGAGGGACTGGCGGAGTTTTACAGCACGTTTGAGACTGAGGGTGAACTTAAGATCTTATTCCGAATTGGGTTATGCCTATTTGAGAAACAAGAACGAAGAGGACGCCGTCCAGACTTTCGAAAAGGGAATTGCTGTAAATCCCAAAGAAGCGTATTTCTACCGCAGCCTGGGCTACATCTATTTGCGACGTGGCGACGGCAATAGCGCGGCGGGCCGTGCCTACGGTTATCTGAGGGTTAAGGGTTGGCGAGACGAACATTCGCCATACATAGCCAAGAGTTTCATCCTATTTTATCTGCTTGTCAGGCAGTGAAGCTTCGTGGTTAATTTTCAGTTTTTTCACCGAGCGACGCGCGCGTCGCTATTGCGGAAACGGGCTATGTGCAAATCATTCCTTGGAACACTTCTGCTCGCGGTATTAGGACTTCTAGATGCTGGTCTGCCGTCACGGATCGCGGTTTCTCAAACACAAGCTCTGCAAACTCCCTCACGGGCCAAGATCCTCCGTGGCGAATACGGTCGCTATCGTGCAAACAACGACCTGCTCTATTACCACCTCGATGTGCGTGTTGATCCAGAGAAGAAGTTTCTCAAGGGAAAGACGACTGCTCGCATCCGAATGCTCAAAGAAGATTCGAGAATCCAGCTCGATCTTCACGAAGCGCTCAAGGTAGACGGAGTTTTTTACAACGAGTGGGTTCCGAAGCCCGCATCCCCGGGCTCTACCCGCTTACGAGAAGAGCTTTCGTACACCCGCGATTCTGGCGCTTTGTTCATCGATTTTCCCGAACCGCTGCTCGCTGGACACGTCTACGAAATTGATGTGAATTACTCAGGCAATCCACTCGAAACCGGTCGTTTTGGCGGCATCGCGTTTAAAAAAGATCCGTTCGGTCGCCATTGGATCAACACCGCATGCGAAGGCGAGGGCGCCAGCATTTGGTGGCCAAACAAAGATCAGTGGCGCGATGAAGTTGAGTCGATGAAGATCAGCGTGTCGATACCAAACGATCTGGTTGATGTCTCGAACGGAAAGTTTCTCGGCAAAACCGATCTGGGTGATGGTTACACGCGTTGGGATTGGCTGGTTCAGTATCCAATCAACAACTACAACGTCTCCCTCAACATTGGTCACTACGAGCACTGGTCAGATCGGCTTGGTGATCTTCCCCTTGACTTCTATGCCCTGCCGGAGAATCTCGACAAGGCGAAGAAGCAGTTCGCCCAGGCCAAAGGTATGATCGAAGCGTTTCAGCATTACTTCGGCGAGTATCCGTTCAAGAAGGATGGTTACAAGTTGATTGAAGCGCCCTACTCGGGGATGGAACATCAGAGTGCGGTGACTTATGGAAATCGTTTTGCCAATGGCTATCTCGAGCGCGATTGGACGGGTGTGGGTATTAGCCCGCGGTTCGATTTCATCATTATTCACGAAAGCGGACACGAGTGGTTTGGTAACAGCGTGTCAGCGGCCGACACGTCTGACATGTGGATTCATGAGGGATGGACGACATATCTCGAGTGTCTTTATGTGGAATACATGTTTGGCAAAGCTGATGGTCTGAAGTATACGAATGGATACAAGTCGAAGGTTCGCAACCGCGCGCCCATTATTCCGCAGCGTGCCATCAATGCCGAGCCGCCACAAGACATGTACTTCAAAGGCGCGTTATTTCTGAACACGCTGCGAAGTGTGCTTGACGACGATAAACGGTGGTTCTCAGTGATTCGCGAGTTTTACCAGCACTTCAAATATCAGAACATCATGACCGAGGACGTCTCAGCTTTTTTTAGTCGTCGAACAGGGAAAAATCTGACGCCAGTCTTTGATCAGTATTTGCGACATACGGCGCTGCCGGTGTTGGAATTGAAGTTTGCAGATGGCGGTGTCACATATCGGTGGAAAGTAGATGAGAAGGGATTTGTGATGCCGGTGCGAGTAGGAACGAAGGGCCAGTGGCAGATCATTCAACCGACAACCGAGTGGCAGACGATGAAGACGGCAATCAAAAAGGATGAGTTTGAAGTGGCGACTGAGCTGTATTTTGTGGAGGTGAGTAAGAGTTAGTCCAAAAACAAATCATTTTTCAGTTATCATTTGACAGTTATCAGTGAGCGCCGGGATAAACCGGCAGGTTGTAGTGAATGAAAGAGTCATACGTTGAAGGACTAGCCAACCACAACGGCTCCGAGTCATGCGTCGAGTGGAGAGATTCATTAGGCGAAGC
>DASYRR010000285.1:0-21354 GCA_036004125.1 Pyrinomonadaceae bacterium | reverse complement strand
CATTGCCGCAATGAACACTGGTAAAGTGTGACACCTTTGAGGAGTGTCGAGCGCCTTCATTACTCGCAGTGCCTCTTCGTCAGTAAGCTCGCGAGTCTTGATCGGATCTGGAGTTTCAGCGGCGTCGTGAATCAAATTCTTCGACACCGCCTTAGTGAACGGCGACCTAAGAAGCCACCCTTCATCGACCGCAATGTTGAAGAGCCGGCGGGCCTTAGACAACTCACGATCAACGGTCGAAAGACTAACCTTCCTCAGATTCTTTATTGTTCCACTCAGTCGTGCGACCTGATACTCCGTCAGCTGCTTTTCATTGATCTTTCTTATATCTACGTCTCCGAAGAAGGCGACCAGATTATTGAGAGCGGAGTGTGCTGGCACAACGCTTCGAACGCCTTTTATTTTCGTTTCTTGATTGTCGTAAAGGGCAGCGACATAGATGTTGTCTTTGGCATGTTGAGCAAGCTGCCGGAATGTAACTTTACCTGCGACGAGTTGTGCTGGTCCATTCTTCAGTAGTTCAACTTCGATCTCTGCCTGCTTCGGTTTGATCGCAGATTTGTTCTCAACCCGACGCAGAATGTCGAGAGGTTTACCGTCATCGATCTTCTAGCGGACACGAGCATAATACCTGCCCTTGATCTTACGGTACGTGCGGCTGATGATTCTTACCTCGCCCATCATTTGGCACCTCCCGCTGCAAGCGCACGTTCATCGGTTTTTGTCCGAACTACCTTGTTGCTAATTGCGAAACACTCATTACAAACCGCAAGCCTGCAGGTGCCCTCATCGAAGTCATCGGGATTGCCGACTTGTTTAAGTTTGTTCGTCATTTTCATCCTGTTTCGCTCCGTTTTCTATGGCCCTAAAGCCAGTGTGGTGTACCCCTATTTTTACCCCTTTTTAAGCGGTTTCCAGGACACAGCAGCGCACTTCGTGACACCGAGGGACACAAAAAATCAGCGTCTTTATTGAGCGTTTGCGATTTTGTTAGGAATATTGAGAGCGTTTAAAACGCGTGTGAAACGAGTACTCTACCACTGAGCTAAGCGGGCGATAAGTCAATAACTTACAGCTATAATTGGACCAGCCGGTTCGCTGTAAACGGATTAATTTGAATGCATCTTAAACCATCAGTGCTCGCTTGAGCCAGTGGCAGGAGCGGCCCCTCGCTGCGGATTTTAAGTCCCGTGCTGAGGCCATTACCTAGTCTTACGAAACGATACGAGCCAGTATTTACGCGCTTAGTGGTCGTCAAGGTATCGCTTCGCCTGGCTACATATCAACACGTGCCGCCACCATCTTAGCCCCATCTCAGCATGAGAGTGTTTGACATTTAAGCGCCCTTTCATCCAAATTCGCCTATTTGTATTTCAAGTGTCTGCGACTCGGCGTCACAGGCTTCGAGGCGTCAGCCGCACGTCGCACTTCGTCGTTTGTAAACACCGCAAAAAGAAACGGCTGTGATTCGAGGAAATGAGCTAAGTCGCGCAGACTCAGACCAAGATCCGACAGTCGGTGCTCATCGACGAAGATCTGACAGTTTTCCGGTTCGAAAGATGTAATCAGCTGTTTTGCCGCAGGATCAAACTTCTGGTGCAACAGGTGAAATCACCTCTTCGTGAAGGACAGCTCATCAACGACGCATATCGCTGATCATCACGACATCGCTCGTAATGCTGCCGCTCGCATAAGCCAGCCACTTGCCGTCGCGCGACCAGTCGAAAGAAAAAATCGGGTTCGCGCCCCAATGCGTTAGTTGTTTCGGCGGGCTGCCGTCGAGTGGCTGCAGCCAAATATTGCCGACGCCTTCCTGCCGCGCGGCGTAGGCAATTGCCCTGCCGTCTGGGGACCAGCGCAAACGTCCATACATTGCTGGCCAATCACTGATGATTCTTGGTTGGCCGACATCGACACTTAAAATCGCGACTCGATTTTTGTCGGCAGGTGTTGGCCGATAGCCGCATGCAATCGATTTACCATCGGGCGAGACGTTCGGATCAAATGTTCCTCCACTGGTCAACTGTACCGGCTCGCCACCATTGATGCTCACACGAAAAAGACGAACGGGGCTCTGTGACTGAGATCGAAAAACTACTTCCTTGCCGTCCACCGTCATGGTTGGCTGTAGGTCGCCAGTACCGTGAGTCAATTCCATTGGATGCCTCCCATCGATATCTATTCGCCACAGATGCTCTTCGGCGTTCCGATTGGAAAGAAACACAATGTAACGGCCGTCTGGCGATACTACCGGTGTTTCGTTAAAACCCGCGCCCGCTGTCAGCTGCTGTGGTTCGCCACGATTAGGATCAACGATCCAAAGATTCTGCTCGCCCACGATTTGCGACGTGTAGACAAGTCTTCCGTCCGGCGTCCACGACATTCCATTTAGGCCGTCGTAGCTGGTTGCGGTTAATTGCCTCGGGTGATCGAGATCGTTAGCCGGCGCCAACCAGATGTTTGCTTTCTTTTCCGATTGAACTGTGAGGACGCTGTTGCCATTGGCGGCGACGCTGAAATCTCGATAATCGGAGAGATCGTTGGTAACCCGACGCGGCGCACCTTCGGGATATGGAATGAACCAGATTTGCTGTTCAGGGCTGGTATACGATTCTGTGATCGTGGCGAAGACACCGTTGCCTTCCGGTGACCATTCGATCCGGCCAACCGCCGGCCAATGATTGGCAGTAAGTTGTTTCCATGATCCATCTTTAACGCCGTAGGTGTAAATTGCCTGGTCCCACTGAATGCCGTTGATGCTAACTGGGCAAGCGATCAACTGGCCGTCAGGCGACCACGACGGCGGTAACACGCCGTTAGGTCCCATGCGCACCGCGTCGACCGTCCGGGTTGTTACCAGAGTTCGCTCGCCGGTGCCGTTGGTATTCGCCATCACAAGCGAACCATTTCCCGGATGGAAACGAATGAAAGCCAGCTGCTCGCCGTCAGGCGAGAGAGTCACCGGGGAATCCACGTCTTCGATCAGTTTGTCAATCCGCCTATCAACCGTTGACACGCGATAAAGCACCGCCAGTTGGTTCTGAGGCTGGCTGACGTAGAACAAGTCTTTTCCGTCACGCGAAAACGTGAGGCCGTAGATGTCGGTGCGTTCGGCCGCCACTACCGGGAGCTCTTTCCCCGTGGCGAGCTGGCGAACCCACACGGCCTGCTGGCCGGCGTCGCTGAAAACGTAGGCGAGCGAACTGCCATCCGGGGACATCGCCACCTTTACGGCTTTGCCAGTCGTCGTGAGCTTCGTGAGCTTTGCTGATTCGAATTTTGCTGACCGGTTGCGAATCTTTGGAACAATTGCTAGAGCCGCAATTAGCAGCGCGACGAAAACCAGCGTCGCCCATAGCCATGGGCGAGATGACCACGACTGAACCTTGCCCGAAATTGATTTTGGAGTAAGATCGATAACATTCTGGGGCACCTCGATCGCCTCTGCACCTTCAACTACTTCTTCGTAGCTAACGCTGGTGCGCATAGTTTCTTTGACGACGATCACGTCCGACGTCCCGTTCCCGAACTCTCTTACGTTAGCCACGAATCGATACCCGCGCCGCGGAATTGTTTCAATGTAGTCGCCTTCGCCGAGCGCTTTGCGGAGAGAGTAAATGTGCTGAGTCAGATTGGCTTCCTCTACAAAGCTATCCGGCCACAAGGCCTGCATCAGCTCGTCCTTTTCAACCACGTCGCCACGGTTCTCGATCAGCAACAAGAGCGTATCGACGCTCTTCGTTTTCAGGGGCACGACCCGGTCTTCACGCATCAACTGCCGGTTGACCGTGTCGATCGTGAACGGGCCAAACTCGAAGATTCGCTTGTTTTTCTTGCTCATCGGGTGTTTTAGAAGTGGTTGAGAAACAATTGAGCACCGGTTGAAGACATTTCGAGCCGCGCGACGCAATCATCCGCGACCTTTTCCTGCAGTGCATTCTAAATCAGAATATTTTCGGGGAACAAATTCCTAAACGAGGAGACAAACTATGAAAAAGACGATTGTATTGGCCGCGATAACAATACTGGGTATTGGCGCTGCGGCCGCGCCATCGATCCAGAACGCTGACGCACAGACACGGAACCAGCACGGTAAGTTCACAATCACTGAACAATTCACTTTTCCTAACGAGTGCACGAATGAGCTAATGGATGTGTCTGACACGACGGTCGTGACCTGTCACGATCAGCTCAGGGCCGATGGCACCGTTAACGAAAAGTGCGAAATCCGTCAGGACGTTACGGCGACGGGTCAGGCTACCGGCATCATCTGGCACGGCACGGCAACGTTCACGGACGAGATGATCACCAGCGATGCATGCAACTTCAGCTTTACTAATCGCGGCCAAGTCCACCTGATCAGCGCCGGTGATACTCCTAACGCTGTCGTCACTTTCGACGAACTAGTGCGCATGGAAAACTGCGTGCTCACGGCAGATCAGCATCTCGTGTCGTTCGATTGTCGCGGTGCCGACAAGTAGTAGTTGAGAGGCGTCGCCCGCTTCGGGCTCTCACACATTAGAAGGCGCGGAAGTTTCCACGTCTGAACATGAAAAGAAAAGCCACGGTCACAGTCGAAACTGAACGCGTTTTAGTTATCAGCCAGTCGCGCGGCGCCATCGAACACTGGTGCGAAGAGTGCAAAGCGACCGTGCGAATGATTGGCGTTTCCGAAGCGGCAGCGATTGCCGGACTGCCAGAACGCGTCATCTTCCGGCTGACCGAAACAAGAAAAATTCATTTCACAGAAACGGCGGAAGGCCGGTCACTCTTTTGCATCGACTCAATCTTGGAGGCCACTGAGGCCGCTGCGTGTCAGCTTCCGCGCGCACCTCGAAAAAATCGCGACCGATCTTCTCGGTAACGCCCTCGCGTAAAGTTATCGATTTTGCGCATTCGACTAACTGTTGGATGATCATCTGAGCCGCAGTACGTTGGGGGTAAAACAGATGCACCGAGTAAAACGGTGGGCCGTACGTCCGAGGAATCGCCAGCTCGAAAACTACAAATGATTTATGTCAACTCATATCAAACCGTGAGGTTTGTAATGGTGCCGAGGGCGGGAGTCGAACCCGCAGTCCTTACGGACAACGGATTTTAAGTCCGTTGGAAGGGGCAGCACCTAATCTTACCAAACGTATGAACCAATATTTATAGGCCTAGCGGTTGTCAAAGTATCGCTTCGTCTGGTTACGTATCAACACGTCGCGCCACCATCTTAGCCCCATCTTCACTAGTCGGAAAAAACTCGAGAGCCCGGAGACTGAACCAAGTTTTCAGCACGCTTTTGTACTGTTATCTACACTGATTAATATCCGCGAGCCAATAACTTTGGCAGGTTGGAACGAATCTGTTCCCTCAAAACAAATCACGAAACCAGAAACCGTTCCGCATGATCGCTTCTCCGATTGAAAACTCCACGGGTTCAGAAAAGTTTGGACCGTCATAAACAAAAGTGTGAAATTCTCCGTTCTCGCCACAAGGGTCAACATTCGCCGGAAGCGACGAGATAAACTCTTCATCGATGGTCTTCCCCGCAAATGATCGATCGAGAGTTTTCGAATCTACACAGCTCAGCACGGCTTTGAATCCCAGTTCGATAAACTTCTTAATAAAGCTGGTAGTGTTGCGCTGCCAGACCGGATAAAGTCCTTTCATTCCATGCCTGGCAAGAAATTGCTCACGATAAGCTTTGATATCTTCGATGAAGAGATCGCCGAATACTACTGAGTCGATGACCTGCTCGCGATATTCGCTAAACGCCTGCGCCATCTCCAACTCATACTCTTCGTTGCTTGCGCCTTTCGAAATCAATATCGGATGAAGCGGTAAGCCCAAGCTAATTGCCTGCCTTTCCAACAGCGCACGGCGCACACCGTGCATGCTGATGCAGTCATATTCTCGCGTTATCGTTGTCAACAACGCCGCTACGCGATAGTCAGACGATTTCTGAATCTCGTAGAGTGCGAGACAACTGTCTTTGCCGCCACTCCACGACATCAATACTGGCTTCACGTAGTTCTTCCTATGAAATTTGCATTGGTTACTATGTTCATCAGTGAGTATTCAACGGTCACACACGTCATCATGCGGGCGATTTAGGCATAATAACGCATTGATGGTTCGTCAGCTTGACCTCGTGGCAGGACAGGTTATAGAGTGCCACCATTCGCGCTAGTGCAATAGAAGATCGCGCGTATAGTTCTTTGGAACTTCAATAGTTAGATCGCTTTTTCAACCTGGTATCCGAGAGGATCTAGGTTGACCGTCACAGGTGCCCATAGAGGGTGACAAGGGAAGCGGGTGTGAAGCCCGCACGGTTCCCGCCACTGTGTACCGGCGATTGCGTAAGCTTCCATTAGTCATGGCCACTGATCTCACTTCGGAGATTGGGAAGGCCGCGAAGCTTTTGCGTTCGAGCCGGAAGTCAGGAAACCTTGCCTGCTGTTAGACGGAAGCGACCACTTACGCTCCGGGAAAGGGCGAGTGGCGTCGAGCGCCGAAATCAGTGTAAGGGCTCCGCCAAAGTTCGGTAGTCCAGCAGTTACCTGATCACGCGAACAGTGAATTTTAGGACGCCCTCGATCTTCTACACAGGAGATCGAGGGCGTTTTCTATTTCTGCTGTACAGTTCTCCGCCTCTACCCATTCCGTCAATTCCCGCTTCGTAAATAAATTCAACCTATTGAAGTTCGGATTGTCTGACAGGGGAAGATTGCACGGGTGTAGAGCGCTCTTGCATCTTCGTTATTGATAACCACGATGCGTTAGAGGTGAGCGGGAAGAGCGGTGCAAAACCGCCACTGCCCTCGCAACTGTGAACGGCAACGAAATCCGCGACGAAAAAGCCACTGTCCCACTGGATGGGAAGGCGCGGAGAGTAGGTCAGTACTCAGGCCGTGAGTCAGGAGACCGGCCTCGAAAGGCGCGTCTTTGCCGCTCTTCCGAAGGGGAGGAGAAGGAGACATTTCAAGATGAAAAACGATAAATCAAAGTATTCAATTCTGATCTTATTTGCGCTGGCGCTGGCGTTCGCAGTGACGGCCTCGGCACAAACTGGTGGTAACGCGTCGCTTACGGGCCACGTAAAAGATCCGCAAGGTGCAAACCTCCCCGGCGCGAGGGTAAGGCTTTACGGGCGTGACCGAACTTTCAGTCTGGCAACCACTACGGATTCAACTGGAGCCTATCGCTTTGAGAAACTGGCGCCCGGTGAGTACCTGGTGGAGGCTGAGGCTCAAGGGTTCGCGACGGCTAACGCGGAGCAAGTAACCATCGAAAGAGCTCAGGCGGCGACGCACGACATCTCGCTGGAACTATCAGGCGTGCGTAGCACGGTTGTAGTCACCGCGTCTGATACTCCGCAATCAGTCGACGAAGTTTCAAAAGCCATCACCGTCGTCGATAAACAAGACATTGATGATCGGGATGAATCGGCGGTTGCGGAATCACTACGCAACGTTCCTGGTTTGCGTGTGCAGCAGCTTGGCGGCCCTGGCTCGTTCACTTCAATTAAGATACGAGGTCTGCGCAGCGAAGATACGGCAGTGTTGATTGACGGATTACGTTTTCGTGATGCAGCGTCGACGCAAGGTGATGCCTCGGCGTTCCTGGAAGACATGATCGTAACTGACATTGGCCGGATTGAAGTGCTGCGCGGATCGGGTTCTTCGCTTTATGGGTCAAATGCAATTGGGGGCGTCATCAACCTGGTCACTGATCAAGGTGGTGGTCCAATTCATGGCAGCCTGTTGGGCGAAGGTGGTGGACTGGGATTTTTCCGAGGCCGAGGCCAGGTGGCCGGTGGTGCGCGCAACAATAGCATTGTCTATAGCGCGGGCTTTTCACACGTAAACGTCTCGCGCGGCATTGACGGTCAGGATGAAGCACGAAACACCAGCGGACAAGGAAGAGTCCTATTTCGCCTGTCGCCAACGACGACAGTTTCGGGTCGTATCTACACGGCCAACTCCCGCCTCCAACTCAACAACAGCCCGGCTGCGATAGTGCCTGCGACAGGCATCATTGAAGCCGTCCCGCTATCGCTTACTGAACAGGAGCGCTATGAGGCAGGAGTGCCCATTGCATCATTGAACAGGGGTGCGGCGACTTTCATCCCCGCTGCCAACGATCCGGATAATTTGCGGAAATCGAGTTTCTTTTCGGGAGCAATTGTTTTTGCGCAGAGGCCGACCGAAGCCTTCGGTTACACGCTTAGCTATCAGGGATTGGCAACCAACCGCAGCAGCATCAATGGGCCATTGGGCGTCGACTTTCAACCCTTTGGTGGCACATCACGATCGGATTTCGATGGACGCATTCACACCTTCGCGGCACGCTTCGATGTGCGGGCAGGCCGAGCGAATTTGATCACCGGTGGTTATGAGTTCGAAAGTGAGAATTTCAAGAATCCTTCTGTTCAACCAAACCCGGCCGACAACTCTAACGTTGATGTCACTCAGAAGAGTCACACGCTCTTTGTCCAGGATCAAGTTCGGTTCATGGACGACCGCCTGCAAATCTCGGGAGCATTTCGCGCTCAGTTCTTTCGTTTAGAACAGCCGGTATTCACACCTGCCGCTTCTTCCCCTTACCGAGGGCTTACTTTCTTGTCACCGCCAACGGCCTACACCGGAGACGGTTCGGTTGCGTATATGTTTCGTTCGTCAGGAACAAAAATACGAGGGCACGTAGGCAACGGTTATCGAGCGCCGTCGCTTTTCGAACGCTTTGGCACATCCTTCGATAGTTTCTTTGGTTTCTCCGTCTTTGGCGATCCGCGGCTAAAACCAGATCGGTCCATTGCCGTTGACGCGGGCATAGATCAGACACTGTACAAGAACCGATTGAGAGTCTCGGCGACGTATTTCTACACGCAACTCCAGCAAGTGATCATCTTCGACTTCTCCGGGCTGATTAATTTTGCTACCGACCCCTTTGGCCGCTTTGGCGGATATCTAAACACGAATGGCGGGATTGCTCGCGGAGCGGAGTTGGGCCTAACGGCAAGCCCGACGCGGACGCTGAATCTTTCCGCCGCTTACACCTACACCAAAGCGCAACAACGCACCCAGCAAGTGCCTGGCACTCGTCGTGCTCTGGTCGTCCCGGTTCATCAATTTTCGCTGGTCGCTACTCAGCGGGTGGGCCGGCGGGTCCTGATCAACTTTGATTTCGCCGCGTCCAGCGACTATATCGCCCCGATCTTTAATCCGGTGACGTTTGCCAGTCGTGGGTATCGCTTCCGAGGGATGGCCAAGGCGGACATTGGCGGAAGTTATACTTTGCCGTTGGGTAGCGAAAGTCGCTCTTTGCGCTTCTTCGGTTACGTCGACAATCTTTTCGACCGCGAGTATTTCGAGAGCGGCTTTCGTACTCCGGGACGAACTGGCCGCGCCGGCGCGTCATTTATTTTTTGAGGAGATGGAACAAGGCGACAGCACAGGCGAGGTGGTCCAACTCGTCGAGAATGAGGACTATTATCTGGATCACGGGTTAATGGTTCTTACGGCCCGTTATCACCTGCTTCGTGGCTACTGCTGCGAGCAGGGCTGTCGCCATTGTCCTTACGGAGATTTAGCAAGAAGGAACGCTGATGCAGAAACCAATGAACGGACCGATTAAGACAGCTCTTTCTCTTGCACTCATCGCCTTGCTTGGTTTGCTTGGAGGTTGCCGTCACGGGCAGCAGCAAGCCAATTTTGAACCGCGTCCGCAACGGATCGTTTCGCTGAGTCCAAGCACCACCGAGATTCTCTATGGCATTGGCGCGTGGCCACAGGTTATTGCGGTCTCGCAATTCTGCACCTACCCAGATGACGTTAAGAATAAGCCACGCGTTAATGGTTGGGACAAAACGAATTTAGAACAAGTAATGGCGCTTAAACCGGACTTCGTGATCGGCGTAGATGCCCAGGAACCATTTCTCAAAGATAAGCTGACGGGACTGGGCGTGCGATCTCTGTTTGTGAAGAGCCAGGCTCTGGCTGACATCATGGAGTCCATGAAGGCAATCGGGCGCGGGACCGGCCATGAACAGGAAGCCACAAATTTAGTGGCTAAAACACAGGCCGAGATCGATGCCGTCCGAAAGGCGATAGGTGATCGTCCGCATCCTCGGGTGCTCTGCATAGTCGACCGCGTGCCGGGTACGATCCGCGATCTTTACACGGCGACTAAAGGCAGTTATCTGGACGAGCTAATAAGCAGAGCCGGGGGCGACTCGATCGCGCCGGAGGGTGACCATGGCTACGGCAAAATCAATAAGGAGGCCGTGCTCACTCTAAATCCCGAAGTGATTATCGACATGGTTCAGGGCTCTAAAGGCAACTTTGGCGAGGACCCAATCGCCGTTTGGAACGAACTTGGGGAAGTTCGCGCCGTGCGCGAAAAGAGAATCTACCCCATGACTGACCCTTCCGTGATTCATCCCAGCCAGTTCGTTGGCCATACCGCGCAGGTGTTTGCAAAGGCGCTGCACCCGGAGAGTTTTCCTGATGCGAAATGACTCTTCGACAACTGGGACACTAATACAAGCGGAGCACTTGGAATTCTCGTATTCCTTATTACCTGCAGTAGTTGATGTTTCGTTGTCGCTTCCTCGCGGAGCAATGGGTGCGCTTATCGGTGCGAATGGGTCAGGTAAGTCAACCTTGATTCGGCTGCTCGCTGGCCTACTAGCACCCGTCAGCGGTGAAATCGTCTTCGATGGCGCTTCACTCTCAGCCCTCCACCCCCGTGAGCGGGCGAAGCGCATCGCCTATGTCCCGCAAGCCACTTCGAATGTTTTCCCTTTTACGGCGCTGGAGGTGGTCTTGACTGGTCGCAGTCCGTATAGCGGAAGGTTTCGTTTTGAGAGTTCACATGATGAACAGATTGCGTTGAGTGCACTCGACGCACTTGATGCGGCACATCTCGCCAGTCGTCACATTACGGAGCTTTCAGGTGGTGAGCGGCAATTGGTCACGGTAGCTCGCGCTCTCGCTCAGGAGCCGGAAATGCTGTTACTCGATGAACCAGCGAGCGCATTGGATCTGAAGCATCGAACGCAATTGACGAAGGCGCTACGCAGACTAAGAGACGAGCGTGGGATCACCATCCTGATGATTACCCATGACTTGATGCTGCTCGATTCAGCTGCTGATTTGATCTTCGCCATGAAATGCGGGCGCCTAATTGCCAATGGCGCACCCGAGGTAGTACTCACCGAGGTCGTGCTCGGTGAAGTCTATGATGCGCCAGTCAGAACCATGCGAAGTGATGGACGTACCTTTGTCTGGTCGGAATTCTAATGTCTTCAAACCTAAGCCAAAGTGCACGCCAATCTGATGCGGCAGAGTTGAAAGCTGTCGTCGACACCTCTCGCCCAACTAAGCGGGCGCGCGTGGGGATACGTTTGCGCGTTGCGTTACCTCTCTTGATCATTGGTCTAATCATCGCCTTCCTCGTCGGCCTTTATGTCGGCTACCAACCACTTAGTATCGCAGCGCTCAAGACTGATCCGATTGCCCGCGCCGTGTTCTTTCGTCTGCGTCTGCCACGAGTCGTTATGGCAGGCCTGGTCGGCGCGTCGCTCGCGATGGTGGGAGCGGCCCTGCAGGCGCTCTTTCGCAACCCGCTCGCCGATCCTTTTACGCTCGGCGTATCCGGCGGGGCGTCTTTAGGGGCCAGCGTCGCGATTGCTTTCGGCCTCGGACTAAACCTGGTAGGTGTGCCCTTTATTTTCATTGCGGCGTTTGTCGGTGCGTCCGTGTCCGTGTTGTTGGTCTATCGACTGGCGCGATCGGGAGGGGGGACCATGCTACCAGGGGCATTGTTGCTGGCCGGTGTGGTTCTCAATCTCAGCGCTTCGGCTGGTGTTCTGGTGATTCAGTATCTCGCTTCGTATGGACGGGCTTTGCAAATTCTGCGTTGGCTGATCGGTAGTCTTGATGTTGTCGGTTTTGATCTGATTTGGAAGATGCTTGTCTTCCTCATACCGGGCTGGTTTGTTCTCATCGCGCATGCGCGAGATCTTCACCTGCTCGCGACGGGTGAATCAGATTCAGCGGCGAGCCTTGGAGTAGACGTTAGGCGGACGGAACGAATGGTCTTCCTAGCCAGCTCTTTGATTGTGGCGGTGACTGTTTCGGTCGGTGGTGCGATTGGTTTTGTGGGGCTGATTGTGCCACACGCCGCGCGACTCGTTTTCGGCCAGGACGTGCGGGTCTTGTTACCGGCTTCGTTTCTGTTAGGCGCAGCCTTCTTGATACTCGCCGACACGCTGGCGCGGGTGGCGATTTCGCCCGGCGAACTTCCCGTGGGAGCAATCACAGCATTGATGGGTGGTCCGGTGTTTCTGCTCTTGTTGAAGAGACAGCAACGCTACTCGGCAATGTAACGGAGGAAGTTGTTTGGCAAAGGCACTCATGGTTTTAGGCACAGCTTCTGATGCGGGCAAATCGCTCACGGTTGGAGCGCTGTGCCGCATCCTCCGGCAGGATGGTTTCGATGTTGCTCCGTTCAAAGCCCAAAACATGGCCCTCAATTCCTTTGCCACGCGTGAAGGTCATGAGATAGGGCGCGCGCAGGCAATGCAGGCGGAGGCGGCGCGAGTTGTGCCGCACGCTGACATGAATCCGATTCTGCTCAAGCCAACTTCGGATGTCGGATCGCAAGTGGTCATCAACGGAAAGGTCTTAGGTAACTATAGCGGCGTTGACTATTACCGTCTCAAACCGCAATTGCTGGAAGCGGTCAGTTCGGCCTACCGGCGTCTCGCGGTCCGATACGAAGTCATCGTGCTAGAAGGTGCGGGCTCGCCAGTCGAAATGAATCTCAAAGACCGAGATGTAGTGAATATGAAGATGGCAGAAATCGCTGACGCCTCGTGCCTTTTGGTAACCGACATCGATCGCGGTGGCGTGTTCGCGTCGCTGGTTGGTACTTACGCTCTACTTGAGCCGCAAGAGCGCAGTCGCTTCTTTGGTTTTCTCATCAACAAGTTTCGTGGTGACGTGAGTCTCTTCACACCCGGCATTGGTTATCTGGAAGCGCGGCTGTCGCAGCCTTGTCTCGGCGTTATCCCTTACCTGCACAATCACGGTATCGACGACGAGGACAGCGTTTCGCTCGAACGCCGCGCTGTGCGGCCTCCGTTTGATGGCAAAGACTGCCTATCCGTTTGCGTGGTTGGGCTTCCTTACCTTTCGAACTTCACGGATTTTACCGCGCTGGAGAATGTGCCGGGTGTCGTCGTCTATTACACGCGCCAACCGGAAGAAGCGCGCATCGCTGATGTGCTCATCCTGCCCGGCAGTAAGAACACGATCCCCGATCTGCTTTGGCTTAGAAAGAATGGATGGGAGCCGGTAATCGAATCGCACGCTGCAGCCGGCAAGCCACTTCTGGGAATATGCGGAGGCTTCCAGATGCTGGGAAGTGAGATACGCGATCCACTTCACACGGAGAGCGACATTGAATTTGTGCCGGGCTTCAACCTCTTGGATTTCACGACTGTGCTGGAGCGCGAGAAGGTCACTCGGCAAGCAACCGCGCGTCTCGCCAAACACGACTGCCTTGGTGTCAATGGTGACGAACGTTCAGATCCACTGTTCAGCGGTTATGAAATTCACTTGGGCGAAACGCTTTTGGGAAACGGAACTCAGCCGCTCTTTCAACTGCAGCGTTTGGGTGATGAGGAAAGCCACCGTGACGGTGCGATCAGCGCTAGCGGTCGAGTCCTTGGTACTTACTTGCATGGTCTTTTCGACTCGGCCGAAGGGCTAAGCCTGCTCCTCAACCATTGGCGAAAGATTTGCGGCAAGGAGAAGTCATCGTCGGACGTCACTGATCCGTTAGTTGAACGCGAGCGACGCTACGATGCGCTAGCGGAGAAGTTCCGGAGGAATCTAAGAATGGATGTTATTTACCGTGCACTCGATGAGCAAAGATGATCTCTCCCGCCTCGTTCGCGCTGGCTTACGCGTTGGATTGGTTGATCGGCGACCCTGCTTGGCTGCCACATCCAGTGCGATGGATGGGGTGGATGATAAAAGGTGGAGAGGCCCTTCTTCGGAGATTCAGCCGCGCGCCAAGCAGCGAGTTCATCGCCGGGACGGTGTTAACTGTGATCGTGGTCAGCACGTTCGGAGTCGGCAGTTGGATCTTGTTGCGTTGGCTAGGAGCTTGGAATCCAAAGCTCGCATTTGCCATCTCGATCTACCTCGCGGCATCGACGCTGGCTACGCGTTCGCTGCTTGACGAAGCGCGAGCGGTGAGACGCTTTCTTGTAAACGGCGATCTGCTTTCAGCGCGTCAGCAAGTCGCGCATATCGTTGGTCGCGACCCGCAGGAACTAGACGAACCAGAAGTAACCCGAGCGGTAATTGAAACTCTTGCGGAGAGCGCGTCGGATGGCATTGTGGCTCCAATGTTTTATCTGGCAATTGGGGGCGTGCCAGCCGCGCTGGCTTACAAAGCCATAAACACACTCGATTCGATGATCGGACATCGAAACAAACATTATCAGTACTTCGGGAAGTGTGCGGCGCGATTGGATGATGTTGCGAGCTTCATTCCTGCGCGCGTAAGCGCTCTGCTGTTCGTATCCGCAGCTTGGACGCTACGTCTGGATTGGCGCGGAGCTTGGCGGATCATGTGGCGGGATGGTGCGAAGCATAAAAGCCCCAACGCGGGGCGACCCGAAGCGGCGGTGGCCGGCGCGCTGGGTGTGCAAGTCGGCGGTACTAACTTTTACGAAGGGGAAAGGCACGATGGTCAATACCTGGGTGACGTGCATAACCCTCTGGACGACGAGGCCTTGAGAAACGCTTTGCTACTGACGGGCTGCGTTTCATTATTAATGTTTGCGCTGTGTCTATCACTGCGATTGCTAGTTCGCTGGTAGAAGACAATTGTTGGATCTTGAGTCTATGAACGACAATCAGAATAACGTAAATCGCTCATTGCCGCCGCGACTGCCGCAGAACGAAGAAGAACTCAAGCGGGCCATTATCCTGCTGGGGAATCGTAAGCAGGTTGAACTCAAAACGGATGCGCGGCGTCAACTGGAGAGCTTGATTGGGGTCTATCCAACCATGAAAGAGGCTGCTCTATGGAAGCGCGTGTTACGTCGAGCTTGCCAAGGGAAGTTTCTAGCCGCCAAATGAGTTACGCCGAAATGAAAGCCAGATCGAGCAGGGTGCATCCTATTTATGTCGAGCACGGCGGAAGAGTGTACGAAGCTGCCCGGCGTTGGGGAATCGAACCCCACGAAGTTTTGGATTTCAGCGCGAACATCAATCCGCTTGGTCCACCGCAAGGAGTTCTCTCCGCAATTGAAAAGTCGCTCACCCCGATTGGCCTCAAAGTCTATCCGGACGTTCACAATTTCGTCAGCGCAATAGCACAGAAACACCGTCTAATGCCGGACGAAATGGTCGTTGGCAGCGGAGTGGCTTCTCTGATTTTTGCGGTCATGCATACCCTCGCTCCCAAAAGGGTACTCATCCTTGCGCCTGCCTTCGCTGAATATTCGCGCGCCTCCGTGGCGGTCAACGCACAAATGACAACCGCACTCCTCACCGAAGGGAGAGACTTCATACCCGATTTTGGGAGCTTGGTGCGCGCAGTCAAAGAGAGCCAATTCGATTTAGTGATCTTGAACTCCCCTCACAATCCGACGGGCGTTTTGTATCCGAAAGATGCCTTGCTCTCGTTAATTGACGCAGCGGCAGAACGCAATGCTGCGGTGTTGCTGGATGAGGCCTTCATCGACTATGCCTCACAAGAAAGCTTGGTTTCTCTGGCGGCGACAAAACCTCATTTAATAGTGCTGCGCTCACTCACAAAGTTCTATGCGATGCCTGGTATTCGCGTCGGCTATGCGGTGAGCAATGCGAAATTAGTCGCAAAGATCAAATTCCAAATCGATCCATGGTCGGTTTCAACGGTTGCGCTCGAAGCTGGATGCGCCGCCTTGCACGAAGATGAGTTCGGCGCGGAGTCTTGTCGCCTCAATGCGATCGCTCGGAAAAGATTCGAGAGCGCGCTGCGCGGCATCGGTTTAGAGGTTTTACCTTCAGCCGCTAACTTTCTGCTGACCAAACTGCCTAAACGTTCCGCCGGAGATTTACAAAGCTGGTTGGAACCAGAACGGATTCTAATCAGGCGCTGCGATTCGTTTCACGGACTGTCGGATGAGTTCATACGTCTGGCTGTACGTTCCAGCTCCGATAACGAGCGACTCGTCTCTCTGATTGAAAAGTGGCTTAAAGGATGAACCTACTTAAGCAAATCGGACTTACGTTAACTGTATTGCGAAAGTCTCAGGCGTGTGAAGCTTGCGGTGAGACATTCGCCTGCGAAATTTCGTTAGGTAAAGGTTGCTGGTGTGGCGAAATCAAGTTGAGTGATGAAACGCGGCAGGAATTGCGCGCCAAGTACAAGAAATGTTTGTGCCGTGCCTGCTTGGAAAAGGTAGCAGTTTCTAGCTCACCATCGGAGGTGAAGACTTATGATTGAACATTTGACCTCCTACCCACGACGCATCATCTGTCTCACCGAAGAGACCACCGAGACTCTGTATCTGCTGGGCGAGCAGGAGCGTATCGTCGGTGTTTCGGGCTACACCGTGCGACCCCCTGAGGCGCGCTTGAAGCCGAAGGTCTCTGCATTCATCAACGCGAAGTTCGACAAGATTCTTGCCTTGGAGCCGGACCTTGTTTTCGCGTTCTCTGATCTGCAAGCCGACATCGCAGCTGAGCTGATTCGGCGCGGCGTGACTGTGATGACTTTCAATCAGCGCAGCATTGTGGAGATCCTCGAGATGATCCTGACTGTTGGACGTATCGTCGGCAGTGAAGAAAAAGCTCGTGCGCTGGTCGCGTTGTTGCAGAATGAGTTGAAGGCGATTCGCGACTCAGCTTCGCGTTTCGCTCATCGTCCGCGAGTCCTGTTCGAAGAATGGTACGACCCGCTTATCTCAGGAATTTGTTGGGTTGAGGAGTTGATCGAGACCGCTGGTGGCGAATGCATCTTTCCCGAGCTGCGGAAACACCAATCTGCCAAAAATAGGATCGTTAATCCGACCGACGTAATCGATAAGGACCCGGAAGTAATTATTGGTTCGTGGTGTGGTCGCGCTGTAAAGCGGGAATGGATTCGCAAGCGCGATAGTTGGGAACAGATAAGCGCTATCCGTAACAATCATATATACGAAGTGAAGTCAGCATACATCCTGCAACCTGGCCCAGCCGCATTGACGGAGGGGTTGCGCCAATTGCACGCAATCTTGGCGCACGCAGTGAATCAAGAGATTGAGCAAGTCTTGCTGCCGAAGGAAAAAAGTGACGCGACGCTCGGTCTGCCGCTTCCAGACAAACCGATTGAGCACGCCGCTGTCCAGTAGCGATCCGTAGATTTATGTCCCAGAGCGTAAACACGAGTGGTCGGATGATTCTGCTTCTCGGCGGTGCGCGAGCGGGTAAGAGCGCTTACGCTATGAGACTGGCGCAGGACGGCGAACGTGCTTCGGACAATGAGGTCTGCTTCATCGCCACCGCACAAGGCTTAGACGAAGACATGGCGAAACGAATTGCGCGCCATCGAACGGAACGGCCGACTAATTGGCGCACGATTGAAGAGCCTTGTCAGATTGATGAAGCACTCAGACAAGCGAGTGAGGGTCGAATCGTAATCGTAGATTGTCTGACATTGTTCGTTTCCAATTGGCTCATGCGCCACGAAGATGAGCATGAGTGTGAACAGTTCGTGCGTCGCATCACTCGCGAGTTCTTGGAACTAGCTCAGACACAAAAGCAAACGATCATCTGTGTCTCCAACGAGGTGGGATTAGGCATAGTTCCGGACACGCGGATGGCCCGAGTCTTCCGCGACCTTCTCGGAAGAGTGAATCAGGATTTTGCCGCTGCGGCAGATGAGGTCTATCTCATTGTTGCCGGTCTGCCTTTGCAGTTGAAGCCAACCGCTTAGCGGTTTGCTCGAACCAACCAATGAACAACCCATCTCAGCTCATCACGCAGGTCTGTAGTCAGATCGAACCAATAGATCCGTCGTGGCTAAACGCAGCTCGCGAGAGACAACTGACACTCACGAAGCCGCCGGGCAGCCTGGGGCGCCTTGAAGAAATCGCTAACCGCCTGGCTGCGATTCAGCGGACAGTCACGCCGGTCGTCACGAACAAACGCATCTATGTCGTCGCTGGAGATCACGGTGTAACTGCCGAGGGTATTAGCGCCTATCCGCGCGAAGTCACACCACAAATGGTTGACAACTTCTTGCGAGGCGGCGCGGCAATCAATGTGTTGGGCCGTGCTGGACGAATCGAAGTTAGAGTCGTTGATGCCGGCGTGGACGCGGACCTCAGCGATCGCGCTGAGTTGATTCATGCAAAGGTAGTGCGTGGCACCGCGAACTTCGCGGTCGGCCCGGCGATGACTCGCGCTCAAGCGGAAGCGTGCCTTACAGCAGGTATCGAATTAGCACAAGCCGCCTTCAATGATGGAATCAACCTGCTTGGCATAGGTGAGATGGGAATAGGGAATACCACGTCGGCGAGCGCTATCACTGCCGCTCTGCTCAAGTGCGATCCAGAAAGAGTGACTGGTAGAGGCACTGGTCTTGATGACGCCGGTTTAGTGCACAAGATTGCCGTGATCCGGCGTAGTATCGAAACTAATAATCCAGACACCACCAATGCCATAGACGTTCTCGCCAAACTTGGCGGTGCGGAAATTGGTCTGATGGCCGGAATCGTGCTCGGTGCGGCGGCAAATCATATATCGATTGTCGCTGATGGCTTCATTAGCACGGCGGCGGCGGCGCTAGCTCTGAGGTTACAACCGAACGTGCGCGACTACTTATTCAATGGACATCGATCGGCAGAACGCGGGCATACGGCTTTGATTGACTTTATTGGTGAGCAACCGCTGCTCGATCTTTCAATGAGGCTCGGTGAAGGCACCGGAGCAGCCTTAGCGATGAGCATCATTGAAGGCGCGGCGAAACTACTTAGTGAGATGGCAACTTTCGCGGATGCGGGAGTGAGCAATAAGGAGTGAACCATCCTTAGCAATGATTCGACGTTTCTTAGTTGCCATTCAATTCCTTACTCGACTGCCCGTCCCCCGAGCTCTCAATAGCTCCGAGACAGACATCGGTAAGGCGGCAGCTTTCTTCCCTCTAGTCGGAGTAATAGTAGGCGGCAGCGCCGCTCTGGTGTTTGTGGTGTTGCAGAAGATTCTGCCGCTACCGGCGTCAGTGCTGTGCGCGCTGATCTTTGCGGCGTTCGTGACCAACGGTTTTCACGAGGACGGGTTGGCAGATTCGTTTGATGGCTTTGGAGGTGGCTGGACAAAGGATCGAGTTTTGGAAATCATGCGCGACAGCCGTATCGGATCCTACGGCACCTTGGCCCTGATCTTCGTCATCCTCGGAAAGGTCACCTTCCTTTCGTCGTTGTCGGCTGGCCAGATCTGGCGCTGGTTGATCGTCGCGCACACAGCAGCGCGTTGGACGACTCTGCCGCTATGCATGTGGTTGCCATACGCGCGTGCAGAGGGTCAAGGCAAATTGGTGGCAAAGCAAGTGGGCACGCTGGAAATCATGACCGGGACAGTCACGCTGTTACTAGTTCTTTTGCTCCTCCCTTGGCAAGCCGCATTGGCGACGTCGCTTGTGGCCGCTCTTTCGAGTCTACTTAGCGGATTCTACTTTCGCGCTCGCCTCCAGGGAATCACTGGAGATTGCCTTGGCGCAACCAACCAACTCACTGAAGTTGGTTTGTACATAACAGCAGTCATCTTGCATCATTTGGATCTTCTTCGATGAGTGAGGCGAACATCCAGGATCGACTGCGCCTCTATCTAATTCGGCACGGCGAAGTAGAAGGAGCGGCATCTGGAAAACTGCTCGGACGAACGGATACGCCGTTGTCGGAACGCGGCATTGAGCAAGCAGTAAAACTTGCTGAAATATTATCAACGGCACAACTCTGCGCTGTCTATTGCAGTGATTTGCAGCGAGCGAGAGTAACGGCAGAGGTAATCGCCAAACTTAGCGACGTGAAAGTGCAAGAAAGCTCCGCGTGGCGTGAGATCGAGATGGGGCAATGGGAAGGCCGCACGATGTCATCGTTGCACGACGAAGCACCGGAACTGGTCGCGCAGCTTTTCAACGATCCTGCTTCGTTTGAATATCCGGGCGGCGAATCGTTTGCGTGTTTCACGGCAAGGGTCCTGAAGGCAGTAGACCAGTTGCTTATGACGCATAAGAGCGGAGAAGTCGTTTTGGTGGCGCACGGTGGTGTTTGCCGCGCCATCATAGGCAACGCGTTAGGAATACCAGCAAAGAATTGGTTGCGACTGGCACAGGACTATGGCTGTCTGAATATGATTGACTGGTATGATGGCAATCCGATACTGCAACGTCTTAATCTCCGATATGGTGGCGTGCTCAGATAAGGCCTTTGAGGTGAACAGCAATGAATAAGCGTCTTAAGGTGATTTCAATCTTTCCCATCTGTGTTTGGAAGTCTGGCTATCGGTCTGACAACGCATTGGCTGGTGCGCGGTCAGTCACGACAGAATACTCCGTCCTAAGGAACGGCTCATACGCGCTGACCTAAATTACAGGAGAGGACAAAGGGTTCAGTACAAGGCCGTAATAAGCTCGACAGTCATCCGAGTGACACCAATGGGATCATGAGGCTGTTAAATTAGCGCCTCGGGAGGATCGTCTTTAGTTATTGACGACCGCCCTCCTGTTGAGAATCTCGCGAGCCTTGTCAATGGTTTTCTTATTCATGTTGTAGTATTTCATCGTCATCTTCACGTCACTGTGGCCTAACAGATTAGCAAGCGCTGGTAACGGCATGCCTGCATTAGCCATTTCAGTACCGAAGTTGTGACGCACAGAGTAGAAGAGGCGTGTACCTTTCGGGACTCCTGCTTCGGCGTATGCCGCAGTCCACAACTTGCGTAAATTGACCTTCGCCTGTTCAAAGACAAGAGCAGCGTCGTTCTTGTTCTTTCTCTGGAGTTGCAGTTGTAGCAACTCCTTCTTCAACCGGCTAGTCATCTGCACCGGCCAGCGCTTTGGTTTGATGTTCCTACCTTTGCCCTTGTAGGCAGTGAGCGTGATGATCTCGTCACCAAAGTTAATGTCTTTCCAACGAAGGTAATCCAACAAGCTGGACTTTCTGGCTCCAGTATCCATTGCCGCAATGAACACTGGTAAAGTGTGACACCTTTGAGGAGTGTCGAGCGCCTTCATTACTCGCAGTGCCTCTTCGTCAGTAAGCTCGCGAGTCTTGATCGGATCTGGAGTTTCAGCGGCGTCGTGAATCAAATTCTT
>DASYRR010000284.1:0-17044 GCA_036004125.1 Pyrinomonadaceae bacterium | reverse complement strand
TTCGTAGCGCTTGCACTGTGGTCGTTCAAGTTTCCGGCACCCCTTGGTCCGTCAGTCTCAGCTGTAACTGCGGATTACTTACCACGACCTGGAGCACAGTTTTTGTGGTTGTATCAATCCCTGAAATATGTTCCTGGCGGGTTGGGCTCACTCGTCGGCGTTGTTTTTCCAGGCCTGGTTATTCTGATTCTGTTGGCCCTGCCCTGGCTTGATCGAGGTTTTGTCACAAGGTTCTCCACACAGCCACAACGACTGATTGCTAGTTTGTTACTCGCCGCCGTTGCTGCGTGGGTTCTCACAATGACGATGACTTCCTACTTAAGTGATCGAAGAGATCCACGCATTCGGCAACAGCTCGCCAGACAGGAAACGGAAGAGCGAACCTTTCGCAGCACACCTTTTCAACCAGCGATTTTACAGCTTAGCGATGTGCCTCAAACCAATGGCAGCGCTCCGCCTGCTTATCTAAAGTTATGTGCAAATTGCCACGGAGAGCGTGGTCAGGGCGGCACCCAGGGAACTCTCAGATTTCCACCCCTGATCGGAGTCGCGGTCAAGCCTCGGCGCACGGTAGAAGACATTATCGGCTTGCTTAACGATCCGACTGCATTTGGACTCGAGCCACCAATGCGATCGTTCGCGACGAAGTTGACGGAGGACGAGAAACGAGACATTGCGGAGTGGGTCGTGAAGTTGAAGTAGAACAAGAACTTTAATCAGCCGCAGATGAACACTGATGAACACAGATCAGAAAAGAAATTAGAGATTTTCGCGTGTTCAAATCTTAATCGAATCTGTGTAGATCTGCATTAATCTGCGGCTCAAAACATCCTGGGGATAGTCGGAGAAACATTAATGAAACTGATCGCAATCGTACTAGCATGTATCGCGTTAATCTTAGTCATCGTTGCCTGCACCGAAACCGCACCGCTACCAACCAACAATGCCTCGCCGGCCGCTGCCGCTTCGCCCACAAAACCTGTGGATGAGTTTGCCTCGGCGCGCGCAAACTTCCAGAAGCACTGCGAGGCGTGCCACGGTGAAAAGGGCGAAGGCGGATTGGCCAAAGTGGACGACAAGCGCATCAAGGTTCCTTCACTCAAAGCGGCACATGCCATCAAGCACACCGACGAACAACTCACCAAGATGATCACAAACGGTGAGGAAGAGATGCCTGCTTTCAAAGACAAACTGAGGCCGGAAGAAATTGCAGAGCTGCTGCGGTTTGTGAGGAAGGAGTTTCAGGGGAAATGACCAATGATTTTTTCGAGCCAAAGACCAAATTGCCCCATTGAACATTTCAGCCTTACGGCTTACCATCTCCGTCGTGCACTCGTAGCTCAGTTGGATAGAGCGTCTGACTTCGAATCAGAAGGTCGCAGGTTCGAGCCCTGCCGGGTGCACCAACTCTTGAAAGCCCCATAAGTTCTCGCTGTTAGCTCAACTCTTACTAAGGATCAAAGAATGTCTGGAGTACCCGGCAACGCAGAGCCACATCCTCAACTTGCACTAATTGGTTTTCGCTATGATGAAAACTCGTCGTTCACGAAAGGCGCAGCTGAAGGTCCATCCCAAATTCGAGCTGCCCTGCGATCTGAAGCCTGGCACTTGACCAGCGAAAATGGAACAGACCTCTCAGGCGAAGCAACGTTCTTCGATGCAGGTGATATTGAGCCTGTAGCGGGCGGTGATATGTTCTCGTTGATTGAAGATTCGACATCGACCCTGCTCAGTGACGGTCTTTCACCCATCTGTCTTGGCGGCGATCATTCGATCACTTACCCGATCGTTAGGGCCTTCGCCAGAAAGTACCAACCCCTGAACATTCTTCACTTCGACGCACACCCGGATATCTACGACAGTTTCCTTGGAAATCGCTATTCGCACGCAAGTCCCTTTGCGCGGATCATGGAACATAAACTTGTAACCCGCCTTGTTCAGGTTGGAATACGAACATTCAACGCTCACCAGCGTGAACAGGTTAAGAAGTATGGTGTCGAGTCGATCGAGATGCACCAACTTCGTGATGATCTCGTGCTTGAGTTTGATTCGCCTGTCTACATTTCGTTCGACGTCGACGCACTTGATCCCGCTTTCGCGCCTGGAGTTTCTCATCGTGAGCCTGGCGGCCTCTCAACCAGACAAGCTATAGATCTAATTCAGCGAATGAAGGGAAAGGTGGTAGGTGCAGACATCGTGGAGTTCAACCCGCGGATGGATCCCTTGCACATTACCGGAACGGTCTGCGCAAAGTTGTTGAAGGAAATCGCGGCACGAATGCTGTCTGGGTGATGCCCTTTAGTAGTACCTATTGGAAGACGGGCGCCTTGCTGCTGGGACCGCAGGCGTCCTCGCCTGCTGGTTAGATTAAGGCGCCTGTAGGGTAACAAGCAGGCGAGGACGCCTGCGGTCCCAGCAAACACGGCGCCCAGTCGGCCAAAGGTACTACTAAAGGGCGTCACTTAGATCCAAATGAGAAATGTCAAATGACCAATGACAAATGATTGGTCTCTCTAACTCGCCCTCTCTCCAATCGAAACATAGTCCCTCGTCCGCTGACCAAGATACACCTGCCTCGGGCGCGCAATCTTCTGATCTTCATCTTCCAGCAACTCGACCCACTGCGCGAGCCAGCCTGACGTCCGCGGAATAGCAAACATCACTGGAAACATATCTACCGGAAAACGCATCGCTTGGTAGATGATTCCCGAGTAGAAGTCGACGTTCGGATAAAGCCGTCGCTTAACAAAGTAGTCGTCCTCAAGGGCAATCCGCTCCAACTCCAACGCGATGTCCAGCAGCGGATCCTTGCCAGTCACTTCGAATACCTCATAGGCCACTTGCTTGATGATGCGAGCGCGCGGGTCGTAGTTTTTGTAAACACGATGACCAAACCCCATCAAACGAAACTCGCCGGCCTTAACCCTCTTGATGTATTCCGGAACCTTGTCGGCTGACCCTATCTCATTAAGCATTCGCAGCACCATCTCGTTCGCGCCGCCATGGAGCGGACCATAAAGAGCCGCCGCTGCTCCAGCCAGTGCTGAAAATGGATCGGTGTGTGCGCTGCCAATACTGCGCATCGCATTCGTGCTGCAGTTCTGTTCGTGATCGGCGTGCAGAATGTAGAGAACCGTCAGGGCGCGCTCAAGAATCGGATCGGGTTTGTATTTCAACTCAGTCGTCTTGAACATCATATTCAGAAAATTGCCTTCGTAAGTGAGGTCGTTATCGGGATAGGAATACTGCATTCCGATGCGGTGACGAAAAGCAAACGCTGCGATCGTGGGAACCTTAGCGATCAATCTATAGATCTGTTTCCAACGGAGATCTACGTTGAAGATATCTTTGGCGTCTGGATAAAAAGTCGACAAAGCGCCCAGGGCGGCTTCGAACATTCCCATGGGGTGGGCGTTATAGTGGAAGCCATCGATAACTTTTTTTATGCTCTCATTGATAAACGTGTGATAGGTAATGTTTTTAGTCCAGGCGTCCAGTTGAGATTGGTTGGGCAACTCGCCATGGAGTAAGAGATACGAAACTTCGAGATAACTACTTTTTTCGGCCAGCTGATCGATCGGATAGCCTCGATATTCCAGGATCCCCTTATCGCCGTCAATAAATGTAATCCTGCTCTTGCACGATGCAGTGTTCATAAAAGCCGGGTCGTAAGTCATCAAACCAAAATCGTCATCTGAAATTTTGATTTGACGCAGGTCCATCGCTCGTATAGTGCCGTTTTCGATCCCCACCTGATACTGTTTGCCTGTCCGGTTATCTGTGATCGTTAAGCTGTTTTCGCTCATGATTCATCCTCTCCTGAGATCATTGACGCGTGGACCGAGTGTGCTGAGCAGATTAACGCGGTGCGGGCATTGTAATCAAACCTGGAGAATTAATGGCGAAACAGGTCATCAGCGAAGCAGCCGGCGAGGTCGTCTTGGGGATTATTACGGCCCTGCTGTATTGCCGTTGAATGCTCGAAGCCTTCTCCAAGCATTTTACAAAAACAAAAGGAGCCCGCTCTGCTTCGGACTCCTTGTAGTTTCTGTGGTCAGGGATGGATTATTTTTTCTTTTTCGCTTGCTTGATTTCTTCCTCTACATGCTTTTTGGCGTCCTTCGACTGCTGATCGCTCAATCCGAGATCTTTCAACGTGCCACCCAAACTTCTACCTGAAGCTAGACCTGCAAGAATTGCGTCCCTGGTGATACCTGGGAAACGCGGACCAAGGTTCTGAGCGAGTCTGGTTGCCGCCACGTAATTACCAAACGTCAGACTCGGATTGGTTAGCAATGCGGTCTGATAACCATCTCGGAGACTGTTCGCATTGATATGCAAAGTTTGCGGTATGCCTGGATGCTCCCGAAGATCGTGATCGGCGTTATTCATGTTCTCACGTCTTAGCCGTGCTCTCTCTAGCCCTGCGTCTGACCGACCATTCGAATTCGTTGAAGCATTCTCAAGGCCCGCATCCGAACGGCCACCAGATCTATCTGAAGCATTACCGAGTCCGCGATCGACGCCGATACCAGATGGCGGACCACCACCGCTTCCCGCTCCACTAGGGCGTCCTCCGCCGACGCCACCTCCTCTGCCTCTCCCTTGGCCAAAAGACGAAGTGGCTAGCGCCAGAACTACAAAACAGAAAAACGCAGCGTAAATTCCTTGTCGAAACAGCTGTCTCATGCGTAAAGAAACCTCCTTGAATCTTGTCGTTTCTGAGAGGGGACAGGAGCCCGTTTAGTCTACGACAAGCGAGGGGTCGAAGCGAGAGCCTGGCAAAAACGCAAGCTCCCTGCAATCAAATCGCCAGATTGGAATCTATTTAACTCCGAGCAACTCGACTACGAATTCGAGCGTGGCGTTTGGCGGGATGTCGGGCGGGCGGCCAGATTTTCCGTACGCAAGGTCGCCGGGAATGATTAGCTTTCTTTTGCCGCCAACCTTCATCGTCATCAGGCCTTCGTCCCAACCTTTGATCACCTTCCCAACACCGATTTTAAAATCGGCTGGAACTCCCTTTTTGTACGAACTATCAAATTCTTTTCCCGTACTCTGGGTTATGCCTGAGTAGTGAACTGTAACCGTCTGCCCTATTTGTGGACTCGGACCGTCTCCGACGCGTTCGTCGATGTATTTTAGACCCGAGGCGGTCGTTATTTCGGGGCCAGCTGAATGTGGGCGGTTGATATACAGATAGGAAACCATGACGACGGCGAATACTGCTATCAGTATGATCGCCCCAATCCGAACGTTCTTATTACTCGTGATTGAGGGACCTCGATTCGCAGCTGCCGCCCGGGCAGTTCGTTGTCTCTTCCTCTTGTTGATTTTGCGGTGTCGACTCTGCGGCACTAATTGAATCCACCCTTCCGATTTTTTTGAAATGGGAGAGGTTTTATACAGAGATTGAGTGACGGTTTCAAGTTGGAAGGGTCTCTGACCAAAAGTGGTGAAGCATCCTGAGTTCTTCTCTGCGCAACCTCTGCGTTCTCTGCGCCTCTGCGGTGAGTTCTTTCCTGCATTGTTTTAACCGCAGCGGCGCAGAGAACGCAGAGGTTGCGCAGAGAAGAGCTCAAAATGACCCCTGAATCACACTAGTCACCCGTCTATCAGTTCAATTATCCTTCTCAACGTGCCACTCGTCGCCGTTATTCCTCAACCCAACGCACCTGTCGAAGTGCGTGAAGTTCCTTTTCCGAATCTGGAACCGAACTCAGCACTCCTTGAAGTTGAGCTGTCAGAAGTCTGCGGGACCGACCTTTCTTTGCAACGGGGATTATTACAGGGTGTTCCTTATCCACTCGTACCCGGTCACGTGGCAGTCGGACGGCTCCAGAAAGTTCGTGGCGAACTGTTCGATATCAATGGCAACGCTTTCCATGAAGGTGATCGCATCACGTTTCTGGATGTTCATCGTACATGTAATGCTTGCTGGTATTGCCTGGTCGCAAAAGCAAGTACTCGTTGCCCGCACAGAAAGGTCTACGGCATCACCTACGGATTGGACGACGGACTCTGTGGCGGCTGGGCCACCCATATCTATCTGAAACCCCGCACGCACTGCATACGAGTAGACGCGCGCCCTGAAGTCTTCATGGCCGGTGGTTGTGCACTTCCGACCGCGCTTCATGCGGTAGAACGCGCTGAAGTGCGCATAGGTGATACTGTGTTGGTACTGGGTTCTGGACCAGTGGGTATAAACACAATCCTTATGGCGCGAATGAGCGGCGCTTTGAAGGTGCTCTGCCTGGGCGCGCCACAGTCGCGGTTGGATGCAGCCTTGGAGGCTGGTGCGTCGACGGTATTGAACATAGAAACCAACGATGAGGCTGCCCGGTTCAATTGGGTTCGCGAACAAACGTCAGGTCGGGGTGCCGACGTAGCGATCGAGGTAGCCGGTGTTGCTGAGGCTGTCGTTCAGGCAATGAGATTCACTCGAGATGCTGGGCGAGTTGTCGTGGTCGGACAATACACAGATCATGGCCCGGTCGAGTTGAATCCACATTCGGATCTAAACAAGAAACACCTGGATGTTCGCGGTTGTTGGGGTTCAGACTTTTCGCACTTCTATCGAGGTGCGCAGATCGTGTCTGAGCCGACTTGGTCATCTGCATGGGAAAAGATGGAGCTCACCAGGTTTGGTCTCGGAGATGCTAATGAAGCCCTCGCTCAAGTCGCGTCTGGAAGCATCCTAAAAGCACTGATTGATCCAAAGAACATCGACAGCCTTTAGTGGCGCGCTCAGACTAACTTGATCGCTGGTGCTGGGACCGCAGGCGTCTTCGCCTGCTGACGTAGAATACGAGTACTGTAATTCATTCGAGGTTTGTGTTGACAACCAAGCAGGCGAGGACGCCTGCGGTCCCAGCACCAGGCGTTCGAATTAGTCCAGGCACGTCCCTAAAGGCTACCGATCACGGTTGGGCATCTCACGCTCTCTTCTCTTGCGCATTTCGTCTCTTATCGTTTGAAACTGCTTCCACTGTTCAGGGGTCAAAACTTGCTGCAACCGTTCATCGGCTTGATGGCGAATGTCGTTCACTTTCGGCTCTGATTCTTTCCGAAGGCCGCGCAATTGCTCACGAGTGTCGCCAAAGATCTGCTGAACCTTTGTCTTCTGATCGGCATTGAGTTGAAGGCGTTCAGACAACTGTTCAAAGCGATCTCGCGGTGCGACGTTGCGCGCCAGCCCGCGGTAAATGTTAAGAGCCAGGATGCCGGCCGTGAAGCCAAGCAGAAAGATGACTGCAGCAGCGACGCGAACCTGCCATCTATTTTTATATATGATGTTCATCGTTACTTCGCCTCATCTTCCTCTGCATAGATCGTGCTTAGTACTTGCTCGTAACTCATCTGATCCTCACTGCCCTGATCCAGAATCACTGACTCCGCAGAGTAAGCCGTTACTGCTTGTTCGGAAGGCGACGTCAATGGAGTGGGCACCGCAAAACTCAATGCCGCAAGCGCAACCGTTGTCATTGCCATTGAGGAAACAAGTGCTCCGGCTGACTTCCACAGGCGCTGCCAAGCGGGAACATTCTCAACTGCCTGTCGTTCTCGCAAGGCCGCCATTACTCTAGTCTGAAAGAACGGTGTTGGTTCGATCGCTACCTGAGCGCGTTCCCTAATCGCGAGGCTCGAAAGCATTGCTGCCTGGTAAGCATTTCCGCACTCAAGACACTTCTGGCTATGGGATTGCACAACGGCTAACTGGTCCGCGGACAAGCTGCCGACCGGTGCGCTATCCAGAATCTCTATGATGTGTTGATCCCTCATTACTAACGGCACCTCCAATTCGAGGTTTCTGCTCTTTGCTCCTCAGGAGCTTTTCCATCGCTTCACGAACCTTCTTACGTGCTCTAAATGCTCGCACCTTCACTTTTGATTCTGACCAACCTGTTGCGTCTGCCACTTCCTTTACCGATGCGTCTTCGCCATCAATCATTAACAACGCCTGCCTGTCCTCCGGTGACAAAACATCGAGCACTCGATCCGCCAAGTCTGCTGCTATCAAACTCTCCTCAACGGAATGCTGCGGTTCACTCGCAAAGTCGGAAAGCTGTTGGTCAAGCCACGTGGTCTCGTCTTCTGTCAAATCCGAAACCGTCAATTCTGGTCTGCGCCTGGCGCTACGCAGCAGGTTCAAGCAAGTGTTGGTCGCAATTCGTGTCAGCCATCCTTCCATTGAACCGCGACCCTCAAAACTCTTGAGCTGCGTGAAAGCTTTCAGGAAAACCTCCTGCGCGGCTTCCTCAACCGAACTCCTCTGCCGAAAGAACCGACGTGCAACACTGAAGATTCGGGGACTATAGCGACGGACTATCTCCGCAAATGCAAACTCGTCGCCGTCTTGCGCCTGACGCGCCAGCTCTAAGTCGGAGGCCTGTTCGTGCCCGTTTGTCAGAAGCGGTCCTCATAGGATTTACGGATGGCGGACCCTTTGGTAATTGCAGCCCGCCATTTCCGTGGGGGAGACGCTTACTCGTTATCGCCTCCGCGCTTTTCGCCGCGTCGAGCTTTGA
This sequence comes from Pyrinomonadaceae bacterium, assembly GCA_036004125.1. GTDB lineage: Bacteria > Acidobacteriota > Blastocatellia > Pyrinomonadales > Pyrinomonadaceae > PSRF01. The sequence goes on along the minus strand of DASYRR010000284.1, from coordinate 8,516 downwards.
ACTGCGCTTTGGATTGTTCCAGCTGGGCTTTCTGCTCAGCAGTCAAAACGGAAAGGCTTTCCTGATGCAACTTGAATCGCTCACCCATGAGCTTGGCTTCAAGACTCGCCATCTCCGTCAGTTTCTGAGTAGCCAGCGCTTCGTTGAACGTACCGCCTTCACTCGCCTGACGCAACTCCTGCCGTTTGGCATGAAGCTGTTCGCGCAAGGGCTTGTTGCGCTCGGCAAAGCTTTCGCGGATCTGTTTCATCTTCGCTTTCTGGTCTTCAGTTAAGTTCAGCTGTCGGAAGGCGCCAGCGTGCATTCCTCCCCAGCCATGTCCTCTTCGTTCACCTCGACCGCCTCCACGTTGGCCGCGCCATTCCTTGTGCGCACCCTGTGCATTGTCCTGACTAGTGGAAACTGTCTGGGCAATGGCGATCGAAGCAGCCAAAGCAATAGCTGAGAGAGTAGCAATTGCCAGTGTCTTAAACCGTGGTTTCTTCATCGTTTTTTTCTGTTACTCCATTCCTTGTTCTAAGTATTCGGGGAGCCCTCCGAGGAGATAGACACCGAGAACGTCCAAGTGGTTACAGGTTGATTTCAGATGTCCGATATGCTTTAGCTTGTCGTTGTCTCCAGTCAGGCGCCTCACCTCAATCACAACGACAAGCTAAAGCATATCGGACATCTGAAATCTGAGATCTGAAATTTACTGTAACCAAAAGCAAAACAAAGGTGTCTGGATGTATAGGGAGTTAGCACAACTTTTTTCACGGAGACTTATAAGGTAACGGCATGTCGACCCAAACAATTCGAGAACAACCTGTAGTAACGAGCCTCAACGGTGGCAGAAGTATCAGCTGGATCAAAGAGGCATTAGCAAGACTTCTTGCCCAAAAAAAGAAGTTGATACTCGGCGGCGGCGCGATGGCCATCGTTGTGCTGGCAGGCCTTTACTTCTGGCGTGTCGATTCTTCGTCCACTCAATTCATGACCGTGAAGATAGAACGCGGAAACCTTCGCAATACGGTAACCGCGACCGGTACGCTGCAGGCAGTAACCACCGTTCAGGTAGGCAGTCAGGCATCCGGGACAATCTCGGCCCTTTCTGCGGACTTCAATTCAGTAGTTAAAAAGGGCCAAGTGATTGCGCAACTTGATCCGTCAGTTTCCAAAGCTCAGGTTGACCAGGCTCGAGCCAACCTCCAACAAGCTCGTGCAGGTTTGGTTCAATCCCAAGCGGCGGTCGAGAATGCGCGCGCAGGTGTGAAGGATGCACAGGCTAAAGGTCTTGCTGCCAGGTCGACAGTGCAAAACAATCAGGCTGGAGTGTCGGGAGCTGAGGCTAACGTTGCCGTGCTCAAAGCACAACTGGAGGATGCGCTCAGTCTTCTTAAGCAACAGGAGTCGCTGCTGAAGGCCGGTGTCATCGCGCAAAGGGATTACGACGTGTCCCAAACGGCATATAGGACGGCCGAGGCGCGCTACAACCAGGCAGTCTCGCAATTGAATCAAGCGAAGTTAACCGAACAGTCGGCATCAAGTGCCGGCATCGCTCAGTCGCAGGCAGCCGTCGACCAGTCGCAGTCACAAGTTCAGCAATCGCAGGCTCAGGTGCAACAAGCAGCGGCCCAGGTTCAACAAGCTCAAGCAGCTCTGAGTCTGGCGGAAGTCAATCTCAGTCATACAACAATCGCCTCGCCTATAGACGGTATCGTGGTTTCACGCGATGTGAACGTTGGTCAGACGGTTGCCGCGAGTTTGTCGGCTCCAACTCTTTTCACTATCGCCAATGACCTGACGCAGATGCAGGTAATCGCAAATATCGATCAGGCAGACATCGGTCTAGTAGAGCAGGCGAAATCGGTAAAGTTCTCGGTCGATGCATTTCCAGGAAAAGACTTCGACGGCAAGATCGAGCAGCTGCGTATTAACCCTCAGAACGTGCAGAACGTTGTCACATATAACGTGGTCATCGACGTCAACAATCCTGATCAGAAACTTAAACCAGGGATGACAGCGAATCTGACGATCACAATTGACGAACGCAACAACGTTCTCAAGGTTCCCAACTCGGCTTTGCGGTTCACTCCGCAGGATACAAGTCTACAGAGAGCCGGTTCAGGATCAGGAAACTCGAATTTCCAAAACCGTCGGCGTGCCCAAAGCGATGGAGCAAATGGATCACAACAAGGTAATGGCGGCGAAAGTAACTTTGCTCCTGCATCGGCCCCGGTGCTGGCGGGACAAACACGTTTGGTTTGGGTCCTGGGCCAGGATGGCAAGCCGCAACGTCGAAGGATCAAAGTTGGTCTCACAGATGGAGCTTCAACCGAAGTTGTCGACGGAGATCTGAATGAAGGCGAACTGGTCATCACGGGCCAAACAATTTCAGGATCGAAGACTCAGGCGACTCAGACCAGTACGCCAGGCTTTGGTAATGCTCCGCGAACCCCGGGCGCCGGCGGAGGTCGAAGATAATGTCTACTGTGTTGACAGTCGATCCGAGAGAATCACACGCTCATGGCGTTCTGGCAGTACAACTGCCCGAAGCTCGTGCTGTGATTCAGCTCGAGCATATCCATAAGACATACACGATGGGCGATGTCGAGGTTCATGCCTTGCGCGGCGTTTCGCTCACGATTAGAGAGGGCGAGTTCGTTGCGATCATGGGCGCGTCAGGTTCGGGCAAGTCGACCATGATGAATATCCTCGGTTGTCTGGATCGTCCGACACGAGGTAGCTACATCCTGGACGGCGAAGATGTTTCAGAGCTGTCGAAGGATGAACGCGCGGATATTCGCTGCAAGAAGATCGGCTTTGTCTTTCAAGGTTTCAATTTGCTTTCACGAACGTCGGCCTTGGAAAACGTTGAACTACCGATGCTCTATTTGGGTGTTGACTTGGCTCAGCGTCATCAACGCGCAATGGAAGCATTGGCCGCAGTAGGATTGGCGGGACGTGAACAGAACCATCCAAACCAACTCTCCGGAGGTCAGCAGCAACGAGTGGCGGTGGCCCGCTCTCTCGTCAACAGTCCGGCATTGATCCTCGCGGATGAGCCGACTGGTAATCTCGATTCACGGACATCGGTCGAAGTAATGGAAATCTTCCAGCGACTGAATCGCCAAATGGGAATAACCCTTGTGCTGGTTACGCACGAACTCGATATAGCTCAGTATGCTCAGCGCGTGGTTGTTTTCAAGGATGGCAAGATTAAATCTGACTACCAGATCGACGAGCCACGAGACGCAGCTGAAGAACTAAAGAACATGCCGGCAATTGAAGATGACGAAGACGATGACTAATCGGCAATTGGAAATCGGCAATCGGAAATCCCTATGACGCTATTAATGATCATTCGCGTGGCCTTTCGCGCTCTTATTAGAAACAAGATGCGCGCAGCATTAACTATGCTCGGCATAATTATCGGAGTCTCGGCGGTTATCGCCATGGTCAGTATCGGGCAAGGGGCGTCTGCTTCTGTGCAAGCGCAGATCGAGAGCATAGGCACTAACCTGTTGTTCGTGAGTGCCGGCGCCCAGAACGTCGGCGGTGTTCGAAGCGGCACAGGCGACAGCGGAACAAACACGCTGAGCGTTGAAGACCTCGATGCGGTCAAGCGCGAAGTGTCCAGCGTTTCCATGGTGACCCCAGCTGTGAATGCAAGATCACAACTGGTTGCCGGCAACATGAATTGGAACACGTCGGTTCAGGGTGTAAGCGAACAGTATCCAGATATACGAAAGTGGACTGTGCAGAACGGTACGTTTTTTACCGATGCCGATGTACGCACAGCTGCGCGAGTAATCGTGATTGGCCAAACCTTAGCGGATAACTTGTATCCTGGAACCGATCCATTGGGTCAAACAATTCGCGTGATGAGTCTTCCGTTTCGGGTGGTTGGAGTAATGGCGAGGAAGGGACAGGATCAGCAGGGGCGCGATCAAGATGACATTGCCTTTGCTCCTTACACCACGGTGCAAAAGAAAGTCCTTGGCAGTCCTCGCGTGCAGATAGCCTATGTCTCGGCGGTCTCGCAGGATGCAACCTACACGGCGCAATCGCAAATTACTGATTTACTTCGTCAGCGTCATAAGCTCACCGCCAGTGAAGGAAATGACTTTACGGTTAGAAACATGACAGACATTGCCGACGCGGCGAACGAGACCAGCAATACGATGACTATTCTGTTGGCGTGTATCGCCGGTGTTTCGCTCCTCGTCGGCGGGATCGGTATCATGAACATCATGCTCGTTTCGGTCACGGAACGTACGCGTGAGATTGGTATTCGCATGGCGATCGGCGCGAGATCGTCGGCCGTGCGGAGTCAATTCCTGATTGAGTCGATTGTTCTGAGTCTGATTGGTGGAACAATTGGCATTATCTTAGGAGTGGTCTTCTCGCTCGCAATACCAAAGCTTCTTGGCTGGCCAACCCTGGTTTCGACGATGGCTATCGTTGGTTCAGTGGTGTTCTCGGCTGCGGTCGGGATCTTCTTTGGTTACTACCCCGCGCGGAAGGCTGCTTCGTTGGATCCTATTGAAGCGCTGAGGTATGAGTAGCAGGAGCAGGAGCAGGAGCAGGAGCAGGAGCAGGAGCAGGAGCAGGAGCAGGAGCAGGAGCAGCGAGAGCATTCGTCCCTTCGACCTGCGAGTCAACAAAAATATCAGGCAGCGAGGATTCACTCGCTGCCTTTATCTTTTTGAACCGTCCTGCCCCTGCTCCTGCTCCTGCTCCTGCTCTGCTCCTGCCCCTGCTCCTGCTCCTGCCCCTGCTCCTGCTCCTGCCCCTGCTCCTGCTCCTGCTCCTGCCCCTGCTCCTGGTTGTTACTCGTTCCTAACCTCTTTCGGTTAACATGCCGCCCATGACCCTAACGCCCCTAAGCCGACGATCAGCCTTCGTTTCTCTTGCTGTTATCTTCGTTCTACTGACCAGTTCACTGACACTGGGTCAAAGACGGTCAACTTCTGAAACAGCAGAACGCGCGAAACGTCCTCGGCTGGTACTCTTGATAGCAGTTGACCAATTCCGTTACGACTATCTTGAACGGTTCAATGATCTCTTCGTCGCCAATGGACTAAAGCGACTGATGCGTGATGGCGCGTCGTGGACCCAATCAAACTACGACCACATCCCCACGTATACAGCGCCCGGACATGCAACCATGATGACGGGCGCCTACCCGGCGGAGTCAGGCATCGTCGGCAATGAATGGCCCGACCGTACTACCGGGAAACGAGTCACTAGTGTTTCCGATACAACCGTGACGTTGTTGGGAGGCGGCCCTAATGAAGGCGCGGCCAGCCCGCGCCGGTTGATGAGTTCGACGGTTGGCGATGAGCTGCGAATGGCGACCAATGATCGCTCGAAGGTCATCGGCATTTCAGTAAAAGATCGCTCGGCGATTCTTCCGGCGGGTCGTCATGCAAATGCAGCCTACTGGTTCAGTACAAATTCAGGCTCGATGGTTTCGTCGACGTATTACTTCAACCAATTGCCTGCATGGGTGACGGCATTCAACACAAGCCGTCCTGCAGACAAATTCTTCGGCGCGAAGTGGGAACGATTGTTGGCGGAGAGTGAGTATTTAAAACGCGCGGGACTCGATTCCCCACCATGGGAGAACATCGGCAATCAACGCGGCGATACCAATGCCTTCCCACACACGATCACTGGTGGAGCTACTGCAGTCGGAAGACCTTTCTACAACGCACTCGACTATACGCCGTTCTCAAACGATCTCTTGCTTGCGTTTACGCAACAAGCGCTCATCAACGAACAACTAGGCCAGGACGATGATACTGATGTGCTGAGTATTTCTTTCTCGGCAAACGACTATGTTGGACACCGCTATGGTCCCTATAGCCAGGAAGTAATGGACGTAACTCTTCGCGTAGATCGGCAGATTGCGACGTTACTCGATTTTGTGAACGCTCGGGTTGGGTTGTCAAACACCCTGGTTGCCTTCACTGCGGATCACGGTGTGGCTCCGATTCCGGAACACTCCGGAGCTCTGGGACTCGGTGGGAGCAGGTTGAAGTCTGCTGATGTCCTGGCCGCCATTACCGCAGCGATCAGCGCAAAATACAACCCGCAAAACAAGACCCCCGACCCAACGGCTGATTACCTCTACAAAAATGATCGGGGTCAAACGACCGATGCGTTTATGAACGGCAACATTTACTTTAACTACGCCGCCCTCAAACGCGATGCTGTAAGTCTTGATGAACTCACGCAGCTTGCCGGTGAAGCAGCATTAACTGTTCCAGGGATTGCCCGATACTTCACTCGTAGCCAACTGCAACGGGGAGCCACGTCGATTACTGATCCAATCGAGCGGCGGGCCATCCACGGCTTCTACCCACCACGCAGTGGTGATCTCGTCTTAATTACTGAACCTTACAAATACCTCGGCGATACAATCACAGCGACACACGGCACCGCATACTTCTACGATACGAACGTTCCAACGATCATCATGAGTGCAGCAGTGACGCCGGGACGGTACTACGAAGCCGCAACGCCAGCTGATATTGCGCCAACCCTGTGTGCGCTGCTTGGGGTCACACGCCCGAGCAGCGCAACGGGCCGGGTTCTGATCGAGGCGTTGAAGAAGTGAGTGTGATGTCCGATATGCTTTAGCTTGTCGCTGTGATTGAGATGAGGCCTCCTTGGCTCGAGACGGCGACAAGCTAAAGCATATCGGACACTAAGAGCGTAACCTTTCCCGCGCTGGACAGTTTTATCTATAGAAAACCGGGTGCTGCGAGGATTGGCGAGACTTTGAGTCAGGTAACTCAATCCGAAGAACGGCTCCTTATAGAAGCTGCTCAGAAGGACCCGAGCCGCTTTGCCGAGCTGTACGAACAAAATTTTCACCGTGTCTACGCCTACGTAGCGCGGCGGGTTCATGATCGTGCGGAAACTCAAGATCTCACCGCCCATATCTTCCATCAAGCACTCGCGAACATAGGAAAATTCAAATGGCGCGGGACACCATTTGCCGCTTGGCTCTACAGAATTGCAGCAAACGCAATCGCCGATCAGGCGCGGCGCCGGCAGCGCGAGTCGAGCGAGCAACCAAACCCGGTTGTTGAACCGTCTGCACCCGACGATCTGGAAGAGGTTGAACGGCGCGCGCGTTTATCTCGAGCCGTGGAAAAACTGCCGGAGGATCAACGTCGGGTGATTGTTCTCCGCTTTGCAGAGGAAAAGAGCATTCGTGAAATCGCTGAAGAATTCGGCCGTAGTGAAGGGGCAATTAAGCAACTCCAGTTTCGCGGACTGGAAAATCTACGTGACCGACTAATCGAGAACTGATTTCTGAGTAATAGCAATGTCTGAACGCTCAATCATCGACCAACTGGACGACGCGGTCGCGGCAATTGTCGAGCGGCGCTCATTTGACCTAACGGCTGTTGACGCTCACGTGGCTTCGCTGGCTGAGGTCGCACAGGGTCTTGTTGGTTTACCGCGCGAAACGTTTAGGGCAGAACTCAGAGAGCAACTAACAAGGAGAGATTCAATGAGTAGTCCTAGATCAAAGACGCGACAGTCTGTCAAACCACCGAAAAATGTACGAGAGGGCTTTCACAGCGTAACGCCATACTTCACCGTTCATAAACCAGCGGAATTGATTGACTTCGTTAAGCACTCGTTCGGAGCAGTCGAGCACTTCCGCACAACTGGCTCAGCTGGAGGGATGCATGCCGAGGTTAAGATTGGCGATTCAATAGTGATGATCGGTGGCGCCGAGCACATCGAGCCAAAACCAACGGCGATTCATCTTTATGTCCCCGATATCGACGAGGCATATGCACGAGCGGTCGAGGCGGGCGCGAAAGTTCTAATGGAACCAGCGGATCAGCCGTACGGCGAACGCTCGGCAGGAGTCGAGGACCCAACCGGAAACCGTTGGTATATCGCGACGCCATTTGTGCCCCTGGAAGAGATTGCTAAGGATCTGCATACAGTAACTGTTTACTTCCACCCCGTAGGGGCGCAAGGGTTTATCGACTTTGTCACCAACGCATTCGGAGCTAAAGAGCTCATGCGTCATGCAGATAACGACATGATTCTGCACGCCAAAGTCCAGATTGGAGACTCAGTCATTGAACTCGGCGAAGCGCGTGGACCGTCGCAACCGATGCCAACAGCGATCTATCTGTACTTGGACGATGTAGATTCGATGTATGAGCAAGCTTTGGAGGCTGGTGGTATTTCGCTGCTGGCCCCAACGAATCAGGTGTACGGAGACCGAAACGCCTGGGTGAAAGATCCATTCGACAACGTCTGGTATTTGGCCTCACCGGCATTATCTAAGTAGAAATTGGACTGCTGGCATTGGGCGTCTCCTTGGAGTGCGGGGACTTGTCACCGCTTTGTTACAGTGCGTCGCCAGTTTTGGTTCGCGGTAACAAAGCGGTGACAAGTCCCCGCACTGCTATGTGAATGTCAAGGGTCAACAGGCAATGCGATGACGATGGTTTTTGTTTTTTGTCTGCGTTCGCTCTAACTACTGCTTTGGTTTT
>DASYRR010000283.1:0-4564 GCA_036004125.1 Pyrinomonadaceae bacterium | reverse complement strand
CTGACGCCAACCTACAACTGGTCGGTCTCCGCGGGCACGATTTCCAGTGGTCAGGGGACATCGGCCATTACGGTTGACACTAGTGGGCTCGGTGGCCAAAGCGTAACGGCTACGGTGAGCGTCGGTGGTGCGGATCCGTCGTGCAACAACAGCGCATCATGTACAACGGCTGTCAAGCCGCCGAAGCCCGAACCGAGGAAGTTCGACGAGTATGGCAACATCAAGTTCAACGATGAGAAGGCCAGACTCGACAACTACGCTATCCAGTTGCAGAACGAACCTGGTTCGACGGGCACAATCATCGCATACGGTAGTTGTGCGGGTGAGGCCCAGGCGAGAGGCGATCGAGCCAAGGACTACTTAGTCAATACGCGCGGCATTGAAGCTGGACGAATCACTGTTGTGGACGGTGGGTGCCGTTCTGACCTGACGGTTCAACTCTGGGTCGTACCTAACGGTGCGGATGCCCCAACAGTCGATACAACTGGTGCTGTCTCACCTTGTCCGGAGTGCAAGAAGAAAGCTACTCCGCGACGACGTCGAGGCCGCGGCGATGACGAATAACAATTAACCGGCTTGGCTTCAGGCCAAACCTTAACCAAAGCGGGCGATGGTGCTCTTCTGAGAAACATCGCCCGCTTACCTTTTAGGCCGACATAAGAAGCTTTTTAAGTACAACTTGCCGGGAATTTGCGTGCATCCTACGGGGCGTGCGTGAGCTTTTGAACACAAAGCAAGAGAATTGTAATAGACTAGGCTGCGGGTGAGCGGCGTCGCTCCATTATGATTAGTCCCTGGATGAATGAACGATGAATAGAATTATGAAGTATCTCCCCCTCGTGGTAGCTCTGTTTCTGCTCTCGATGCTGGCCATCAAGCCCGGTGCCGCCTTAGCTACAGCAGTTGATTCTTCGGCAGATCCCGCCCTTTACTCCACTGACTGGCGGACGACTGGCCCTCCAGGTGGAGATGTGCGCGACCTTGTCGTGGACCCGTCTGATCCTGATCGTTTTTACTTCGGTACACTTGACGGTCAGATTTATACCTCGCGGGACGCAGGCAAGCAGTGGCAGCTTCTCTACAACTTCAGCAAGCCACGCCTCTTTGTCGATCACATCATCGTCGATCCCCGTAACCCTCGCGTTTTGTATGTTGGAGCGCATCGCCACAAGGAGCCCGGAGGTTTCTTCAAATCAACAGACGGTGGCGTCAGCTGGCGCGAGAGCGCGCAATTGAAGAACGAGGCTATTCATTCGCTTGCTCAATCTGAGGCAGATCCGGACACGCTAATCGCTGGTACTTTCAATGGCATTTTCCGTTCGGACAATGCGGGCGAATCTTGGCAGCAGTTACCTACCTCTAATACACCAAATCTCGTTCACGTGGAATCACTCGCGATCGATCCTCGAACAACGAATATCATTTATGCAGGCACCTGGTATCTTCCGTATAAATCGACTGATGGTGGGCAATCCTGGAAATCAATAAAGACCGGCATCATCGACGACTCCGATATCTTTGCCATCGACATCGATCCGCGCGATCCGAATCACATCATCGCTTCCGCCTGCAGTGGCATTTACGAAAGCAAGACGTCGGGAGAGAGTTGGCGGAAAGTGCAAGGCATCCCGTCGCAGTCAAGACGAACCCGCGCAATCATGCAGCATCCGTCGATTCCGGGGATTGTGTTTGCCGGCACCACCGAGGGCTTTTGGCGCTCTGAAAAGGGTGGCGACGCCGACTCCTGGATGGTCACCACATCTCGACAGCTCGAAATAAACTCGATTGCGGTTCATCCATCGCGTCCTGACATGATCTACATTGGAACTAACAATTATGGCGTCATGGTCTCGAATGACGGGGGCAAGTCGTTTGTACCTACGAATGGCGGTTTCAGCGGACGGTTTGCCAATGCGATCCTGGCCGATCGAGAAACTCCGAATCGTATCTACGCGTCAACCATCAACACGGCAACGGGTGGAGGATTCCTTTTCGTCAGTAACGACAACGGCGAAAGCTGGCGACCAACAATGCGGAGCATGCCTTCGAGATTGATAACTTACGCAATCCTGCAAGACACACAAGATGCGAACGTGATTTACCTTGGTACCAACCTTGGTGTTTACCGCTCTCTTGATCGGGGAACTTCATGGGCGCCAGTGTGGGCCCCGACAGCGCCTGAGCCAACGAAGAAACCGGTACGCAGAGGAAGTTCGAAGAAGACTGCGGCAGTAGCAGCTAAGACAACGACTCCACGCCAGCCGAGTTTGACGCCAGAGGCCATCACTCGGGTTCAGGAGGCGCTCAATAATACCGGTTATCACCTGGGTATTCCGGACGGAAAAGGTGGGCCAGTAACTCTTGCCGCTCTGAAACGTTTCCAATCAGACCGACATCTTCCGGCGACCGGAAAATTCGACGACATAACTCTCTCAGCGCTGGGAGTCTCGAAGGTGAATTCAGCAGAGGCCGTGGAGCAGACGGACTTAATTCTTGCTGATGCTGTAAATGCCCTAGCGCATACGGTGGACAGCCAGGCTCAGAAACCAGGATTTCTCGCTGCGACGAACACTGGCCTGTATCGAAGTTATGATCCGAGCAAGGGTTGGCAAAAACTTCCATATGGTACCGGCTTGGATCCTCGAACAACTTGTATCTCATCCAATCTGCGCCAACCAAATACGATTTGGGTAGGCACACCGGCGTCCGGCGTCCTCGTCACGCATGATGGCGGAATGACGTGGCGTCAATCAGAAGGAATTCCGCGAGACTTTCCCGTAAACACGATCGCTCAAGATCCACAGCGTCCAGACTACGTTTACGTCGGCACCAAGCAGGCCTTCTATATGTCGCACGACGCTGGCGTTACCTGGAATCGTCGCGGAGGAAACCTTCCCTTTGGCGATTTCACCAGTATTCTGATCAATCCGCGAAACGGTGACGAGATTTTTGCGGGTAATGCTTACCAGATAACCGAGATAGGCGGAGGCGTCTATCGCACGGTGAATGGTGGTCTCACCTGGGCGCGAATAGATCCGAAGCAGCGACGTTTGCCGAGTCAGAGAATTTGGGCGCTGGCATTTGATTCCCAGGATCAAAACATTTTGTTTGTCGGATCTCATTCTGCCGGTGTGTACGTTGTACCGAGAACATCCGACAACTTATCCTCGAGTCAGTAAGAGCCTTTTCCATCTTCGTGAAACGAAACGCCGCGTTAGATTCGATGCGGTGTTTTGTTTTTGAGGCTAAGTGCGACTGGCTCTAGATGTTTTGCACGCCTTGACATGCCCTCATACTGGCGTGTACATTGCCGCCCTACCCGGTAAAAGCGGCGGGTGTTTGTCGGATCAAGCGGGTGACTACGGCAGGACGGTAATCGAAACAAATTAACTCGACATTTCCAAATCCAAACGGCTCGCATCCTCGCCAGCTCAACTTCCCGACAACGCCAAGGTCAAATAACGAACAGGCCGCTAAAACACTGTCTGGCTGTCATCGAGATCTGCGGTGATTGTTTCAGTCAGATGAGGCGCGATATGATCTTGAAACGCGCCACAAATTATCGGGAACTACAGGAGTCTGCATGTCTAGTGAACAACCCAAGCTGAACAACAGCGAGGCCGAAAATCAACCAACCTCCGGCGAGTCAGAGACTGAGCCGCAAACTTCCGAAGTTGTGAATCAACCAGTAGCCGCTGCTCCAGCTCCAGAGCCTGATGATGCAGATGAAGCACGTGCGAGCGGTGACGTCGACTTTGGTCAACTTCTTGATCAATTTGAACAAGAGCAAGCCACGCTCGAGGAGGGCGAAGTTGTTCGTGGAACAGTCGTCGGCATTAGCGAGCGCGGAGTAGTAATTGATTTCGGTTACAAATCGGAAGGCATCGTCAACCCTGCTGAGTTTACTGAAAATGGCGAGATTACAGTGAAGCCTGGCGATGAAGTCGAAGTACTCGTCAAGAGTATGGAAACCGCTGATGGCTTACCAGTCCTTTCACGCGCGGACGCGGTTCGAATGAAGGCCTGGGACGATCTCGAAAAAGCGTATCGTGAGGCGACGAGTGTAAAGGGGAGGGTTATCGATCGGATTAAGGGTGGTTTGCGCGTCGACATTGATGGCATCGCCGCCTTCTTGCCTGGCTCACAAGTTGACATTCGTCCGGTAAGAAACCTCGATAGTCTTCGGAACCAGATTATCGAGGCCAAGGTAATCAAGCTGAATCGCAAACGCTCAAACGTGGTGTTGTCACGCAAAGCGGTGATCGAACAGGAGAACACCGGCAAAAAGGATCAGACGTTACAACAGATCGAAGAAGATATAGTTGTTGAAGGTCAGATTAAGAATCTGACTGACTATGGCGCTTTCGTTGATCTCGGTGGAGTCGACGGATTGTTGCACGTGACCGATATGTCGTGGGGTCGTTTGCAGAATCCCAATGAGTTGTTTCACGTTGGCGACAACATTCAGGTGAAGGTACTGAAGTTTGATCGTGAGCGTGAACGCGTGTCGCTTGGTTACAAGCAACTACTCCCGGATCCCTGGTCTAGTGTGGAGGAACGTTTT
>DASYRR010000282.1:0-28979 GCA_036004125.1 Pyrinomonadaceae bacterium | reverse complement strand
ACACTTGGCACGTTCGTGAGTTACTGAGTGATAAAGCGTAGAGGCGAGATAAAGCAATACCAGTGTTGCGCCAAACACACTCGCGCCCACGATGAAACTAATGCTACCGATCCGCATCGCGGAAACGACCAGTATCGGCACTGCGGCAATCGCGAGCACTAAGCCGAGACCGTGACTGATGCTGTTCGCGATCTCTTCACCGACAGAGAGTTCTCGTGGGACATTTGGTACATCGAGTGGGGGGGTGTTCTCCATGATGTGTAATATTACGCGACTTCTCAGGGATCCGGTTCAGTATTTCTGCTAAGAGTAGTGTCCTAAGCTGGATTCTTCTCTGCGCGACCGCTGCGTCCTCCGCGCCTCTGTGGTTGAAAGTCTGCGAAATCACATACCCCACAGACACAACGCAGCGGACCCACAACCAAACTTGGATAAGGTCAGTACCGTAACGCGGTAGCGTCGGGTCCCATACCACCCATCCCGTTAGAGGTGACAACGGACCCGACGCTACCGCGTTACGGTACTGACTTTATCCAAGTGCGTACCCAGAATTTGTCGAAAGAATCTGTTCAAAAGGGAGAACAGGGCGTCCGAAAGCGGACGCCCTGCCTCATTCACGGTTTAGTTCGTGGGAACTTCAGGCGTGCCGTCCCAGTCTCCGGCCAAAGGCGAATCGCCGTTAAGACCGAAACTGAAGACGAGGTCGCCGACACCATTGCCACTTGTGTTCGTATTGTTAAGAGACATGATGCCGGTGCCGGGATTGAAGACGCCGATAGTTGCAACACCATCGCCATCCCAATCTCCTGCGAGAGGTTTAGTTCCCAACGCACCAAACGTGAACGGCGTAATGTCAGTGGTGCCCTGAAAACCATTGCTCAAGATGAATTGCGCGACGCCACTTCGAAAGAGTCCGGGCGTGTCAAACCCATCGCCATTCCAATCACCAACGATCGGTACGTCGTCGTTTTGACCAAAGGCGAACTGGAAGTTAACTGGTGGAGTTGTGTTGTTAGTGTTCGGGCCATTAGTCAGGAGCCATTGCCCCGTTGATGGACGGAACACACCGACAGTGTCGATGCCATCGAAATTCCAATCGCCCGCAACTGGCAAGTCTCCATTTTGTCCGAAGTTGTTGAGGTTGATGACTATGAATGTTCGGCCCGATGGCAACCTCAATTGAAACTGGCCCGTGCTGGGTCGGAAGATACCGACATCATCAACGCCGTTGCCGTCCCAATCGCCAGTGATTGGCAGATCGCCGGCAATGCCGAAACCGATGGAGATGTCTGCCGGACCAGCAGTATTGGAGTTGCGCAACAGGAATCCGTTGTTGGAAGGACGGAACACGCCGATGGTGTCGTTGAAGGTTGTTGAAAACTTGGAGGCAAAACCGTCACCGTTGCCTAGTGGCTTACGCTGAAATGCTCCCGGTGTGGTTGGCAGGTCGGTACCAGCAGATCCTGCTATATAGACGTTGCCTTTTGGATCTAGTGCGATTGCCTCGGCCTTCGTTGTTTTTCCTCCGAAAGTTGTCGAATAGAGCAACTTTGCTGGTGTGGTGCTTGAGACAGTGGCGGCGATCTTTGCGATGAAAGCCGTGCCTGCAGTCGTGCCGGCGAATGGTGGTGCGACCGGCCCTACTGGAAAAGTTGTCCCTGAGGTTGTTCGACCAGTTACGTAAGCATTGCCTCCGGAATCGATCGTAATTCCCAGGCCCTCCTCGCCGTCGTCCGCCGTATTGTCGTTATCGCCACCAAGGAAACTGCAGTAGAAGAGCGCAGTACCATCGGCGTTTAGTTTAGCGACAAATGCTTCACCGTTCTTCTGGGTTGAGTCGAAGGCATTCTTCAGCGGGAAGCGGTTGGGTGACGAATTGCTTGCGCCAGTGATGTAAGCGCGCTGTGCTGAATCGACAGCAACGGATTCAACGCGGTCGTTGATATCGCCACCGAAATAGGTGAGATAAGTTAATGACGCGTCTCCGCTGGAGGCCGTCCCAACCTTGGCGACAAAGCCATCAAATCCTCCGCCCTGGAAACTATCTTGAAGTGGAGACAGCGACGATGGGCTCTTCGTTTTGAGATCGTCGGAGGCCGTGGTACCAACAATGTAAGCGTTACGTACGTTGTCAACCGCAATGCCCAATCCCTGGTCATCGCCGTGACCGCCAAGATAGCTTGAATAGAGAAGGGTGTCGTTTCCTTTTTCCTGTTTAGGATCGAAGACGGCAATGAAAGCATCCGCTTCATCTAACGAAGAATGGCTCAGTGATTGAAAAGCGTTCTTTGTTGGGAGATCGTTGGAGGTGGTGATACCGGCAATGTAGATTCGATTGGCAGAATCAACCGCAACGCTCTTACCGACATCAACACCATGCCCGCTACTTGGGTTAAACGTAAAGGCTGACCCTCCAAAAAAAGAGGAGTAGACGAAATCGCTGCCATCGGGTTTCAGCATAGTTACAAAAGCATCAACGATCCGCACGTCGCGCAACCCGCAAGCCCCCAAACAACCAATGCCAGCGTCCTGAAAAGCGTTTTCCGTGACGGGGAATGTGCTCTCATTCTCTTCGTTGATTACCGCTCCGGTGACGACTGCTTCACCACCAGTTCCGACTGCGACGGCTTGCGCCTGAGTGCCACAAATTAGGAAGTTGTCACTTCCATGACAGAATCCACTGTCGTCGCCCAGGAAAGTTGAATACACGATGTCTGAACCAGCAGCGTTCAGTTTAGTAACGAATGCCACGTTGCCAACATTGTCTGACTGAAACGCGTTGCGAAGCGGAAAGTTTTTAGATCCGGTTCTTCCAACGACGTAAGCTTGGCCAGAGTTGTCGACGGCGATCCCAAAAGCCTCATCGGAGCCGTTCCCACCGAGGTAGGTTGAATAGACAAGGATTGGATCTATCACCAGTGGTTTCGTACGATCATAGTCGCCAACCTCAAACCCAATTTCATTAGAGCTTCTTAGTACATAGTTGCCTTGAATAATCTGACGACCGCGCTCGCTGTCCTGATAGATAACCGGAGCCTGCTGCTTCACTTCGCCCGCATCGGTCTGCGCCACTAAACTTCCGCTCGTTTCAAGACGAAGATTCTGCGCGCCTTCAAATGCCAAACGAATCTGTGAGACATCCCCACCTGGCCGCACAACGAAGTCGTACTCCAATTCGCGCTGACGTCCATGCCAAACCATATCGATGCCTTTCCATGCTTCTTGATAACTAACCTTACGATAGGTAGGAATGTTTGAGTGCCATTGCTTTTTATCATTGCCGATTAAGTAATTGATCTTACCTACTAGCAAATCCTGAGCTTGGGGACGGAGATTGGGCTGAGCGCCGACGAGTTTCATGCGCAGCACGGCGGTTTGCACCTTGCCGTTTTCAGTTGGTTGTCGCTGTAACGAAACAGTAGCTTCAGACTCGGTCAGGAATAGTGTGTAGCCGTGACCGCGAGAGAGAAACTTCACTGAAGAATCAGTCTGTCCCTGATTCAATTCAAATCTGAGTGGGAGTTTGCCGTAGGCTTCCAGGGCTTGTTGTTTCGTGTCAGTGTCTGGAGCTCCGGAATATGCCGGCGCACTGAAGGTTCTTTGCACCGGCAGTACTACAGACAAGAGAAGGCTCGATAGGGTTATCAGGGCAAACAGGTTTGTCCTGAAGTGTGTGACGGGGTTTTTCATATTCTCTCCTTAATTAGTGTGGTTCAGAGTGAGTGGGGGCAAATGAGCAGCAATCCTTCGGGCGTTTCGGACGAGTGGAGTCGACCGGCATCAGCCCATTGGAAGATTGTGCGTGAATTAACGCATGCGACGATCGCGGCTTGATCGCTCGTAATCATGTCAACACTCTTACGACAGTTGCCGCACCAGTGAAGGCTTCTCTGGTGACGGCCGACAATTACTAGTTTGTCAGTTTCGATTGAGATTTCTGTTCTTCGTTTCATCGACTCGAGTCCTTTAGTCTGCTGTGTGATAAACCATCCGGCGGGCTGACGATGTGTGGACCTGCGGCTGCGACTGCGCAGTCCTTTTCAGTCGGCCTCGCATTACTCGCATTAACACTCTTGGCCGAAATAGAGCAGAGGGTGGGACAAGCATTCCAAACGCCCGCAACAAAACGCGACGGACGGTTGGGTCAAATGTTGAACGCTTCAACACGCGGTCCATGTAACGGTGCATGAACTTTGTCTTCCGATCGGCGGAGCCGCCTTCAGTTTCTCGATAGCGATAGTCTTCACTGGTCGCTAACATCCAGGGCGCGGCTGTTACTTTCGACAATCGCTTTTGAAATCTCCTGGCGAAATTTCGATCATCAGGGCTCCAGTTGCGCAGGCACTCATCGAGCGTCATTGCCTCCATCGCGGCGATCGTCATGCCCTGTCCATAAACAGGATTAAAGGCGCAGACGGAATCGCCGAGCGCAACGAAGTTCCGAGGTTGCCGCGCAACACTATCGAAGTGACGCAGACGATTTTCAGTTCCTCGATGTACTTTGATCTCGGAGAGCGGCGTAGCTGTTCTTATGGCATCGTAGATAACCGGCGTAGGAAGGCTGCGGGCGAACTCGAGAAACGCGGCTTCGTCTTTGGGAGGATAATCGTGACCGCCTCCGATCATCGTCACGAGCCAACGATTGCCCTCGACTGTGAACAAAATACCGCCACGCTTTCTTTCGGGTGGTGCGGCTTGCACAAAGACGCAAGTCCAAGCGGCGCTAAAGCCAGTTGGAATCTCGTACAAACGACTGGCGTACCCGAGATGAGCCTTAACAGTTGTCTCTTTGGGCGCCGGATAGTCGATTTGTTCTAACCACTGCGGCGCACGTGAAGCTCGGCCCGTGGCGTCGACGACAAAGTCCGCGAATAGATTTGTCTCAATGGACTCAGCATCTCCTGTTTGCACTGGGACAATGGCTCCGCCCACTGCGTCTTTGCCCGCTGGAATAAGTCCGGTGACGTGAGTTCGCTCAAATATCCGGAAACGTGAATCGGCAAGTAGCCGGCGCCTGATATGCAAATCCAGTAACGGTCGAGTAAAAGAAAGGACCTCCAAATCAGACTGGAAGTTCACACCCCAACCTTGTGGCGTTAACCAGGCGACGTCCCTGGCCATATCCACCAATGGTGCGCCGTCTGCCATCATCTGCTTTTGCAAACCGGGAAACAGTTCCTCGAGGATTTGTCGACCACGAGGCATAAGAGCGTGGACGTGATTCGCTTGAGGAGTTCCGCGTCGCGCTTCGGTTGAATTTGTGAAGATATCTCGCTCGACCATGGTTACTTGATCGAAGTAGTCGCACAGAACTCGCGCGGCGAGTAATCCGGCGAGACTGCCTCCGAGTACAAGCGCATGTCGCCCATTTTTCGATTCCGACGGTTTAGTTTCCATGTTCTGACCCTTTCTCTTGTTCAATTTACTTTTCCTTTCCAACGTTCTCTGTGGGGGCTGTTTCGGACTAGAATGCTTTGCGAAATGTCCGACGAACTTCAGTATGTCGACCGGTTGATTTCGCAGCTGCTGGATACATGACTCACTCTCCATAGCAGTCGACAAACTAAAGTTCGTCGGACATTCGGCCTGACTGGCGGACGATACCCCGTGGTCGACGCTGGCGTATTTAGAAAGTCATGAAATCCCTCTGAGATTGTTTTGAAAGACTTGTGAGAGCGAGCGAATGACGAGACAGCCCAGACGCTTCTACGTTTTTGAAGGCTTTCGTATTGACGTCACTGATCGTGTGCTTTTCGGCGAGAACGGGGCCATGTCGCTCACGCCTAAAGCCTTCGATACACTGCTCTTTCTGGTTGAGAACAACGGCCGGGTGCTTGGTCGCGAAGAGATCATGACTGAGGTTTGGCCCGACAGTTTTGTCGAAGAAAACAACCTTGCCCAAAACATCTCAGCTTTGCGAAAAGCGCTGGGTCCGGATGGCAACAAGCTAATTGAAACTGTTCCCAAACGTGGTTACCGGTTCCTTGCCGACGTCAGTGAACGGTGGGAGGAAAGTTCCGATCTGATAGTGCGCGAACGAACTCGCACTCGGGTTATCGTTGAAGAAGAATTGGACGACCTTAGATCTGGCGGACTATTTCTCCCTCCAGCGGTGATCGACGTCCATCACACTCCGAACCAATTCCTACCAGAGAAAATGCCGGAAACGATGTACGCGCGTAGTGGCGACGTGAACATCGCTTATCAGGTTGTTGGCGATGCCCCACTTGATCTGGTGTTCGTGATGGGTTGGGTTTCTCATTTGGAGTATTTCTGGAATGAACCGAGCTTTGCACGCTTCCTTATGCGGCTCGCCTCATTCGCGCGGCTGATAGTGTTCGACAAGCGAGGAACTGGACTCTCAGATCGAGTGCCAAACAACGAACTACCGACTCTGGAACAGAGAATGGATGATGTACGAGCCGTGATGGATGCGGCTGGCTCAGAACGCGCTGCGCTTTGTGGGGTCTCTGAGGGCGGTCCGATGTGCAGTCTCTTTGCTGCGACATATCCGGAGAAGACTCTCGGGCTGGTGATGATCGGAACTTATGCAAAACGCATTCGTGACGAACAATACCCTTGGGCACCAACGACTGAGGAGCGGCAACACTTTTTTGAAGAGATTCGTGCGCATTGGGGTGGGCCAGTGGGTTTGGAAGAACGTGCACCGAGCGTGGCCGGCGATCCTGCTTTTCAGAATTGGTGGGCCAAGTATCTCCGCATGGGAGCAAGTCCGGGCGCCGCACTTGCGCTGACGCAGATGAATGCCGAGATCGACGTGCGACAAGTGCTCCCGACAATTCGTGTTCCTACACTCGTGATACATCGGACCGGTGACCTGTGTTTGAAGGTTGAAGAAGGAAGATACGTTGCGAATCAAATCCCAGGGGCTCGGTTTGTGGAACTTCCGGGTGACGATCATCTTCCCTTCGTGGGTGATCAGGATACGATGTTGGACGAAGTGGAGGAGTTCCTAACGGGTGTTCGGCACCGCCCTGAGCCTGACACAGTGCTGGCGACTGTTTTGTACATCCGTATTGTCGATGCGGACGAACAGGTCAAGCGCTTAGGCAGCGAAGGCTGGAATGACTTGTTGCGCCGTTTGCGTTCGCACATTCATAAGGAGATTGAGTGGTTCCGCGGACGCGAAGTAGACATGGACAATGATCGTCCGCTTGCTATATTCGATGGTCCGGCTCGCGCGGTACGCGCCGCGTCTGCCATCAAGGAATATGCTTCGAGGTTGAATATCCCAATGCGTGCCGGATTGCACACCGGTGAATGTGAAATGGTAGACGGGAAAGTAACGGGGATGGCCACTGAAGTCTGCCTTGAGATTGCGAACCACGCCGGCCCCGACGAAGTTCTGGTTTCAAATACGGTGAAGGATCTGGTTGCCGGTTCAGGTATTCGATTTGTTGAGAAGGGAATTCATAAACTCGCGGGCGTCTCCGGCGAATGGCCACTGTTTGCTGTGGAGAAAGGAGATGTCCGATAAACTTCAGTTTGTCGATGTCAGCGCCTCTAACGTGCTGGACAGAACTTGATCGGACATAAAGGAATCTGCGTTCACTTGATTGCGCCGTCACGACAAGCTGAAGCATATCGGACATTCGATCCCCGCGCAGAGTACACGTTACGCATCCAGACACGAGCGGCGGAAGCAGCTAACCACTTCCAGCGCTTTCGTCAGGTTGGATTTGTGCGTCTGGCCTTTCTCGCAATTCTTCTGGGATTCCTCGTCACCTCGGCATTAACTAGCTTTTCCTTTTGGTGGGCGATTCTTCCGCTCCTTGGTTTTCTAGTTCTGGGTCCCACGCAGCAAGGCATTACGGAAGCGCGTCGACTCTGCGAACGTGCGGCTGATCTTTATCGCTTCGGACTCGCGCGACTTGATGATAAGTGGGCGGGAAAGGGATCGACGGGTGAACGTTTTGCTTCAGCCGCACACCAATACGCCAACGATCTAGATCTCTTTGGCCGTGCTTCACTCTTCGAATTGCTCTCTCGTGCAAGAACGCGTGTTGGTGAAGAGACGCTTGCTTCGTGGCTCCTGGCACCTGCTCCTAAGGAGGTTATAAAGGCCCGTCAGACAGCGGTTGTCGAACTGACGCCGTTTCTGGATCTTCGTGAAGATCTGGCGCTGCTTGCGGAAGGAATAAATACCGGATCCGATGCTGAGGCGCTCACCACATGGTCGGAAGCACCTCCGTGGCAGATCTCGAGCGTTGTTAAGTGGATGGCCCGAGGATTAGCGTTGCTTGCGTTAATTGGTCTCGCACTCTGGATTATCGGATTTGGTTGGCTTCCCTTTCTTACCTCGGTGCTGCTAGGACAAATCTTCATCTTTCGTGTGCGGCGGCCGATGCAAAAGGTCATTGAGGCAGTAGATGGTCCCGCAAAGGATTTGCAACTGTTGTTAGAGGTTTTGCGACGGATCGAACAAGAGCGATTCACCAGCCCACGTCTGGTCGAGTTGCGATCTGAACTTGATGTTGAGGGACTTGCGCCATCACAACAGATTGCGAAACTAAAACGTTTGATCGAGTTGCTCGACTCGCGACGAAATCTCTTTTTTGCTCCTCTTGCTTTCATCTTGCTTTGGCCGCTGCAATGCGCGATTGCGATTGAACTGTGGCGTCAGAATTCAGGTCCTGCGGTGGCTCGCTGGTTTGCTGCTGTCGGTGAGATTGAAGCACTGAGTTCGATTGCTGGTTACGCTTTCGAACACCCAGACGATCCGTTCCCTGAATTAGTTGAAGACGAAGTCTGTTTTGCTGCCGAGGATTTGGGACATCCATTGATTCCGCAAGCACACAATGTTCGCACCCGTTTACATCTTTCCTCCAATCCAGCGGTCTTGATCGTTAGCGGCTCAAACATGTCTGGAAAGAGCACGTTGCTCCGGTCTGTGGGGACTAATACAGTCCTGGCGTTGGCGGGAGCGCCTGTACGCGCGCGACGTTTGCGGATATCACCACTTCAAGTGGGCGCGTCAATTCGCATTCAGGATTCTCTGCAGGCAGGGGCGTCGCGGTTTTATGCCGAAATCACTCGCATTCGTGAGATCGTCGAATTAACCAGAGGTCCTCTGCCGGTACTTTTTCTACTCGATGAGATTCTTCATGGCACGAATTCACACGATCGACGTATCGGTGCTGAAGGAGTGGTGCGCGGTCTAGTCGAGCGCGGTGCGGTTGGACTTGTAACTACTCATGACCTCGCCCTGACCGAGATCGTTGAGCATTTGGGTGACCGTGCGGCCAATGTACATTTTGAAGATCATCTCGAAGGAGGAAAGATGACTTTCGATTACGTCCTTCGTCCGGGCGTGTTACAGAAGAGTAACGCGCTGGAATTGATGCGGTCGGTGGGGTTGGAGATCTAGGTTTTTAATGTCGAGTCAGCTTTGCCTCAAGAGTCGGATCTAGCTCGAGGAAGGAATGTTTTGGTTCGTGTTGGTTAGTGTGACTTCGTGGATCGTCCTTTAGTTTTCTGGACAGAAGAAACGATCCACGAAGTCACACGAACTAAACACGAAACTGGTTACCGCACTCCAAGGGGACTAATAATTTTTAAATTTTTACGAGATTGGTTCTGGATCTCCATAAGGCATAATCCACTCGTTGAGCTGTTACAAAGTTTCCGGAAAGGGACACCTATGCGAAAAATCACTCTAGCGTCTGTAGTTTTTCTACTTGCAATCGCAGCTCATGCGAATGCCCAATCTCCGGCTGGTGCGAGTGCAATCAAGCAGACCGCTTTGGATTACATTGAGGGTTGGTACGAAGGTAACGCGGAGCGTATGGAAAGAGCTCTACATCCCGAATTAGCTAAACGAATCGTCCGCACGAATCAGGAGGGTAGGAGTCGCCTGGATCAAATGAGCGCGATGACCTTGGTCCAGGCAACCAGACACGGCGGCGGCAAAGACACGCCAAAAGAAAAGCAACAAAAAGATGTAACGATTCTCGATTTCTTTGAAAATACTGCGAGCGTGAAGGTTGTCGCGTCTGATTGGGTAGACTATTTGCACATAGCGAAATCCAACGGCAAATGGGTAATCGTCAATGTGCTCTGGGAACTAAAGCCGAAAAGATGGTAAATGACTGTTGTGCTCCTCCCGAGTTTCCATTTCTGACACAGTCTCGGCAGTTGGTGGATGTTCAGATCATTTCTACAGACGACGCAAGGAAAGATCTTAACGCTTTGCGTGGAGAGCCACTTGACTCGTTGATCGCCAAGTCCAGGTAAGGCTCGCATTGTTCTCCGCGCGAAGCGTCACATACTCGTGGGGTGCCCTTTTGTAGAAAGAACTTGAACAATCACCCCACTGCTGTGTGGAGGATTCGATCAGCCAAACTTACTTGCAAGCAGTGATCCCGACTGTATCGGGCCACGGCCATGAGTGGGTGAAAGGAATGGTGCTTGAAGAAAGCGCGGACTGGCGAACCAACTTCGGACTTGATTAAATACGTCCCGGGTCCCGTGATGTGTACATGATCTCTGCTAAATCTCACTGCCATTATTAATAATGTCGGAAATCAAACGGCCCTTAAGAGTTGGATTCAATAGAGCTACTCGTCGCAAGCTGTTCCTTTTCAGGATTATTGCGTCCTCATTGGGCATTCTATTGAGTTTGATCGTTGCCGAGGTAGGTTTGCGCATTATCGAAAAGGCCCGACTGGGCGATCGCGCTGTTGAGGACAAGCTAACAAATGATCCACAACTGGGAAGGCGGTTAGCTCCCTACGCAATGGGCCACGACGCCAATGGGTTTCGGAATGATGACGTTCCGCAACACGCGGACATAGTAGTACTTGGGGATTCACAGACGTGGGGCGTGAATGTTCAGCGGCCCGATGCCTGGCCCCAGCAGCTCGGCAGAATATCCCAGCAGCGAGTCTACAATATGGGACTCGGTGGGTTTGGACCAGTGCAATACTGGGTGTTAACCGAGCGGGCGTTAAAGCTTTCACCCAAAGTGATCGTCGTCGGGCTCTATCTCGGTAACGATCTCTTTGACGCGTATGACATGGCCTACACCAATAGTCTTTACGTACAGTTGCGCGCCAGCAACGCTCCGGTCGAACTGCTGAATAATGACATTAAAGCTCGGGCCGAGGTTTTGTGGAGTGAGGCAAAAGATTTTCACAACAGATTTGGCCGTTTAAGTCCGCGCGGCTGGACTTATTGGTTGCGTGAACACCTGGCGATCGGAAGACTGCTCAATCGGACAGGATGGTGGCCCGGCTCAACTGATGTAGATTACGAGATTGATAAGGCTTGGGCGTGGGCCTACCCAGAACATGGTTCGGTGTACGAAGGAGGTCAGATTCGCACCGTCTTCACCACGGCCTATCGGCTAGTAGGACTCGATGTTACTGATCCGCATATCGCTGAAGGACTCCGCATAACGGAAGATTTGCTCGTTCGCATCGATGCGCTCGCGAACGCCCGCGGCTGCAAGGTATTAGTGCTGCTGATCCCAACAAAGGAGTCGGTCTATGCCGCTGGGCTAAAAGGACAACTCGGATTGAATGATACGTACGCAAAACTGATGGCTATGGAGACACAGGCGCGGCAGGAACTGGAAGCAGCGTGCGCTAAGCACAACATCTCATGCGTGGATGCATTGCCATCTTTGAGCGGAGCCCTTGAAAGGCGCGAGCAAGTCTATCCTTTCTCAACGGACAGCCACCCAAACGCCCATGGGTATTCCGTGCTTGCCTCCAGGGTTTATGATGAGTTGTCGAAAATAAAGTGATGACTCCTCGCGGCGCAACACGGCCCTATTGTCTTTTGGTCCAGAACCAGCGCTGTCGGAAAGAGCCTCCACTAATCGCGATGAGCGGCCTTGATTGTTAAGTCGGGTTGGCGAGCCGCTCAAGCTCAGCGTTAGGCCGCTCGGAAGGACACCGTGAAAGTATTTGGACTAGAGGCCGATGATCTTGTTATGACCACCCCGACTGTAGCCCACGCTCGGCGCTTACTTGTCGCACTTGTGTTCGCATTCCTCATCGTGCCGGTTGCGCTCGCGCAAAGCCGGGCCTCGAGCCCGCCCGAAGCCCTCTTGGACAAAATGACCGGGCATTGGGTAATGACTGGCACGATCAGCAGGAAGCCGGTTACGCACGACGTGGACATCGACTGGGTGCTCAACCGCCGGTACATCCGCATCCACGAAGTCTCTCGCGGCAAGGACGGCGGCAGCGGCTACGAAGCTTGGATCTATATCGTCTGGGACGCGAAGAATGGCGAGTACGCGGTGATGTGGCTCGACAACACTGCGGCAACCAATTTCAGCCCTGAGGGAATTGGCCATGCGAAGCCGGACGGCGACCGGATCCCGTTCATCTTCAACGAGGCGGACGGAACCGGCATTCACACTACCTTCGCCTACAATCGGGCGAAGGATACGTGGTCGTGGTCGATCGACAACGTGGACAAGTCGAGGAAATCGTCGTCGTTCGCGAGGTTGACGCTAACGCGGAAGTAGCCCGATTAACGCCTTTTTGATTCTGAAGTCGTGAACCAAAAGAATTCGTTGACACGACGAAAACGCAGACCTATAAGCGCTTGCAGCGGCCTCGCCGTGAGCGGGCTTCTTTGGTGAGTTGCGTGGGCGAGCCGCTCAAGCGCAGCGTTGGATTGCTTCGCTTGGTGTTACGCAAACTATTCGCTACACTCTCTCACAATCAGTAGGAGATCCTCATGATGAACAACGAAGAATTCGAAAGAAAGATGGCCTTCATCGTCGCGCAGCAAGCTCAATTTACTGCCGACATTCAACAGCTAAAAGAGACGCAAGTCCAAACTGAAAATGTCGTTGGACGCCTGGCATATGCGACCCTGGAAGGGTTCCGAGACGTGAACGTCAAAATTGATGCGCTCGTAGATTCTCAACTCAAACTCACTGAGTCGCAATCGCGCACTGATGAAAGCCTCAGGAATCTGATCGCTGTCGTTGATCGTTATTTCAGCGAAGGCCGCAACGGGAAATAGCTCAATTACCTCGTCATCGCAATCCAACCTATAAGCGTTTGCAGCGGACCCGCCGGTGAGTCCGAACTGCTTACCGCACCACTTGGATACTACCTTCCGCAAGGGACTTTAGATACATCATTGAGACTTTATTGAGGGATTCCTGAGGACTCAACACCATCATCTTGTCTAGGATCAGTGCGAACGAAAGTCGCACCCATAACGTGCTTTCACCGTGAGCTGAATTCTCAGATAGTTACCCAGGAGAGGCTCTGATGAAGATCTAAACTCGACAAATCTTTGTCTCAGCAAGTAGTCATCCTGTAAATGGACTTGGAGGAAAAATGCTGCCGAAGAAGGTCACTTCGTTGTTGATCTGTGCGGTCATCCTAATGGGAACCGTGCCGACTGGAGCCTTTGCTCAAACACACGCCCAAAACTTACTTGCAAGCAGCGTAGGAAGCTCAGTTGACGCGAAAGCAAAACTGAAGCAAGACCTAAGAGCCTCTTTCGCCGAAGTGACGGCGAATTGCCGAGCAGGCACCTTAACCGAACGGGATATCAAGCGGTTTGAGATGGATTGGCTCAACCCACAGACTACCGCAAAGGCTGAATCAGGGATGACCAGGAAAGAAAAGGTATTAATCTACTCGATCGTGGCAGGCCTCGTAGGATTGGCCGTGATTCTTGGGATCAAAACGGGGAAGGGTGGACATGGGTTTTGCGATACGGATCCTACTGATCCCGACTGTATCGGGCCGTATCCATGAGGGGGTGAAAGGATTGGTGCACCCGGCATGATTCGAACATGCGACCCCCTGATTCGTAGTCAGGTACTCTATCCAACTGAGCTACGGGTGCGAGGGTTGCAAATATAAATGGTCAAGGGCAAATAGTAAAATTGGGCTTGGGTCTTTGGTCTTAGGTCTTTGGTCTTTGGTTTTCTGAAGTTTTGATGAGACCTATTCGGACCACGGGCAACGGACAAATCCAAATGACAAATGAAAAATGTCAAATGATATATGACCAATGATTTTTCTAAGACCAAAGACCAAAGACCTACCTCCCAAAATATCCCGGCTTCGTTCTCGCCGTTAGGGCCGAGTTGGTTACTTCAATCTTAATCTCATGCCACTTTCCGCGTTGACGATCGCCGGTTGCCTGGTAAGCAACTGTGTAGAGGGTGCGGAGGCTGGCGGCAACTTCTCGGTAAAGCAGAGCCATGTGTTCGAGCCGGTTAATTTCGTTGAGTCGTCCGCCCGTCCGATCGGCGAGCGATTGCAATCGTAATCTCGCTGCTGCGTAGATGCCGGTGATGTTTGGATCCGGCAACGGCAGTCTCTTTGGATCACCTGACGGCAGTGCGAGCGGGAAGATTGATACGCCCTGACGATCGGCGGCCGCCAGAACCTGATTCAGTTGCGAGCCGGGCTGCGATTTGACTATCGCGAGCGCTTCCTCGTCGGTTTGGGCTTTGACAAGTGTGCGGCGATCTTCATTACGCATTTGCGTGTCGAGTCCATCAGTCAGCAGCACGATTGCTTTGCGCCGCTTGCCCTCTTTGTCCAACTCACGCAAGGCATACGAGAGCGCCTCATAAAGGTGTGTATCGCCAAGTCCAGTAGAGATCTCAATCGCGTAAGCAGTTTTCTGGCGGTCGGTGCCAAATCCGGCAAGTGTTTTTATTTGGGCGTTGAATTGGATCACCGCGACTCGATCTTCTGGAGCAAGGGCATCGAGAAATCGCTGGCTGGCTAGTTTCAGCTGCTGACGAAAAGTGACAGTTGAACCCGACATGTCCAACAACAGGACCAGACTGAAAGGGGCGTCGACCGGCTCAAACCGCTGAATAGTTTGTTTCACACCGTCTTCATAAACGTTGAAGTCGTTTCTTGTCAGCGACGTAATCGCATGACCCTGTTTGTCTACTACACCAACATTCAATTGCACTAAAGAAGTGTTGGTAGTGATAACGTCGTCAGGGTCTTGCCCAGGCGCAAGTAGCGGCCCACTCAGAACGAAAAGACATAGGTAGATCGAGACTCTAATGATGCGAAAAAAGGAATATTGATTTTGGTAGCGCATGTGGAAATCAGTCCGCAGAGTATGCCCGGGGAGGGGCACCTTTTTCAAACGAGCCAATTGCTTAGTTCCGACGCTCTCAGGGGGAGGATCCGTTGCTCGCGGTAATTAACCAGGTCATTGCGTGTGATGTTTGCCGTTCCAAATTGGAATCCACATAGCTAGTTTTCTTACATTTGGAGGGTGTTTCCCTTAAGCCTTGCGTCTCGAAAAAATATGTGACATCTTCCACCAATTCTCATCCAGCAGGGCTAGATTATTCGCTCGTTATTTCCTCGATTACGGAGCACACCATGAACTTGAGGCCACACCGAACCGTAAATTGGTTTTTGCTTCTCCTTTTCATTGTTAGTACCGGAGCTGTCCATCATGTATTGGGCCAGTCGGCCACATGGAAGGCCACAATGTGCGGGGTAGTTAGCGCCAATTCTCGGCTCTATACAATCGAGACCAATGGAGCGCTTTATTCGACAAATCTCGAGACTGGTAAATGGTTTCAGATAGGAAAACCCGAATTCGCTAACACGCAGTTTCTGTTTGCTGTGGGAGTGAACCTTTACACGATCGAAAGAGATGGAAGCCTGTATCGCGTTAACCAGTCGACCGGCTCTTGGGTTCGGGTTGGTCCGGCAGGAGCGTGGAGTAATACAATTGCCGGTACAACTCTGGAAGGACTTTTATACACGGTGGGCGGAAGCGGTGCTCTCTACGAAACAAATCCTGATACCGGCGGGTGGAGACAGGTTGGCAGGCCAGACTTTGGCAACACAACATTAATATTTGGCGCCGGACCGAGTCTCTATACGATCGAAAGGGACGGGAGCCTCTATCGGGTTAACTCTGCGAACGGTTCATGGAGCCGAGTTGGTGAGGCAGGCGGTTGGCGGAATACTCTCGCTGCTACTACTTTGGAAGGACGCCTATACACGGTTGAAGCCACCGGTGTCCTTTACGAGACTAATCTTGCTACAGGTGTTTGGCGGCAAGTCGGCAAGTCAGAGTTTGGTGGCACCAGATACATTTTCAGCGCGAATGGCTTTTTGTACACCATAGAGGCTGGTAACTTGTACAAGATTAGTCCCGCAGATGGGAATTGGAAGCTAGTGGCTTAGAGCCTCTCGAAAGGTCCTCACATCGTGTCGCTCCTCACGCTTTACCGTCCAAACTTCTGTGCTGACTGCGGTGCCAAGATCGTTCGCTTGCGTTGGCATCTTTGGACGAGTCGTAGATTCTGTGGTTCGTGCGTCAAGCAGTTTCTCAAAGAACAATGGCTACAACCACTGCTTGCCGGAGTGACACTCTTGGCGCTGGGAATTATCGTTGGTCGAGCGATTCGTCCTGCTCCTCCTCCGCTATTAATCCAACGCGGTGCAGCCGTAGCAGCCACAACGAAGGAAAGCAGTCAACCTCCACCGGCGACCGTCGCCGATGAGATTTATCTCTGCGGCGCACGTACTAAGAAAGGCACACCTTGTTCTCGACGTGTTCACGGTCCAGTTCGCTGCTGGCAACACAAAGGTGTGCCGGCAATGCTGCCGATTGATAGGCTGAGGATTAAGGAGTAATCAAGCGACGCATCACGAACCACACTAGAATTAACAAGTTGGAAGGGGGCAAGCGGACCTCCACTAAACTCGGCATCTTAGCCCGAAAGCGCGCCCCCGCTGTTCGCGCCATATCGCCACCTTCGAAGAATTCAGGTTGGTGAAGTCAAACTTGCAGCTAATAGTTCGTGTAGGTTACACAGGCGGGGGCGCGCTTTCGGGCTAAAGTGGTGAGGTTCGTGATGTGCCGCTTGCCCCCTTCCCTACTTGTTAATTCTGGTGAGGTGCATGGGTGCTCAGCTTGCCGCCATCCACACTCGTAGATTCTGGTGAGTCTAGTGATGCCACCCATTCCACACTGGTTAGTGATGCTGCCGCTGCCGCCCTTCACGCCTCACCTATTTGATCTGCTCGTCGCGTTTGAATTAATTGTCTTCACAGGTGGCGCTGGTTTGCCCGGAAGCTTCACCGGTGATTTGAGCTTGGCCATGACCTCTGCGATGGCTCGTTCTAGTTGCGGATCCTTGCCGCCGATAACGGACTGCGGATCATTGTCAACTTCGATATCCGGATCAACTCCGTAACCCTCGATGATCCATTCGCCGTTCTTACTGGCAAACCCTGATTCCGGTACATTCACAATTCCACCATCGATCAGCTGTCCGCGATTCGTTATTCCAACCACGCCGCCCCATGATCGTTTGCCGATCAATGGTCCCAAACCCGATTCACGAAACATCGCTGGAAAGATGTCGCCATCAGAAGCGGAATTCCCATCAAGCAACGCAACCATCGGACCCATAAAGACGCCGTCCGGATAGGTCGATGCTTCATCGTTAGTGCGCGAGTAGTTGAGGGCCAGCACCTTTCTGCGCAGCCGTTCGATCAACATGCGCGAAACGTTACCGCCACCATTTGCACGTACATCGACGATCAGGGCTTCCTTGCGGAGTTGTGGGTAGAACCACTTGATGAACTCGCGGATGCCGGCGGCTCCCATGTCTGGAATGTGCAAATAGCCGACTCGACCTCCGGTTGCAGCGCTAACCTTATCGCGATTGATATTTGTCCAATCAAGATAAATGAGATTGCTCTCATCCGTGATTGGACGATACGACACTGTTCGTGCGCCTTGCATTGATGGCGTCTTGTTCAGCGTCAGCATGACTGGATTGTCGGCCTTGTTTCTCAGCAGCCGGTAAGGGTCGTCTGTGCCTTTCAATTCTTCACCATCAATTGCCATCACATAATCGCCGACGCTGGCATTCACGCCGACTTCACTTAACGGTGAGCGATAAATATCTTCCTCGTTTTCACCAGCGAAGATTTTCGAGATTCGATAGCGGCCTGCGGCTTTGTCTAATTCGAAACGCGCACCCGGCAAACCCGAACGCGGCCGGGTTGGCACATTGAAATCTCCACCATCAATGTAAGCGTGCTGCACAGTCAACTCTGCAATCATTTCCTGAATAAGGTAGTTGAGATCCGAACGATGCGAGACATACTTGAGCAGAGGTTTGTATTGCTCTCGCAGTGCGACCCAGTCGAAACCGTGCATGTTGGAAACATAAAACCAGTCGCGATAACGGCGCCAAACTTCGTTGAAGATTTGATTCCACTCTTCAGCCGGAACTCGGTCGACAAAAATTCCCGCAGTCGAAACGGCCTTCCGACTGCGCTCGCCTTGTGGGGTGGCGTCGTAAAGGTTGGCGGCAGGTCCCTGGAAAACAAGGACCTTAGAACCGTCGTCGGAGAGTGCGTAGCCTCGCATGTCCTCAACGAGCGTTGTTTCCTTCCGGTCCTTGAGGGCGTAGATGCGTAACGACGTCGTGCGATCGCCTTGGCGTCCGTAGTATCCCGCGCCGCCGACGCCATAGAGCAGGTGTCCCGTCTTAGCTGATAGATTGCCGTAGTTATCGGCAGGAAGCGGCACGCGTGAAGCGCGATTCGAAATACCGTCGAAATCTACAACCAGATTGGCTGGAGGCTTTGGCGCCGCCTCAGGCTTAGCCTCAGCCGCTGGGGCTTCAGCTGGTTTCTCACCACTCGGCGAAGCAGCGGGCTTTGCTGAATCATCAGCGGGTTTAGTGATTGTTACTTCATCGCTTTCGGGCGGGAATGGGTGCTTCGCTTCTTTACGAAGCGTGATCGCATAGATAAACGTCGGACGATTCAACGCGTAGTTGAATTCGATCGAAGAAAGTTGCGGGCTGAATTCGCGATCGCTTAGGAAGTAAAGATAGTTGCCTTGAGGATCCCAGGCCGGATTGTACGAATTGAAAGATTCTTCAGTTACACGTCGAACTTGATTATCGCCCGAGCTCCAGACGTAGACGGAAGAGAACTGATTCGGACCCGGCATGCTAAACGCGAGAAATTTTCCTTTTGGTGACCAGGTATAGTCACGAATCTGACCACGCGTTGAGTCAGCTATCTCCGCCACTTTTCGATCCGCAAGAGTCAGCACATATACCTTGCCATCTTTGTCGGCGAAGGCGAGTCGTTTTCCATCGGGCGCCCACCTCGGCGAGTAACGCATTGCGCTGCCGCCCTGCGTAATCTGTTCGGCAGGCTTCGAACCGTCCTGCGATTCAAGATAAAGCTCTTCTTCACCCGACTTGTCAGAGATGTAGGCGATTTGCGACCCATCTGGCGACCAGCTTGGCCACTTGTCGTGAGCACCCGAGGAGTTCGTGAGATTGCGCGTTGGTCCTTTCTCGATCGGCATGGTGAAAATGTCCCCACGCGCTGCCACGATTACTCGTTCTCCTTTAGGACTTAGACCGGCAGACTCGATCAGATTTCCCGCGAACACACGACTTGGCCGGCGATTAATTCCTTCATCGGGGACATTGATGGAGATGGCGGTGCTCTTTCTTGTCTTCGCATCGAGAACTTGAAGCTCACCGTTTAACTCGTAAACGATCTGTCCCTGGTTGTCGGAACTCGGCCATCGCACGTCGTACGTTCTGTTCAGTGTGACTTGATTTGTCTTACCGCTCGAGACGTTGTAGGCATAGAGATTGAAGTGGCCATCGCGATCTGAATCGAAGAAGATCGTGTCGCCAATCCACATCGGATCGCGTGTGGCGCGTGGACCTTCGGTAATGCGCTTAGCTGAGCTGGACTTGAAATCGAAGATGTAGAGAGTATTGGCCATGCCACCGCCATAGCGTTTTTCAGATCTGAAATCACGAGATTGCGGCGAATAGGCAATCTCGTTTCCAGAAGGAGAATAGTCACCGGAGCCGGCAGTTGGCATAGGCAATGGTTCTGATGGGCCTCCGTCGACTGAAACCGAATACAGCCGCGCGATTGGAGTTGACCACGAATCGCGAAGGGAACGGAAAAAGATCCGCTTACCGTCGGTGCTCCAGCCGTAGATTTGATTATCCCAACCCCAACGTGGCGCCAAAGGGCCTCTAGCGGGGTAGAACGTTAGTTGTCGCGGTTCACCTCCGTTAGTTGGTATTACGAAGACTTGCTCGTCTCCATCATATTGGCCAGTGAACGCGATCCACTTCCCGTCTGGCGAGAATTTTCCGAACAGCTCCATGCCTGGATGAGAAGTCAAACGCGTAGCTGCGCCACCACTCGAAGTCGCCGTCCAGAGGTCGCCGCCATACGTGAAGACAACGCGATCGCCATGGATGTCCGGGAAGCGTAAGAGTTTGGTTTGGGAGTAAGTGGTGGCAGAAAGAAGGAGCGCCACTACAGGTATCATCACGACACGGGCCGCAAATGAGAGATTTTTGCTAAACAAGGCGTAATCCTCCTGTGGAGACACGTAGTTTTTGTTGACGCTTGGGGAGACGCTAGTTTGCAAGCAAGCAGAGCGGAGACGGCTTCTACCGCGCAGCGGTTACGACTCAGAGCCCAGGGTTGCTTCAACCCTGGGTTAGTGTTCGGATTGCATTTCAACCCGGTACCGGTTGCGCGGTGTCGCAACCGCGTTGCGGTTGAAGAATTCAAGTCAATGCGTTAACCCAGAGTTGAAGCAACCCTGGGCTTCGACACGTAACCGCTTCGCGGGTATGGGAAAACGTGAACGACAAAGTTACAAGTACGAACCACAAAGTACCAAGTACGAAGCACAAAGACCAAAGACCAAAGACCAAAGCACAAAGACCATTACTTCCGACTCTTGAACGCATCGTTCAGTTCTGTATGCCGGCTCGTCAATGGAACCTGGCGTCCGTCAATGAACAAGTAACGAATGCGCGTTCTAATCTCCAGGAGATCGCCGTCAGTTACAACCAGGTTCGCCATCTTGCCAACCTCGATTGAACCCAAACGATCCGCCACATTCATGATCTGCGCTGGATAAAGTGTGACGGCTTTTAGCGCATCTGTTTTTGACAAGCCAAAGGCCGAGGCCATGCCTGCATAAAGTGGAAGGTTCCTTGCTTCCGCTCCAGCATCACCGCTTGAGATACAGAAGCGCACACCGGCCTGCTGCAACTTCGAGGCGTTTTCATAAAGAAGGTCGTACGGATCGTCTTCACGATTTGGTAGCTGAAATACGCCCGTTAGGATCACCGGAACACTCTTCTCTTTCAGCAGGCTGGTAACTTTCCACGCATCGTCGCCGCCAAGAATAATGGGCTTTAGTTTCATTTCCTCCGCGAATTTGATCGCGCCTCGAATCTCCGCTTCGCGATCAGCACGAAAGATTACTGGCTGTAATCCGCGAACATACGGCACCAGGGCCTCGAGAACTAAGTTCATATTAGGCCGCGGTAATGAAGAGTCTTTGGCGTACGCATCCAGCGACCGACCGTAGGCTTCGCCATCACGCAACAGCTTCCGAATCTGCTCTACTTGTCTTTCGTTGGCTGTCAGTGTGTCCTGAAGATTGCCCTGTTGCTGTTGGAAACCACCAAACCCTCCGCCACCGCCACCACTGATTCGCGGGTAGTTGATGACCAAAGCTGCGTTCTGAACCACGCCCATTTCCTTTGGCGAAGTACCAAGCAAGCTTAGGAACGCCGCCTGACCTGATATCAATCCGCCGGTTGGTGCGCTCAGTACGTTAGTGATGCCTTCGACTCGCGTCACAGCGATGTGCGCACTATGCGGGTTAACAGCAATGATTGCTCGTGAGTTTGGATTGAACTCCCCAACTTCAGAAGTGTCGACTGTGCCACTCGCACCCTGCGGAACTTCGACCAGCCCCATGCTGGTACCTATGTCGATCATGCCGGGGTAAACAGACAGCCCACGACCTTCGATCGTCTGCGCGCCGGCGGGGGCATTAACCGTGACTCCAACTGCTTCGATCTTGCCGTCGCGAATCACCACACTCCCGTTTTCGATATCTGCTCCGCTCACGGTAACAAGGCGAGCATTACGAATCACAAACGTACCTCTTGGCGGCGTCACGCCCTGTTGCGTTGTCGGATTTCCAATTTGTTGTGCAATTGCCGCGGCAGCTAGGACCACAGTAACTAGACTTACCATTAATAATCTATTCACTGATCTCATCGCTGCGCCTCCCGCTGCTCCTGCTCCTGCACCTGCTTCCTTCGCTTTCACGGCCGCTCTCCTTCCCACACATCGTCATCTTCATGCGCACGCGGGCGTCGCCGAGTTCCCGGTGGAGACTGACCTTGTGCCGGTGGTTTGTTTGGATCGGCTTGTTCGAGCTGGGCACGCTCTTTTGCCAGGTCGGATCGACGTGCAAGATCCTGCTGACGATCAAAAAAGATGTCGCCGTCGACGAATGTTGTGTCAACGCGAGCATAAACACTGAACGGATGGCCGTTCCAGATTGCCAGGTCAGCGTCTTTTCCAACTTCGAGCGAGCCAACTCTGTCTTGAATGCCCAGCTGAATCGCCGGATTGAGTGTGACAAGTTTCAGTGCCTGTTCCTCCGTAAGATCGCCCCAGTGCATTGCCTTTGCTGCTTCGATGTTCAGACGACGAGCGCGTTCGTCAGAGTCGGAATTCACTGACACGACCACTCCGGCGCGAGTCATGATTGCCATGTTGTAAGGAATAGCATCGTAGGCCTCGATCTTGTAAGCCCAGGAATCTGCAAATGTCGAAGCTCCAGCGCCGTGAGCAGCAATCTCTTTGGCAACTTTGTAGCCCTCAAGGACGTGTTGGAAGGTTTTGATCTTGAACCCAAATTCATCGGCGAGACCAATGAGCATCAAAATCTCACTGGCGATGTAGCAGTGCGCATGAACGTAACGTTTACCTTCGAGGATCTCAACCAGCGGTTCGAGTTGCAAGTCGCGTCTTGGGGGAATCAAATTCTTCTGACCCTTTGCTAAAGCTGCCTTGTACTCGTCCCACGTCTTCTTGTAGTCGCGAGCTTTCGTAAATGCTTCGCGAATCGTTTCTTCGACGCCCATGCGTGTATTTGGATAACGACGCGTCACACCGGGCTGGTTCGGAGTGCTGGATCGTTTCACGTTTTCGCCAAGCGCGAACTTGATGCCAGGCATTGCTCCCGGAAAGATAAACTCGTCGGCTGGACGTCCGTATTTGATCTTTACCACGGTGTTTAGTCCGCCAATCGGATTCGCAGAACCGTGTAGGAGGTTCAAAGTGGTCACGCCGCCGGCAAGCTCTCGATACAGATCCGGGTCCGTTGGATTAATGACGTCGCGCGTCCGTACCATTGAGGTTACGGCGAGCGTCCCCTCATTGATGGTGTCCAACATTGAATGCGAGTGGCAGTCGATGATGCCGGGCATGACGTATTTGCCGGTGCCATCGATCACTCGTGCGTTGGCGGAAGCCTTGAGGCCCTTGCCGATCCCGGCGATCTTACCTGCACGAATCAGCACGTCCGTATTGGCTAAGACGCCATGCGTGATCGTTAGGACGGTTGCATTACGGATCAGTGTCTCGGATGGATTGCCGGTGGGAGTCTGGGCACGGAAAACACTGAGTGAAAATGTGGTAATCACCGAAATCAAGGTCAGCCTGGCAATGAATCGTCTCATCTTGATTAACTCCGTTGCGGTCGAAATGTCCGACGAACCAAAGGAAGCTCCGATTAAGTACCTTTCAGCTTCGGGCGCCTCCTTGGAGTGCTGCGAGTCGCGGTAAACGTTCCGGGTGCGCGGCCTTCAATAGTGACCGAGCCACGAATCTCGTTGCCTGACAGAGTTCCCGCAAAGGTAGCCTCGTTGGTCTTCCCCTCGATGTTCAGCACAACGGTGAACCGGATCTCGTTTCCAATTGAAGCGTTGGAGATCTCGCCTGAACCAAGTGGTCCCTGAATTGATCCCGTCAGCCGATCGCCTTCCTGTCGCAGAGTCAAAGATGCTGTCTTCTCCTCACCGAGATTGACGTTAAGCGTCCAGGCACCGGTCAGGTTTGTGCGCCCAGCGGCACCCACCGCCGCAGGTCGAAGATCCACCGGACGGCCATCGATAAAGACGTGTGTCACTCGACTATTACGATCAAACAGATCGCCACGCGTGATTGTCAGATTTGCAATCTTTCCGACTTCGATCGAGCCGAGTTGATTTCCCACTCCGAGAATCTCGGCGGGCCAAATCGTAAACGCGCGCAGAGCATCTTCAGTCGACAACCCGTTTTCGATCGTTCTACCGGCATTGACCAGGATGTCTGCAGCGTTTGGCAGCGATCCTGACTCGAAACCAAAACGGACTTTTGCGCGTGCCAGTTTTCCAGCTGTCTGTTGGGCCTCCACTCGCTCACGCAGCACGCGCAACGGTTCCGGGTCTGCCCCGGGAATCGCTGCGGTAGTGCGACGTGGCAGATTCAGCGACAACAAGACAGGAACGTCTTGTTTCAAGAGACGATCCGTCAAGCGCGCCGATTCGCGTCCGCCGGCGATAATCAGCTTCAATTTGAACTCAGTCGCTAAATCAAGCGCCCGGGCAATTTCACGCTCCGTATTGGCGAGCATTACCACCGGCATTTTGCCTTCGAGAACTGGCATGAGCGCCGCAAGTGATCGATCCGTATCTGGCCGACGAACGCCACGTGGCGCACGCTCATAGATCTGCATCGAGTCGCGGTAACGTTGGGCGTCGATCATCATCTGTCGCAGTGTGGCGAATACACCCATCAATGATCCTGGATAGCTACCACGTAGGGGAGTAAACCCAACGTGCATCGCCACCGGTGAGCGCACGATCATTTGTTGAGGGGTTTCACCGGCGAGATTTATTAGTGCCGACTGACCAATCCAGATGCCGGTTCGAGGAAGTGTTAACGCCGATGTGAAGCCTGCGTTTCTGGCTGAGTCTATGTCTGTTCCGCCAGTTCTGATCACGTCCTCAACCATCGTCTCTGGTTGCAGCCCGGCGGGCTGGGTGGAGTTTGGTCCACCAGGCCGAGTTTGCGGGGCCGCTTGCTGAAGAAAGAACCCAGCGCCACCACCTGGGCTTACTGATGGTGATGGAGCCGGTTCTGGGAGCCCGAGATTTGTGTAGGAGTCGATCAAACCGGGATAGACAGTCAGGCCCGTACCATCGATGACCCGAGCATCAGCAGGCGCGCTCACGTTTGTACCGACCGCGACGATAAGTCCGTTGCGAACGACGACAATTCCGCGTTCAATCGTCGCGCCCGACACGGGGACAATGCGAGCGTTATTGATCGCATAAGTGTCAATGCCGCTGTGTTGAGCTTTCGCGAAGCGAATGGCGAGAGCTGGCAGTAGCGCTACTGCGAGAAGTGCAGCTGGAAGCCGCAGGCGGATTATTGGCATAAGCACCAAATCCCCATCGTTTTTATTTGAGAAAGCTAAGTGCCGGCAAAGATGACCGCCGGCCAGGATTTCGAATTTCAGACTACGGATGTCCGATATGCTTTAGCTTGTCGTGGTGACCGCCCAAGTACTTCAGGGTATTTGGTGATGGTGACAACGACAAGCTAAAGCATATCGGACATCGCGCGTCGACAATCGAGATTCGAAAGAGTGAGCGAGAGCTTAACGTAAAAAGTCTGGTGGGGAAAGTGTAGAACATTGCCGATTGCCAATTGCCAACCTTGGTTTGTGAAACGGCCCGCCAGTGAATGATTACTACCGCCCACAAAATCGGCAATCGCAATCGGCAATTGGCAATGACCTCAATCCTCCATCGCGCAAACGTGCTCTGGACTACTTCTCTTTCGGTTTCGTATTTGCATTCGCTGTTGTTTTCGCAACCTTGAGCATGTTCTTCACGCCCTTTATACCTTCAACAGCCTTCGCAGTCTGATCTGCTTTTGTTACTTGCGCTTGAGTTGCAACCGTGCCTGTGAGCGTGACCACCGCATTATCAACATCGACGTTAATAGTGGAATCACGTAGGTCATCTACGGCGGCCAGATCAAAACGAGTCTTCACCCAGAGCCAGCCATCGTTTATGCCGGTACCGATCTTCCTTCCAGCATCCTTTGCTTCACGTTCATATCGCGCTTTTTCGCGTTCGTATTCCTCGCGCGTTGGAGCCCGTCGACCACTCGCCGTTTCGTTGGCATTGCTATTTGCGACCGGCGATGGTGATGCGGCACCTGTGGTGTTTGAATTGGCGTTTGCATTTCCGTTAACCGGTGCGTTCTCGTTGTAGCTGCAGCCGTAAAATAGAATGGCTAGAGCGCCGATTGCGATGAGTGCGAAAAATTTGAACCTCATTCTGACCCTCCTGAAAGTCGTATCAAGTTCGAAAAACGTACGTGCGCATCAAAACATGCCAGTGAGCGCATGATGCGGTCGCCGGAGTTTTAAGCTATCAGGGGTTAGAACAGGAAAGGGTCTAACGGAGGGTTGCAAGGTCTGGGCCAAAGCTCAAGAGATCTAAGTCTCAACACTCAACGATGGCTTCGCTGCAAGCGCTGTGAAGCGCCCTTTCCAGCGCAGGAATCGCTTTTCCACCAGCTAGTAGGACAGCGTGGGCAGCAACACAGATATGAGGATGGCAATCATCATCTGAGACTTGGAACCAGGACCATTACCCTGTCGATACACAAACCACTTGACTGGCCAATGCCAGAGATAGAGTCCGTATGAAATCCGCCCAATCCAGACAAGGGGTACGAATTGTAAGACTGCTTTGATAAACCGGGATGGCAGGATCAATATCCCAACTACCAACACTCCTGCAGACAAAGAAATCAATGTGAGAACCAGGCTGTGGTACATCAGTAAATCATCCCAGGTTGCGGTGATTGCCATGTAGACGAGAAACGCCACGGCTAAA
The DNA here is from genome assembly GCA_036004125.1 of Pyrinomonadaceae bacterium. Classification (GTDB taxonomy): domain Bacteria; phylum Acidobacteriota; class Blastocatellia; order Pyrinomonadales; family Pyrinomonadaceae; genus PSRF01. Next base: position 2,197 of record DASYRR010000282.1, on the reverse strand, counting down.
ACCGAGAAGGCCTTAACTACAATCTTGAAAGCGGTCGCTTGCGGCAATAAATTCCACGAAAACAGGAAGGCCACCAGGCAGCCGATCAAGATGGCATCAGCGCGCGTGTCCGATGCGTAATAGAGACGTTCGACTGGAGCAGCTTGATTCATCAACCACGCCCGATGGAGAATGACCAGGCCTATCAAAGCAACTGTGATGAGAACTAACCCGCGGCGTGTGAGCTTTGTCGAACGAAGGGCGAAACGTAAGACAAGTGGCCAGAACAGGTAAAACTGTTCCTCGATCGCGAGTGACCATGTGACTCCCAAAGGGTTATCAGCGGAATCCAGCCTGAACGCGTAAAGCCAATTCGAAACATAGGAGAGCGCGAGCCAGATGCCGTGATACGTCTTGCCTGCTAGCTGGTCGTTCAAGAATAAAGCGAATACAGCAAGAGCAACTGAAAGCAGGGTAATCGCCGGCAAAAGTCTCAAGGCGCGTCGAATGTAGAAGTTCTTGATGCTGATCGATCCGCTCCGATGCCACTCTTGCAACAAGAGCGAAGTGATTAGAAATCCGCTAAGAACGAAGAAGATATCGACTCCGAGAAAGCCACCCGGCAGAAGAGGAGCGTAGATGTGATGAACGAATACGAGCAGAATTGAGATCCCGCGTAGGCCGTCCAGTTCTGGACGGTAACCAAGTTGAATGTTTGTTGTAGTAATCAAGGAATTGGCTAATCGGCGAGATGGACGGGACTGTAGATACCTGGGTGAGAGTCGACACAGCTTGTTGCTGCATTTAGAGAGCTAAGGTGGGCACCAGAACGGTTAAAAAATCACCAGATGAGACCTAAGACCAAATGCCTGAGGCCACGATTCATATTACCACTTAACCGTCCCTTCTTTCGACGTATCTATTTGCGCTAACTGCGGGGAGTCGCCAAACAGATACCCTTTGATGTTGTCAAAAAGAAAGGTTTGAGCATCCGGACTCGTGAGATCCAAACCGTAGTGATTGATGATTTGTGTCTGCTTTTGGAGCCACCCGCTCCAGCAAGGTTGGCAAATCTCGGCGGCAATTCTTTGTCCCAGAGCATTTGGAAAGGGTGCGAAGCCAAGCCCGGTTCGCTTCTCACCACAATGCGTACATTTAATCGTCTCAGCCATCGTCGTTCACCTCGTATGGTTTTGATTATACGTGGGAACGGTGGGGATGGGGAGAAGTGGAGACGGGGAGACAGGGAGACGGGGTGACGGGTGACGGGGAGAGGGGTGACGGGGAGACGGGACGACAGGGCGAAGAAACAAGGATCACGAAGAAACAAAGATCATTGGTCATTGGTCATTTGCCATTTTTCATTTTTCATTTGGTTACCTTTAGTAGCTTCTCCGAATAATTCAGGCGCGCTAGTGCTGGGAGCGCAGGCGTCCACGCCAGCTGGTCACCCTCCACGTACTTCAGTCGAAACCAGCAGGCGAGGACGCCTGCGCTCCCAGCACTGGCGCGCCTGAATTATTCAGAGAAGCCACTAAAGGTAACCGCTGACCACGGGGTTCCAAAATGACAAATGAGAAATTATGAGAAATGTCAAATGATATATGACCAATGATTTTTGATTCACCCTATCACCCCGTCGCCCTCTCTCCCCGTCTCCCCTCTCTCCCGGTCACACCTGTGCTGCCTTGATTGCCGCGATCGTCGCCTCATCCTTTGGCTTGAATAGTCCCAACGGTCGCACATCGGCGTAGCGCAGGATTCCTTCGCCGTCGATAACAAATACAGACCGCGCTACCTTGCCGGGAATTATTGAACGTGCGCCATACAGACGCGACACTTCTCCCTCAGCGTCTGACAGCAGGCGAAGCGGAAGCTTCCGGTGTTCGGCAAACTTGCGATGCGACTCCACCGAGTCTGAAGAGATCCCCACAACTTCGGCACCCGTTGCCACGTAATCGTCCCAATGATCGCGAACTGAGCAAAGCTGGGCAGTGCAAATCGGTGTCTCATCGCCGGGATAAAAAAGCAGTGCGACAACCTTTCCGCGTTGGTCCGATAGACGCCATTGATTTCCGTTCCCGTCCGGGAGGGTGAAATCAGGAGCAGATGAGTTGAGAACTGCCTGGGAGTCTTTAGGCATTGGGTCTGTGTCTCTTTTTCTTAGAGTCACGATGGGTTGAACAAGTTCTCTGTGCAGCTCTGTGTCTCCGTGTCT